>JBDSMU010000161.1:0-6858 GCA_039915685.1 Gemmatimonadales bacterium | reverse complement strand
TGAGTTTCCGGAAGAAGGGTTTGCTGTAGTCGTAGATCGCGTAGAGCGCGACCGCACCGGTGGCCCATGCGAGCGGGCGAAGATACCCAGTCGAGTTGAGCACGAACGCGACCAACGTGCAGAGCTGGAGCAGCGTCACCGCCTTCCCCCCCGCTCGTGCCGGCACTGCGGTGCTTCGCCGCCGCGCCACGGTGATGAAGAACGCCACCGATGCCACCAGGTCGCGGATCACCACGGCGAGCACCTCAAGCGGCGCCAGTTTCCCCGACACCAGCACGACTGCAAATGCCGAGGCCATGAAAAGCTTGTCGGCGATCGGGTCGAGGACGGCGCCCAAGCGCGATCCACCCCATCGCCGCGCCACCCAGCCGTCGCTCATGTCGGTGAGCGCGGCCGCCCCGATGAGAACCAGCCGCTCCGTCATCCCATCCATCAGGGGGAATGCCACCGCGAGCGGAATTCGAACCAGCGAAATCGCATCGGCGCCGGAAAAGCGATGGCGCCGTTCAGGCATCGGCAGCGGAGTGATCACCCCGCAAAGCTACTCGCCAGCGGCACGCACCGCCTCGAGCACGCCCTCAGCGCGACTAGCTGGATCGAGCGATGCCGCGGCCACGCGGTGGACATCGTCGGGCGTGACCCCGATGTACGCCGCACCCGGATCATCCAGTTCCTCAAGCCCTTCGCCCATCAACCACGCATCGGCGATCTCGGCGACGACGGAGCCCGCGGTCTGCCGCGCGACTTGCGCCTGACCGGCAAGCATTGCCGTTGCCCGGGAGGTCTCGGCTTCACTGGGTGGCGCGGCGCGAAAGATGGCGAGCTCGTCCAGCATCGCTGCGCGCGCCTCCTCCAAACGGTCGGGCGCGGTGGCGATGTACGTCAGCAGCCCGCCAGCATCACGCCGCTGCCACGACGATGCCATCACGGTGTAGGCGAGCGAACGACGATCGCGGAGTGCCTCGAACAGCTGCCCGCCGAGCCCACCAGCGATCGCGGCCCAGGTTTCCGCTGCGAAGCGATCGGGGCTGCCTCGCGACGGCCCCGGGAAGAGCATCGTGAACGCCGACTGTTTGCGGTCGCGCCGCTCCACCCGTGTCGTCGCCCGAACGGGCTGCGACAAACCGGCGATGGCATCGTCGGTCCCCTTCGTGGCGATATCTGCAAAGGCGCCGAGCAACAGGTCTGCCAATCGCGCTGGATCGTCGGCGCCCACGGCAACCACAGTCGTGCGCCCTGACGCAAGCATCCGGCGGTGCCAGGCGTGGAGGTCATCGTGTCCGATGTTGCTGAGCGAATCAGGTGTTCCGAGTACGGGGGCGCCGTAACCGGTGTCGCCGAATGCTGCGCCGAGCGCGAGTTGCACCGGGAATCGCACCGCGTTGTCGGCCACGGCACGGGCGTCGTCGAGGAGGAGGGCGCGCTCCACGGCCACTGCACCCGAATCGAAACCGGGATGCAACAGTACATCCGAAAGCAACGCCGCCGCGGCAGCGACGTGTTCGGGGAGGACAGTGACCCCAAAACCCAGCGTGTCCGCCCCGAGCCTAGCCGCGAGGGAACCTCCGAGTGACTCGACGGCGAGCGCGAGCTGGATGCTGTCGTGCGTGGTGGTGCCGCGAACCATCGAGCGTATGGCGAGGGCAGCAAGGCCGGCGTTGGTGGCGTCCTCGAATTCGGTGCGTCGCCGCCAGACACCAAGCGAAACCTGCGGCACGTCGCCGTGCTGGGCCACGAGTATGTCGAGATGTCCAGCCTCGACATGAAACACGCCGTGCCGTACCCGGCCAATGCTCGGGCGCAGCGGATTCGCCGCCTTCATTGGTTCAGGCATCACGGTCGGAGCGGGAAGGCGTGCGGGGCCGCGAAAGGCCTCGCGCAACGTGTCCTCGTTGAATGTCGCCGCGCTCGACGCCGGGAAGTATCCGACCGCTGCGACCCGGTCGGGGTGCAGGTACTGGGCAGCGGCCGCACGAATCTGGTCCGGGGTCACGTCGAGGATTTCACCTTCTCGGCGATCGATGCGCGTTACATCGCCCTCGGCCTCGGCGGTGGCGAGCGCGATGGCCCGCCCCTCATACCGCTCGAGGTGACGCCGGAACTGCATCTGCATCATGGTGCGGACACGATCGAGCTCGGTCTGGTCGGGCGTTCGTTCGCTGAGGGCGCGAACTGAGGTAGCCATGGCGGCCAGCGCCTCGTCAGTGCGACCGGGATCGAGCTCCGCGCGGACGGCGAACACGCCGACATCGGCAGCGCCAAAGTGCGACGCACCGACGTCGCTGGCGAAACCCGGTTCGCGCACCAACTGGTTGAGGCGTGAGCCGCGCCCAGTGCCAAGGAGCGTCGCGGCGAGGTCGAGGGCCGGGCTGTCGGGGTGCATCGGGCCGGTGCCACGCCAGCCCAAGATGAGGTCCGCCTGGGCGACATCGCCCGTGAATCGTCGCGTGCGCAACACTGACGCCGAGCGTTCAATCGGACCGGCATCGATCGGCGTCTCGGGAGAGGACCAGTCACCCCAGGCGGCACGCAGCGTGTCGAGTGCGGATTCGACATCGATGTCGCCGACAAGCACGGCGATGGTACGTGCCGGGACGTATCGGCTCGCGTGGTATCCGGCGATGTCGGCGTGGGTGAAGCCGTTGAGCGCCTCCTCGGTTCCGATTCGCCAGCGCCGTATCCGGTGCTCGTTGTAGAGGAGTTCGTGCAGCGTTTCACCAGCGACAGCACCAGGCGTGTCGAGCTTGCGCTGGGCCTCCTGGATGATCACGCCAAGCTCGCGCCGAAGCTCCTCCGGATCGATGGTGGCGTTGCGGACCGCGTCGGCCTGCAACGTCACGGCTGGTGCGGTGTTCACGGCGGGGACCGTCGCGAAGTACACGGTGTGATCGTAGGCGGTAAACGCATTGAGCGCCCCGCCAAGCGCCTTGGTCCGTCGCGCGAGTTCACCGGGGCCGACGGTGCGCGTGCCCTTGAAGATCATGTGTTCGAGAACGTGTGACGCGCCGGCCAGCGAGTCTGGCTCATCGAGGAAACCGGCGCGCATGTATGTCACCAGTGCGGTCGCCGGCGCGGCACGACGGCGCTGGACGAGCAGCGTCACCCCGTTGGGAAGTTGCTCGCGGCGGAGCCCGTCGGAGGGTTGCGCGCTCACGCGCGCCCACCGCTCCCGAGCGGGCGCACCCGCAGCAAGACGAGCGCGATCATGGTCAGTGCCAGCCCGTACCCCACGACGTGCAGGAGCGGCCGGCCCTCCAGCATCGGCCCGCCGGGCTTGAGCAAGTGGAACGGCGGGAGCGCCTTCCATACCGTCTTCACGGCTGGGTTCACCGGGACTCCCATCTGTACGAAGGATGCGAAGGCTTGCTGGACCGAGCCCACCACAAACACGATGAGCCAATCACGGCGCGTAAACACCGAGAGGAGCAGGACCGCGCCGCCCACCAAGAGGAATGACACCGCGATGTTGGCGAGCAACGCAGTCGTGATGCCATGGCCGCCACCCAACACGAGACTCAGGCCCAAACCGAGGACCACCGGGATCAGCATCACGGCGATGCCGCCCAGAATCCAGCGCTGCAGGTAGTACCACCAAACCGGTATCGGCTTGCTGAAGTAGGCACGGTAATAGCCGTTGTGCACGTCGCCACTCACGATACCACCCACTGCGATCAACACTGCGAAAATGGTCGCGCTGTCCAGGATACCGGCTTGGATGAAATCGGGCGTCATCGGGAAAACAGTCTGGTCGCCCTTCGACACCCGCCAGAGGACGCCACACACCACGGCGATAACAAGCAGAAAGAGCGCGCCTGGTCCCTTCGCCACATCGCGGGCCAACCACGGCAGATAGCGGAACGGCGAACGATCGGCGCTCATTCCTGCACCGCCGCGCGGAATGCATTGGCGAGCCCGCTCTCGGCGGGGACGCACTCGACCAGTACTGCACCGGTCGAGAGGAGCGCGGCCAGCGCGCCGCTCATTTCGGTGCGTGATGCCTCTACCACCCATGCGCCAGCGCGGCCATCAACCCGCAGCGCTGTCGGCAACGCGCCATCCAGCGGGACATCGCCCTCGAACACGACTCGCCACGCCAGCGACACTGGTGATGCGGACATCGTGCCGTGCTCGACCACGCGCTGCAGGCGACCCTTGTTGAGGATTGCGACCCGATCGGCGAGGCGCTCAAGCTCATCGAGGTTGTGTGACGCAATCACGATTACGCGATCGGGACGTCGCAGGTCAGCCACCACATCGCGGAATCGCTGGGTCCACAGCGGATCGAGACCATGGGTGGGTTCGTCGAGCACGATCACGTCTGCGTTGCCTGCGAGCGCCTGGGCGAGTCCGAGGCGTTGCAGGTTTCCCTTTGACAGGTGCCGGACCTGTTTCGAGGCATGCTCGACCAACCCGAGCTGGCTCATGAGCTCGTCGACCCGCGCCCGGCGCGACCGAGCAGGAACGCCGGCAAGGTTTGCCATTCTTTCCAGGGCATGGGGCACCTTCCACCGCGGCGGAAGGTTGATGAGTTCGGTGAGGTAGCCAACACCGTTGGCCTCGACCCACGGGCGGGGCGAGGCGCCATCGATGCGGACCGATCCCACCGTGGGAGCCAGGAATCCCATCAGCAGCGAGATGAGGGTCGACTTGCCGGCGCCATTCGGTCCGGCAATACCGATCACTTCGCCCCGGTGCATCTCGATGGTAAAGCCGGCAAGCGCGTCGACCCGCTTGCGGGTCAGCACGCTCGTGTAGGTTTTGCCGGCATTGTCGAAGGCAATCACTGCAGGATCCGGATGATTCCGGCGTCGGCCGATCCGCGGAGGAACGCTTCGGCGCTGGTCACCGGGATTCGGACCCCGGTTTCGGCCTGACCGCGCTGTGCAAAGGCGTGCATGAACTCTACGAGGGTGTCGTCGGCCCACGCACCGTCAACGGTCTGGAGCTGGAGGAGTAATTCGTCCCACGACCCGCGGAGCGCGAGCCCCTCAAGGGTCTCGATCACGTGGACTGACGCCTCACCCGTGGAGCGGCGGTGCATTTCCGGAACATCACGCATCAGCGTACCGAAGAGTTCGAGTTGGTTGGGGTCGCGCGGCGTTCCGTCGGGTTGCATCCCCTCGATCTCCGCGAGGAGCTGTTCCTCGGGGGAGATCTCCTCGCCCAGTTCGGCGAGGCGGGCGAGCCATTCCTGTAGCTCGGGTGCTTCGTCGCGCAGGCCGTTCGCACCCTTGAGCAGTTCGACCATCCGCCAGATGCCGAGATCGTCGAAGTGGTCGTCGGGGCGGGTGCGCGCAAAGTGTTTCAGCGCCGCAGTGGTCTCGCCACGGTCGTAGAGGATGTTCGCGAGGTAAATCCGGGACTCGGTGTATTCCGACTCGAGTGCGAGCGCGCGGCGTAACCAGTAGAATGCATCGGCGTCCATGCCAAGACGATGGGCGGTGTATCCGAGCGACGCGGCGAGCTCCGGCGAACGGGGGTGGTGCACCTGTGCGCGTTCGAAGAAGCGGCGCGCCTCGGCGAAGAAGCCCTCCCGAAAGAGCGCGCGCCCCACCTGCAGCATCAGCTCGTGATCGTTGTCGAAGCCGAGTTCGATGGTGCGCTGGAACGCGCGCAGGGAACCCTCGATGTGCCCGATGACGAGAAGCACCTCTCCGAGCCCGGCCAGCGCATCCTCGTGGTCGGGATCGAGCACCAGCGCGAACTCGAACGCCTGTCGGGCCCACGCGTACTCCTCGCGCGCGAGCTGGGCGTACCCCGCACCAACGTGCAACTCGACTGCCTGGGGATAGCGGGTGAGCCCATCGCGGAGGAGGGCGAGGGCATCGTCGTAGCGTCCTTCGTTGTACAAATGGTGGGCCTGTTCGTCGAACTCGTCGGAGCTGAAGAAGGGCTCCGTCATGGGCAGGACCTCCGGCGGGTTACCTGCAATGTAAGGGAGGAGACCGGCGGGGATAAGGTGGCGGTGGCCAGCATCAGGGTTCGCGGTGCACCGTGATCACCTGGGTCACCTGAGCATGCACGATCCGACCGCGCACCGTCGATGTGACCTGACTCGTGATCTCCCGATGCCACGAGATCGGACGTCCGTTGGTAGACCAAGTGCCGGTTCCGGATTCGGTGCGGTCTTCGGATGCCCTTAGCGGCACGCTATCAGCGACAAGGTATGTCGAATCGCGAGTCGCGTCGATGGTCCAGCGAAACCTCGCAACGGTGCCTGAGTCTGCGAGACGACGCCATTCGGCTCCGCGCCCCACCACTCCCCGGTTGACGGCGAGTGCGGGCGGCACGGGCGGCAGGAAATCGTCCATGGCCACCGCCAAGTCACTCACCTCCACGATCTCCTGCGGAACAAACGGGCGCTCTACGACGCGGCGACCGAGCATCAGCCATCGTGCACCAATCACGGCATCGACGTCGACGTCGTGCCTGACGGCGTCCTCGATCTCGGCGAGAAGTATTGAATCGGCAAAAACTTTCGTGGTGTCACCGTGAGTGGTGAAGCGGTACAGCGCATCACGGAAAAGCCGACGCTCCCGCACCGATCCCCCGGAGCGGGTCGTCACCGTCGCGCGCACCGATTCGATATAGCGGGTCGTGTCTGGCCGGGCCTGCGCTGGTGCCGTGGCCGCGAACCCGAGCGTCAGGCAGACTCCACCCAGCCACGTTTTTGGCAAGCCACCTCCGGTGTCCGCGATAGGCCCGGGCCTCTGAGCCTGTCGCATTTCACGTTCCGCGTGACGCGGGTGCCGCATGGAATGCGGCACCTGTGGGGGCACCCCGCGTCACCCGCAACCCTTCAACCCTTCAACCCTTCAACCTTTCAACCTCTCAACCTCTCAACCTCTCAACCTCTCA
>JBDSMU010000129.1:0-2773 GCA_039915685.1 Gemmatimonadales bacterium | reverse complement strand
TGCCGGAAGCGCTGCCGGCGCCCGCAAACTCCACGGTCACGCCAGATACGGGAACGCTAGCCTGATCTGTGACCCGAACGGCGAGCGGGGATGCCAAGGCGGTCGCCGGCAGGGCGACTTGGTTGTTCCCAGCGGTGACCGAGATAAAGTACGCAGTGGTTTCGGGCGGTTTGGAGGTGGTCGAACTGTCGGAACACGCGGCGGCCAAGGTGATCATCACCAACGCAACGCCGCCGAAGGACTTGGTGGGACGAACGCCTATGGTACGAGGCACGATAGCCTCCAGGGAGAAGTGTTGTTCCTTCAAACGCAAGGCAACGCCATACTGCTTACGGATACGTAACGGCGGACATGTCAATAGGGGGTGACATCGAAACGTCCCACCAAATTGACGCCGTCAGGGCGGGTGACGGTCGCCGTCACTGAAAGCGAGCCCGCCGCATACCCCAGCGTGAGCTGCACGAAGCTTTCCCCGCGGCCGTCCGTGATGGTCGTCTGCTGGTAGAATTGCCCGGAGGCGGGGCCCGTTGACACCACCGCCCACGCGACTGCGGCGCCCTCAATCCCCGAGCCGAACGCGTCCAGGACCTCCGCGAACAAGTAGCCCCCCATGCCGGCCTCCCAGAACGTGTCACCCTCTGAAATCGTGATCACAGATGGCGGTCCGATAGTTGTCCCAACCACGTTGGCGGCGATTGCCGTTGCTCCGACCAACCGCGCCTCGAGGCGCTGCGTCCCCGGCCCCAGCGAGTCGCCGAAGATCCAGTAGGTGGTGGCGTATCCGCTCTCGTCAGTCACGCCAGTCGCCGGCGAAGCACTTCCGCCTCCCGCTGTGACAATCCACTCGATCGGCATGTTGACGAGCCGGATGGGGTTGGCTCCGC
Source organism: Gemmatimonadales bacterium (assembly GCA_039915685.1). Lineage (GTDB taxonomy): Bacteria > Gemmatimonadota > Gemmatimonadetes > Gemmatimonadales > GWC2-71-9 > Palsa-1233. The sequence continues at coordinate 1,889 of JBDSMU010000129.1, read as the reverse complement.
CGTTTACGACCTGGGCAACCGTGCGGACAGCGCGACCCGGCGCCCCGGAACGATTGTCGCCGACGATCTGAATCCGGACTTCGGTCAGGGTCCCGGTCGCCGTGAACCGCGTCGTCGCGACCCCCGCGACGTCGGCCACGAGTGAGTGCACGTCAGGGCCGCCCTGGGGGCCGAGCGACCATACAACGGATGATTCGCCGGCGGCGTTGGTGTTGGTGGTTGCCGCCGACGTGGCGCCGAGCCCGCTCGCGACGGACCAGGTGACGGTCGCACCCGCAATTGGGCGCTGGTCGGTGTCGAGCAAGCGGACGGTCGGTGGCGTGAGCAATTCTTGGCCGGGAGCCTCAGCCTGTCCGTCGCCGCGCACCTTGGCAAGGGATCCCAGGGCACGGATGGTGAATGAAGCCATGGCGCCTGCATCGCCAGCGACCCGGACGCGCACCACCTGGGTCCCGCTACCCGACCCTGATGCGGTGGTCCAGGAGACTATTGCCAGGCCCTGGGCGTTGGTGCGCGCGGTGCGGCCTGCGGTCCCGTTACCCTCCGCCGCGAACTCGACCGCGACGTCGGCGACCGCGACGCCTGACTGATTGGTGACCCGAACCGCGAGTGGACGGGGTAGTTCGGCTCCCGGGAGGCCGACTTGGCCGTCGCCGGCGGCCGCGGAGATTCGATAGGCGGGTTCGGGCGGTTGCGGGATGGTCGAACTGTCGGAACACGCGGCGGCCAAAGCAACGAGCAACCCGGTCAAGGCGCGGCCGAGCCTGACCTTGGGAGAACCAATGCGACGAGCCATGACACCCTCCAGTCGAGTGAACCGAGTTTCGGAGCAGCGGTGATTGCAACACGTGCCACCAGATCGACGCCGTCGGGTCGCGTGACGGTCGGCGTCACTGAGCGCGAACCCGCGGATACCCCACCGTGACCTCCCAAAACGTGTCACGCACTTCCGCCCCCCACTGTGACAATCCACTCGATCGGAATGTTGACGAGCTCGATGTGATGGCTCCGCCGTTGCAAGATGTCGAAATGCGCGCACCGCCAGCGACGCGAGCGGGCACCACCCTGATCGATCGTCGTGCGGCACCAGTCGCCCGGTACGGGATGAAGGAGGAACTTCGCACCAGGTCGTGAGCGCACTGTGTCCCAGCCGTGAGTCGGGCGTGAGTTGCGGTGCGAAGCCGTAATTGCTGCTCCCCGGAGCAACGTTTTGGCGGGGTCGGGGGTGTTGGTTGTGGTGGCGTGGGCGTTTCCGCACTGCTGGTTCGCGCAGCGGCGGCCCGCCCAACGCCAGATTCTTCGGTCCCTTTTCCCCGCCCCCAACTCCCCCTAAGATCCGCCCATGGCCACTCCGCGAATTTCCGAACTCGCCCCGCACGCCGGCGAAACCGTCACAGTTCAAGGCTGGGTGATGTCAACGCGCTCGTCGGGCAAGATCGCGTTCCTCACCATGCGCGACGGCACAGGGTACCTGCAGGCGGTGTTCCCGAAGCAGGAAGTGGCCGATGGTGCGTGGGAGCGGTTCGCGACGCTCACCCATGAAACGGCAGTTTCGGTGGCCGGTACCGTGCGCGCTGACGCGCGGGCACCAGGTGGCTACGAGCTCACGGCCAATGACGTGACGGTCCTGGCGCCGAGCGTCGATTTTCCGATCTCGCCCAAAGAGCACGGTACCGCATTTCTGTTCGAGCATCGCCACCTCTGGCTGCGCTCGCGCAAGCAGGTCGCAATTGGCCGGGTGCGTCATGAAATCGAGCAGGCTGCGAACGATTTCTTTTATGAGCGCGGGTTCATCCGGGTCGACACCCCGATCCTGACCGGTTCGATCGGCGAGGACGCGGGCGAGTTGTTTGCCACAGACTACTTCGACCTCGGCCAGGCATATCTCG
>JBDSMU010000120.1:0-8128 GCA_039915685.1 Gemmatimonadales bacterium | reverse complement strand
TCAGCCTCGCGATCACTGACTCGACGTGGCTCATGCGCAACGATCAGTCGTGGCTGCGCCGCAACGGCCGCTCGGCGCTCAGTCCACTCATCCCCGATCATGGCAAACTGATGCACATGTTTGTCGTACGGGACGACAAGCAGGCATTCGCCCACCTCCATCCGGTGCCGCACGATTCGTCGGCATTCATCGTCACGCTGCCACCGTTGCCGGGTGGCCACTATCGTGTTTACGGCGATATCGTCCGCGAGAACGGAATGACGCACACACTTGTGGGTGATGTGGATATTCCGCTTTCCGCTGCCGCGCCAGCTACCGGTGTGAGCGCCACCGACCCGGATGACGCCTGGTGGGTGTCGGGGGAGCTGGGTTCGCGCCTTGGCCAGAGCACCATCCGGCTCAGTGATGGGTCAACGATGTCGTGGGTGCATTCGAAGGATCCGCTTCTTGCCGATAATGACGCCGACCTGCAGTTCACAGTGCGAGCGCCCGATGGCAACGCGGCGTCGCTCGAGCCGTATATGGGAATGATGGGGCATGCGATGATTGCGCGTGACGACGACTCGGTGTTCGTTCACCTGCACCCCGCAGGGAGTATTTCGATGGGCACCCAGATGGTTGTCGAGATGCGCACTCCCGCTGATACGGTCAGCGGGATGCTGGGCCAGCGCATTACGCAGAACGACATGAGTGCCATGTCTCGTGCCACCGGTGCGACATCGCAGAGTACCGTACGCTTTCCATACGCCTTCCCCTCGCCCGGCAAGTACCGCATATGGGTTCAGGTCAAGCGGGCCGGCACGGTGCTGACAGGAGCGTTCGATACCGATGTACAACCCAGTCGAGGTGCTTGGGAGCGTTGACGCGGCTGGCGCGGGCTCGGAGGTCTCAGGAGAGATCCGAGTCCCGATTCGGTGCGTTTCCATCGTACATCCCACACCGGAAGGACACCGATGCGACTCGTCTCCTGGGCCTCCCTCGCCACCGCCACATTGATACTGGGCGCCTGTGGTGCCACGCCACCGACTGCCCCTGACGCGGTCCCGCTGCCCCCAGTCACGGGCGGGGGCGGTGGAACCGGTGGCAGCGCCGGGGCCGCGACCGCCGTTGGTACGTTCCGAGGTGTCGGGCACATCGGTCGTGGGTCGGTACGCTTCACCATGGCCGATGGCGTTGCCACACTCGAATTCTCGAGCGATTTCGAGGTCTCCGGCGTCCCCGGGCCATTCGTCTACCTCAACACCACCACCAACGCCAACACCGGCTCCCCGCTGCGGATCAGCGCGCTCCGCAGCAACAACGGCACTCAGAGTTACACCTTCCAGCTTCCTGCGGGCGTCAATTATCGGTATGTGTTGATCTGGTGTGACCCTTTCAACACCGCGGTGGCGGAGGCCGCCCTTGCGGCGGGGCCCGCTAGCTTGCGAGCAATCAACGCCGGCGAAGTGTTCCACTCCGGTGGCGAATTCAGAGACACGTGGCCTCACGGCCAAACGAAACCAGCACGCTAAGGAGCATGAGCATGAACGATGACCGGAAGCCCACAACCACGGACGCCGGAATTCCCGTGGCCAGCGACGAACACTCGCTCACCGTGGGGCAGGATGGCCCCATCGTGCTCCATGACCATTACCTCATCGAGCAGATGGCCAATTTCAACCGGGAAAAAATTCCCGAGCGTCAGCCGCATGCAAAGGGTTCGGGAGCGTTCGGCCACTTCCAGGTCACCCAGGATGTCAGCCAGTACACCAAGGCCGCGGTATTCCAGCCGGGAACGAAGACCGACACGTTGATCCGTTTTTCCACTGTGGCGGGCGAGCTGGGCAGCCCTGACACGTGGCGTGATCCTCGTGGCTTCGCGCTGAAGTTTTTTACCAGCGAAGGCAACTACGATATGGTGGGGAACAACACGCCGGTGTTCTTCGTCCGCGATCCCATGAAGTTCCAGCACTTCATTCGCTCGCAAAAACGGCGTGCCGACAACGGCCTGCGCGACCACGACATGCAGTGGGATTTCTGGACGCTGTCGCCTGAGTCGGCCCACCAGGTCACGGTGCTCATGGGCGATCGCGGGATTCCGAAGACATGGCGGCACATGAACGGCTACTCGAGCCACACCTATATGTGGGTCAACGCGGCCGGCGAGCGCTTCTGGGTGAAGTACCACTTCAAGACCGAGCAAGGCATCGACTTTCTCACCCAGGAGGAGGCCGACCGGCTGGCCGGCACCGACGGCGATTACCATCGGCGCGACCTGTTCGACGCGATCAAGCGGGGTGAGCATCCCAGTTGGACGCTGAGAGTTCAGATCATGCCGTTTGAAGAAGCGAAGACCTATCGTTTCAATCCCTTCGACCTCACCAAGGTGTGGCCGCACGGTGATTACCCGCTGCACGAGGTCGGCCGACTGACGCTGGACCGCAATCCGACTGACCATCATACCGAGATCGAGCAGGCAGCGTTCGAGCCCAACAATCTGGTGCCGGGAATTGGTGTCAGCCCGGACAAGATGTTGCTCGGCCGGATCTTCGCTTACGCTGATGCGCACCGGCACCGGCTGGGTGTCAACTACAAGCAGATCCCCGTCAATCGGCCGCAGGCCCCGGTGCACAGCTACAGCAAGGACGGGGCGATGCGGGTCCAGAATGTCTCTGACCCGGTGTATACACCGAACTCGAAGGGCGGCCCGAAGGCTGATGGCGAACGTTATCCCGAGACGGCAACCTGGGATGCCAGCGGCGAAATGATCCGCGCTGCCTACACCCTGCGCAAGGACGACGACGACTTTGGCCAGGCAGGTACCCTGGTGCGCGAGGTCATGGATGACGAGCAGCGCACCCGGTTGGTGTCCAACGTCGTCGGACACCTCATGGCAGATGTCTCCGAGCCCGTACTCCAGCGTGCGTTCGAATACTGGCGCAACGTTGACAGCGAGATCGGCGACCGCATCGCAGCGGGAGTGAAGGGCGGCTAGTCTTTTCGCTTCACGTGCATGTTTGACTCGGTAACCGCATCCTCTCCATCCACCGGATGGTGGTGACGCGCCTGGTCCTTCGCCAGCCGATTCTTCTCGCTCTGCAGGTCCGCGTCGTCGTGCTGCTCGCGACCTTCAAACATGCGATCCTTGCCGGTGTCGTCGTGCCTGCTGGTTGCGTCTGCGTCGTGCTCCGGATGCTCACGCGAGCTGGAAACTTTCCCGGCTTCCTTGTCTGCTTCCGCTTGGGCGGCGAGCTTCTTGTCGCTCGCGTCGTGCTTGTAGCCGCTCTGGTCGTTGGTCATTGTTCACTCTCCGTGGTTGGATGGAATATACGACCCTGCGTCCACGGTTGGGTCTCACTGGTTTGGGTATGCCCGCCTTGCGTCCCCCCGGCCTACTTCATCGACTTCACATGCGCCACGAACTGTTCGACGGCAATCTCGGTCCCCTGCTGCCACCCCGACGTTTTATTTGCCTCGACGTCAGCTTCATTCCGATGCAGCGCCGTGAAGATGTAGCGGGTTCCGGTTCCGACCGTTTCCATCGTGACGATCGCGGTGATCGGGATGTCGTCGAAGACCGCCGGACGAAAGCCGGGAAACAACATCGACGTCCAGACCAGCCGCTCTTGGGCGATGACTTCGAGAAAACAGCCAATGTTGGGAAACGCCTGACCGTCTGCCACTGCGATGTCGATCCTGAAGATGCCGCCCGGTCGTACGTCCAGTTCGCAATTGGCGACACGCCCCCAGGCCTTGGGCATATACCACTCCCTGAGATGTTCGGGCTTCGTCAACGCGTCCCAGAGGAGGTGCCTGGGGGCGTCGATGAACCGTTCGAAAACCAGGTCGAGTTTCGGATTGACCGCGAAGGGCTTGCTCATGGACCGGAATCCTTCTGTTTGAGGTGTGTGACATACTCGTCGAACCGATCCAGGCGGGCTTCCCACAACTGGCGCTGCTCGTCGAGCCAGTTATCAACGACCTTGAACCGTTCGGGCGCGATCTCATAGGTCCGTACCCGTCCTTGTTTCTTCGACTTCACCAGTCGACTCGCTTCGAGAATCGCCAGGTGCTGCACGAACGAGGGAAGCGTCATGTCGAACGGCGCCGCCAGTTCGCTCACCGTGGCGGGACCGACCGACAGTTGCTCCAGGACCTTCCGGCGAGTCGGATTGGACAAGGCGTGAAAAACGCTGTCAGCGACTGCGGAACGAACCATTCCGAAACCATCCGATGAGTTGAGTTATCCGATCTGCCTGAGGAATTCTATCGCCCAGAACACTTATGTCAATGCCTAAGTAATGGTTTCGTCGGGTCAATCCAGTTCCTGCATCGGGCAGGGGGTGCGTTGCTGGGCGATGCGCCGCGGGGACGATCTTGGGAGTAGCTTTCGGCCTACTCACACAGGGCGATCCCATGACGAGTCGGCTCCACTGAGCGGCCGCGGCAAGCTCCATCAAGTACTCGGCGTGGCGTTCGGCCTCGCTGTCCTGATCGGCAACACGATTGTCGTCGGCATCCTGCGCACGACTGGTGAGGTGGCCGCACACCTCCCCTCAACGGTTCTCTACCTCAGTGTCTGGGTGATCGGTGGCGCCTACGCCCTACTCGGCGCGATGTCGCTTGCGGAACCGGGCGCGATGATCCAACGCTCCGGCGGGCAGTATCCGATCGTGCACAGGGCCCTCGGACAGTATCCCGGGTTCATCGTCGGCTGGAGCGACTGGCTCTCGACCGCGGCTTCGATTTCGCTAGTCGCGATCGTGTTCGCCGAGTACTCGGCCCCGTTGCTGCCGGCGTTTGCGGGACAGAAACCGATCGTGGCCTGCGGCTTGGTGGTGCTCTTCGGGTTGCTGCAATGGAGAGGCATCAAGAGCGGCGACATCGCACAACAGCTCCTCAGCGCCGCAAAGGCGCTCGCCTTTGGGGCCCTGATCGTGGCGGCCCTGGTGATGGTAGTGCCCGCGCACGCTGCGCCATCGGGTGTGGCGCTCCCGATCGGGGCTGGCCTGTTCGCGGCGATCATACTCGGGCTGCAGTCGGTGATCTTCACCTATGATGGCTGGACCGGTCCGCTCTATTTCGGCGAGGAGACGGTCGATGCCGGGCGTTCGATTCCTCGCGCCATGATCGGCGGCGTGCTGGTGGTCCTGCTCATCTATCTCTGCTACAACATCGCGATGGTGCGCGTCCTGGGTGTCGAGGCCATGGCCGGCGATCCGTTCGTGGCGGCCACGGCAAGTACTGTGCTGTTCGGTGCCAAGGGCGACGTCATTCTCCGGCTGCTCGTGCTGGTTTCCATACTCGGTGGCGTCAACGCACTCCTGCTGCTGGGGGCGCGGATCCCGCTGGCGATGAGCCGCGACGGACTGATGCCGGCACGGTTCGATGCGGTCAACGCCGGTGGCACCCCGACTGTCGCACACTGGGTCACCGTCGGACTCTCGATCGGATTCATCCTGAGCGGCACATTCAATACTGTGCTCGCACTCGCCGCGTTCTTCTTCGTCGTCAACTATGTGCTCTCGTTTACCTCGGTGTTTGCGCTCAGACGCAACGAACCAGACACCCCACGCCCCTTCCGCGTCCCAGGATTCCCCTACACCACCGGTCTAGTGCTGGTGGGATCGGTCGCCTTCATCGCGGGGTCGATTGCGAGTGACCGCGCCAATTCCCTTCGCTCGATCCTGCTGCTCGCAGCGAGCTACCCTGCATACCTGATGGTCAAGCGGTTCAGGACTACTGCGTGACCGAAGGAACCGCATTCACCCGCGCGATCGTCTGTCCGCCCGCCGACAGTTACGCCAGCGGTCTCACGGCCGCCGGACTCGGCACTCCCGACTTGAAGCGCGCGCGTGCCCAGCATGCGTCGTATGTCGCAGCGCTGGAGGCCGCCGGTATGCAGGTCGCCACATTGCCGCCCGACACCGGATATCCCGACAGCACATTCGTGGAGGACGCTGCGATCGTGACGGCAAGGGGGGCCATTCTCTGTCGCCCGGGTGCGCCGAGCAGAGCCGGCGAAGTTACGGTCATGGGTGCCGCGCTCGAGCGGATGCTTGTCCGCCCGCTCGATGCGATCACCGAACCGGGCACGGTCGACGGCGGCGACGTCTGCCAGGCCGGGAGCCAGTTCTTCATCGGGTTGTCGCATCGCACCAACGAGGCGGGCGCCGAGCAGTTGGCACGCTGGCTGGGTCGCCTCGGCTATTCGTCGAGCACCATCGCCATCACCAACGACCCAACGCTGTTGCACCTCAAGAGTGGACTCGTGTGGCTGGGCGACAGGCAACTGCTGGCAGTGCCATCGCTCGCCTCGCACCCTGCGTTGTCGGCGTACGATGTGATCACGGTCCCGGCCAACGAGGCGTACGCGGCCAATTGCGTGCGAGTCAACGACGCGCTGCTGGTGCCTGCGGGGTATCCGCAGATTACCAACCGATTGACGAAGGCGGGCTACCAGGTCGTACCGCTTGAGATGTCGGAGTTCCGCAAGATGGACGGCGGGTTGAGTTGTTTGTCGATCAGGGTGCCCTAGGCTCAGCTCCATTGCTCCGGCTTGATCCGACCTGGAGCGAGTCATCACGCCGTTTCTGCTGGATCGAGCGGCTCAGGTCGGGCGTGGTCCTACATCGGTATATTGGGGCGCACCAAGGATCCAGCCTGCGCGGTTGGACGATCTGTAATTCAACTCCGGAGGAACACCGATGCGAATTGCCAAGGAGGATGTGGACGTCAGGATGGAGATTCCGGGTGCCGTAATTCGTCAGCAGATGAATTTCGGAGATGCCACCGGGCTCGGCAAGCTCAGCGCGGAGTACTTCAGTCTGTCGGCAGGAGTTGACACTACGCCCCTGTTCCAGGGCCTCGAGGGCAACCTGTGCCAGTGCCCGCATTGGGGCTATGTCCTGCGCGGCACGTTGACGACGACCGACGGGCAGGGTGCGCAGGAAACGGTCACCGCCAGCGATCTGTTCTACTGGCCGGCCGGTCACAACGTCAAGGTGGACGAGGATGCCGAGATCGTGATGTTCAGCCCACAACGCGAACACAGCATCGTGATCGACCACATGATCGAGGCGGTGAAGGGGTAGGCGGCACCGCGTCCGACCCCATTCCCGTGGACGCGTGACTCACTTGATTCCGGCAACTACCCACTCCACATGCAGTGGGCAGCGCCGGAAATCAGGTGCTTTCAATAACTCAATTGGAAGCGGTGAAGAAATCAGCCGGGCGTTACGTTCCCGCCGGTCACGGCGTCAGGCTTGCTTGTTCCTCCCGTCAGCAGTTTTCCGCCACCAACGACGTTTTCAGTGAGGGTGAGCGAGACATTGCCCTGCGCGGCAACCGATTGCTCACGCTGCGTCGTGGGACTTGCCGCCTGAAGAGCTGCTGCTCTGCCAGCGGCTAAGAGCCGCTTCCCTGCCAGCGGTAAAGAGCCTCCTTGCTCCACGTCTTGCAGAGATTGTCGCCTAACACGTAGCACGGCGAGTTCACTCGCCCTCTGTGCCGAGCCGGGGTGATGTCCGACCCGCAGGGTCGGACCACCCGTGGGCTAAACGGCCAGTGGCTCAGAGCCACTCCTTCTTTCGGAAGAAGCGAAGCATCCCGCCGATGGTGACAACGAATAGCCCCCACATGATGAAATAGCTGTACCGGTAGTGCAGCTCGGGGAGGTGGTCGAAGTTGGTGCCGTAGATCCCCGCAATGAACGTCAGCGGAATGAAGATGGCCGAGAAGATGGTCAGCACCTTCATGATCTCGTTGAGCCGATTGCCCGCACCCGTATTGTAGATACTGAGATGGTCCGACAGCATCTCGCGGTACGAGTCGATCACATCGACCGCTTGATTGCTCAGGTCAAGCAGATCCTTGAGGAACGGGGTTGTGTCGTCGTGGATCAGTTCGGAGTCCAGCTTGGCGAACTGCATCATGAACTCGCGGACCGGTCGGATTGTCTTGCGCAGGTAGTTCATCTCGCGTTTGTAGTCGTTGATCTGCCCAAGGACTTCCGGGGCCGGATTGTCGAGAATGTCGTCCTCGATATCCTCGATCCGCTCGCCAAGGCGCTCGATCATGAAGATGTAGTTGTCGACGACGGTGTCGAGCAGCGCATAGGCGAGATAATCGATACCGACCTTGCGGATGC
>JBDSMU010000104.1:0-2728 GCA_039915685.1 Gemmatimonadales bacterium | reverse complement strand
ACCAGCCAGCCGCCCCCAGGGAGATCGCAGACGGTAAGACTTTTGTCCGTTTCCCGGCCTCACGAGGCGGAGTTTCCTCCGGCTGCGCAGACTGCTCTTGAGCTGCTTGAAGCGACCGTTCGAGACGGCGCGCCATGGACCGTGCACCGCTGCGGACGGAAGGGAGGGGTCGATGCTTGAATTTTGACGAAGAGCTCGACGAAGTCCGGTGGCAGCTGCTTTGCTTTCGTGCGCATGGCTCGGAAAACGCGGATTGAATTTCCTGACGCGATCTATCACCTGCTCGATCGCGGCGACCGCCGCGAAGACATCTAGCGCGACGAGGCTGATCGGAGGCGTATTCTGGAGACTCTGGCGAGGTGTGCAGACGGACGGGTTGGCGCGTCCACGCCTTTAACCTGATGAGCAACCACTACCATTTGCTGGTCGAAACGCCCCAGCCTAACCTGGTCGTCGGGATGCGCTGGCTGCAATCGACCTGGGCGATTCGATTCAACTGATGGCACCGGGTGAGCGGGCATTTGTTTCAAGGGCGCTACAAATCGATCGTCGTGGACCCGGAGGAACGCAGTTATCTGGTGGTCTTAAGTGACTACTCCATCTGAACCCGGTGCGCGCTGGGCTGGTGAAACTCGAAGGCCGGCGCTTCGACTACCAGTGGAGCAGCTACCCTCTCTACGCCGCGGCGAGTGGGCGCCCGGAGTGGTTCGAGTCACGCCGTGTTCTGGGAGAACTGGACCTGACTGATACGATGGCTGGCCGAAAGCATTACGCCGGACGCATGCGGCAGCGTGCGGTGGAAGAATCAAGCGCGGGAGCGGGAATCGAAGAAAAAGATGAACGCCGCTTTCCCCCGAGGGAGAAAGCGGCGCATCAAATGACTAACAGTCGTTACCCAGACGACCCCGACAGAGAGGCAGCGCTTACCTTGCTCTGACTGCGGCGGTGGCGCTTCCGCCCAGGTTGCTCGTGACGGTGATGTTCACGGGATTCGCGAGCCCGCTGAATTTAGCTTGGTAAGTTCCGTCGCCCCGATTTTGCATCGTGCCAAGTATCTGGCCCGTGCTCGTGACCGACACGGTCAAGATAGCGGTCGGGTTGGAATCGGTCGCCTGCACCGTGAGCTGGCTGCGCGAGGCGGTATACTGAGCGCGGGTAATTGTCACTGTATCGACCGCGACGGAGTCCACCGCCGCCAGGATATCGATGCGGCCATTGCCGAAGGTGTTATTCGGCGTGACAGGCGAGCCCCCGTCGCAGCTATTGGAGAGGATGTGGAAGGCGGTGCTGTTGATGACGTCTTCTGAAGCGGTGTCGTCGTTGCGCAGTTCGGCATGAGCCGACCAGAGTAATGCGACCGCGCCGGCGACATGAGGTGTCGCCATGGAGGTGCCGCTAAGGAAGGCGTAGGAGGTATCGGAACTGTTGTAGGACGAACGGGTGTTGGTGCCCGGAGCGGTGATGTCGGGTTTCAGGCGCATGCTGCCATCGGAAAGGACCGGGCCGCGGCTGCTGAAAGAAGCGATCGTGTCGGTGCTCGTATTTAAGGCGCCAACGGTGTAGGAGGCGTCGTAGATGGCGGGCGGATCGACGACAGTCGAGCAACTTGGACCGGAGTTACCGGCCGCTACGACCATCATGATGCCGGCAGCGCGCTGAGCCTCGACGCCGGCCTGAAGCGTGGTCGGCGAGCAACCCTCGGAGGAAGGACAGGTCCAGGAGTTCGTCGTGATATCGGGCGCCTTGGCGGGATCGCCCTCGGCCGGGGTGCCGCCGATCGGGTAGGGGGCGAGGAACCATTCGAAGCACTCTGTGTAGGTCGCCGGTGTGCCGACGCCGACATTCATGTTGCGGCAGCCGATGAACTGAGCCTGCGGCGCCATACCGATCTGGTTGCCGGCACCGTCGTCGCCGACGGCCGTGCCGATGGTGTGGGTGCCGTGGCCGTTATCGTCGCAGGGCGCAGAGGTGTTCGCCCCGCAGGCGCCGCCACCGGTGTGGATGCTGTCGTGCCAGTTGAAATTGTGATCGGCCGTGGTGCCATTCCAGCCGCGGTAGTGGGGCTTGAGCGCGTTGTGCGTCCACCGAATGCCGGTGTCAGCGCCACCCACCACGATGCCCTGGCCGAGAAAACCTTCCGCCCAGACGGAGGGGGCATTGGTGTAGGCGATTCCGGGCTCGACTGTGGCCGGAGCATTGGCGAGGCGGTCGGGGGCCGGGATGGCCGCCTCTGGTTCAGGCAGGGCGCGGACCTGGGGATTTCCTTCGACGCGCGAGATATCGGAACGAAGAGCCAGCGCCATGGCATCTTCGGTGCGACCTTTGACTAGGATCGCGTTCACGATATAAAAGGAGCGATACTCGAGCTTGCGGGCGTCGAGCATTTTCAAGACCGGGGCTTGCGTCGCCCGGCTCTTATTCCAGAGAGCATCACGGACAAAGCGACCTTTTTCCTTCTTTGTCTTGAGAATGGCGGCACCACTCAGGTCTGCCTGATCGGCTAGGACGACCATGAACTCGGCTTGTTTGCCGTCCGCAGTGTGTTCGGTGACCCACGGTGCGATCTTACGCAGCGCGGCGGTCTGCTGCGGACTTGTGGCAGGTTTGATGGCGCGCGATGAAGCGGCCGCCGCGAGGACGGCAGCCACGGCGGCGGCAAGAAGAATAAAAGCAGTGATACGCCTGAACGGCCCGACTTTTGAGCTGCGGTGAGATTCCATGAGTAGGG
>JBDSMU010000061.1:0-7607 GCA_039915685.1 Gemmatimonadales bacterium | reverse complement strand
GACCATCACATTGAGCCCACGAGAACGACGCTGGCCTCTCCTCTTGCTCTGGCCCAAGGTGATCCGATACCTGCGCGCCCGACCGCAGAGGCAGCGGTAACATGACCTTCGCCATCGCCGGATTGCTATTTCTCCTGGGGCTGTTGGCCACCATGCCGCTATTCGCATGGGTAGCGAAGCGCACGGGCCGCCGCCGCGACGAGGATGTCGCTCGAAGGCCCGCATCACTGCTGTTGGGGTTCTGGCTTCGTGACTGGCTGGTTTGGCTGATCACACCGGTAGAGCGGTCACTGGTCAAGGGCGGCATCTCGCCCACCGCGTTGAACCTGCTCGGTGCCGTGTGCGGGATTACCGGTGGTGGCGCCTTTGCCACCGGGCAGTTTGGACTCGCCGCCTGGCTCGTCGGCTTGGGCGGGTTCAGCGACATTCTCGATGGACGAGTCGCCCGGGCACGCGGTATCGCGTCGGCCTATGGTGCCTTTCTCGATTCCACCCTCGACCGCTTCGCCGAAACGGGGACTTTTGTCGGAATCGCTTGGTACTTCGCTGGTTCCGCGTGGCTGTCGGCCGCCACTGTGCTGGCGATCGCCGGTTCACTGCTGGTGAGCTATACCCGGGCCCGCGGCGAAGCGCTTGGCGTCCATTTCGCCGGCGGCCTGATGCAACGCGCCGAACGGCTCACGCTGCTCGCGATCGGCGCGCTGCTGGATACGCCGTTGAGCCAGCGACTGGGCTGGTCGCCGGGTGCCGTGCTGTCCAGCGTGGTCGTGGCCATTGCCATAGGCACCGTGGGCACCGCGATCTACCGCACCGCGCGAATTGCCCGGGCGCTCGTCAGCACCCCGCCCGGACGGGCTGGGTGACCACTCCTCGCTCTGCGGTCAGCGCCCCAGTTGCCGATTATTGGTCCTGGCCTGCCCCGCCCGGCACCGTTGCACTCGAGGAGGGAACCATCCACACGTTCGCCTTCACAGTAGACCTGCCGGCGGCGGAACGCGCCGACCTCGAACTGCTGCTCTCGCAACCCGAAATCGCCCGTGCCGATCGGTTCCACTTTGCCCGGGATCGTGGCCGGTACATCACCGCGCGGGGTCGGCTCAGGCAGTTGGTCGGACACCATGCGGATCGAGCGCCGGCGACGCTGGAGTTCGAAGAGGGACCCTTCGGCAAGCCGGCACTGTCACTGGGACAGGGCAACGACCGACTCCGGTTCAACCTCTCCCGTTCCGACGGCGTTGGTGTCGTGGCCCTCGGACTCGACGGGGAACTCGGCGTCGACGTCGAGCAGCTTCGCCCGTTCGCAGATGCATTGTCGATCGCGGAGCGGATGTTCTCCGGCGACGAGCGCCGGGTGCTCCGCGCGCTGCCGGACGGGAAGCGTGCGCCGGCGTTCTTCGACTATTGGATCCGCAAGGAGGCGGTGGTCAAGTCAACAGGTCGAGGCCTCTCCACCCCACTCGCAGGGTTCACGCTCTCGCCCGAGCAGGGCGATGATGCCGAGCGCGTTTCGCTCGAATGCGAGGGCCGCGTGGTTGCTCGCTGGGTGCGCCGGCTCCCGGCGCCTCGTGCGGGATTCGTGGCGGCGGTCGCAGCCGATGGATCGCCTGGGTCGGTGTGCTGCTGGACCTGGCCCAGCTGTCAGATCGCGTCCTGAGTGCGGAGGTGCGCTGCGAGGAGCCACTGCGCCGTGCGTCGGGTCGCCTCCGCCATGGGGATCCGAATTCGGTATCCGATATCCCGCGCCGCGGGTGTCATGTCATACCAGTGCGAGCGCGCGAGCGCACTTGCGAGGAAGCGGGTGACGGGCGGTTCGCCGTCGAGCGCCAGCGAACGCCAGAGCCATTCGGACGCGGCGCCCACCAGCCGCGCGGTCCCGAGTGGCACCGGCCGGCCAGCCGGTGGGAGACCGAGCGTCTCGAGCAGCTGGTTCAGCCATGGCCACAATGCCACTGGCTCTCCGTTGGAGATGAAGTAGGCCTTCCCGGCCGCCGGACCAGTTAGTGCCTCGGCAGCATCGAGATGGGCCCAGGCCGCATTGTCGATGTACGTCAGGTCCACACGATTGCGTCCGTCGCCGACGATCCGAAGTCGCCCCTGCGCTGCGCGCCGCACGATACGGGGCAGCATCTGGCGGTCACCGGGACCGATGATCAGGTGCGGGCGCAGCGCGATGGTCGCGAGGCGCGGAGAATTGGCGGCAAGCACCAGTCGTTCCGCCGTGGCCTTCGACTCGGCGTAGGCGCTCTCGTGTACCGCCGCATGGGGCAGGTCCGGGCCGCCGTTCTCCACCTCAGCGGCATAGCCCACGACCGAGGGCGTGCTGGTGTAGACCAGGCGCGGAATGCCGGCGTACGCGGCCGCGGCCAGCACACTGCTCGTGCCATCGACGTTCACCGACTGGAACGCCGTTCGCGCTCCCCAGTGGCCGGTTCTCCCGGCCACGTGGTAGATCACGTCGCTCCCGGCGATTGCCGAGCGTACTGCAGCCGTGTCGCGAACGTCAACGGACAGGTAGGCTGCTCCCATTTCCGCGAGTGACGGATGCGGCTGGCGAGTCAGGACGCGCACAGCGTCACCGCGGGCGCGCAGCAGCGCGACGATGCGGGCGCCGAGAAAGCCACTCCCGCCCGTGACCACGGCGATCATGGCCGTGCGGTCATCGGGAGGACACGCGCGCTGCCAGCCGGCCGGTCGCCCAAACGGCCAATTCGTCGCGCTTGATCTTGGAATTGTGGCGGGGATCCACTGGAAAACCGTGATGCGGCAGAAAGCGCGCAATCACGCCCTTGAAGCACGTGGCATCAGCCAGTGCGGTGAGCTCGGCCTCGAGCACGGGCGTGAATCGTCTTCCCTCTTCCATCTCGACGCATGCTACCACCTGTTGTTGGCCTTTGGCACCGACGCCCACCGCTGCTGTCCGGAAGACATCAGGGTGCTCGTTCAGCACATTCTCGATCGGCACCGGCGCCAGCATTCCTTCCCGGGTCTCGATCCGGTGGGACTTCCGGCCGCAGAACCAGACCCGCCCTTCACCGTCGATGCACCCGAGGTCACCGGTGCGATGGAGCACGCGACCACCACGGTCGATCTTGGCGAGGGTGGTTTGGGCAGCATCGTCGAAATAGGCCGGACTCACCATATCGCCACCGACCACCAGTTCGCCGATCGCTCCCCGAGTCAGCGCGAGATCGTCGGACCATGTCGCGATTGCTTCGTCGGTCACCCGGATGACCAGCACTTCCGTCCCCCGCAGCGGCGCGCCGACACAGGTGCCAGCGCCGGTGCGTGTCTGCTGCCAGGTCCCCGCAAGTGCACTGCTGCTGGCGGTGGTGATCGGCATCGCCTCGGTTGCGCCGTACGGCGTGTAGAGTTGGCCCTCCGGGTGCATCACCGCGAGCAGCCGGCGATGCAGGTCGGCCTGCACGGGTGCCCCGGCGGCCACCGCGCGCCGCAGGGTGGGGAGGGAGATCCGTTCGCTCTCGCAGTAGCGTGCCAACTGCATCCAGACGATCGGCGAGGCGAACGCGCAGTCGGCATGGTGCGCCGACACTGCCGCCACGATGCGCTCCGGTGCGGCCGCGGCGGGCCTGGTGAAGTCGATGGCCGGAAGAATGACGGTCAAGCCGTCTGCCAGGGCAAACGGGACAAAGGGCGCATAGCACATCACGATCCGCATTCCGCCACGCCAGTCGCACACATCCCGCACCAACTCGGACTGGGCGTCCACCATGCCGTGGGTGCAGAAGACGCCCTTCGGTGGACCGGTCGACCCGGAGGTGAAGGGTAGGTAACACTCATCTTCGGATTTGACCGCTTCGGGAACAAAGTCGCCCGCCGCCGCGAGACAACTGCGCAAGCTCTCGCCGCCGAGAAGCGAGCCGCGGCCGGAGGTGATCAGCAGGCGAACGCACTCGAACGCCGTCCGGGCGATCAGTCGAATCAGGTGGACCTCGGGTACTCCGATGACCACCGCCGGCCTGACGGCTCGCACGCAGGCCCGCAATCGCGCGATGCCTATCAAAGGATCGACGAACGCCGGCACCGCTCCCAACCGGAGCAGGGCGTAGAAGACCGCGAAGGCGTCCACGGACGGGCGGAGCAGATACAGGACGCGATCCCCGCGTCGCACACCATGTCGCCGCAATCCGATGGCATAGCGGTTGGCCAACACGTCGAGTTCGACAAAGTTCACCTGGCGCCACCGTGACGCGCGGACCGGCTCAATCAGCGCGGTTCGTCCGGGGTCGGCGAGCGCCACGGCGCTCAGCGTGGCCGCGAAGTTTCCGGTCGTGTCAGGCGGCAATGGAGTGGCCTTCTCCGGCCTCGCTTTGCGCGGACTTCACCACCAGTATGAGCAGCAGGCTGATCACCGCTGCAAAGAAGCACCAGGTCGACGCGACTGCCTCGGGGTAGAAGCCCTTCGCCGCGATCAGTGAGGCAAGAATCAGCAGCGCCACGACACGCATGTGTGGCAAACTGGACACGAACAGGGGGAGTATGATCGTGATGACATAGCCGAGCTTGGTCGCCCAGTGGAAGAGCGTGGGGGTGGCCTGCAGATACTGGATGTGGCCACCTGTGTTGTGCGCACTCGGTGGAAACGCGTGCAGGCCGTACACGTCCGCGACCGATACCATCGCGCCGATCGCAAGGAGGGAGATCAGGGCTGTTCTCCGCCTCGGGACTGCCTCGGCGGCCAGCATTGCCCCCGGAACCCAGAGCGGCCAGATGACCTGCTCGAGGGCGAGATAGAGCATCATGGCCGGGGTGCCCCACGTGACGCGCGCCGGATCCGTAAGGGAGAGCCAGAGCACTCCTTCGGCCGCCTGATGCACCGTGAAGTGCAGCGGGATGACGCCAATGAGGAAGTGCCACGGCTTGTGCGCCCCCCGGAGCGCGACGCCTCCAGCGATGGCGGTGGCGCCTGAGGCGATAAAGCTGGCAGTGGCCGAGAAACACATGGTCGACGCTCCGTGGGTTGGGTCGCGATCAGGTGATGAAGCAGTCCGTGCGCGTTAGAAATTCCTGGACCAGTGGCAGGATGCGTTCATGGGCCTCCTCGACCACCCAGTGTGAAGCGTCCGCAAGCGCATGCACGTCAGCCCCGGGAAATTGCCGACGCCACGCCGCGAGATAGTCACGATGGAATATCGGATCCTTGAGGCCCCACACAATCAGGTGCGGTAGAAGAGTGAACTGTTCGAGCCGTGATACGAGATCGTCCAGCAGA
Organism: Gemmatimonadales bacterium; assembly: GCA_039915685.1. GTDB lineage: Bacteria > Gemmatimonadota > Gemmatimonadetes > Gemmatimonadales > GWC2-71-9 > Palsa-1233. Next base: position 2,377 of record JBDSMU010000061.1, on the reverse strand, counting down.
GTCCGGTTGGGATGGTTCGCTTCCAGCGGGATCTCCTGGACGAAGCGCAGGAGCGCAATGCGGTGCGCCCAGGAGTCATACGGGGCCAGATACCCGGCGCGCACGTCGCGGTGGAACCGGTGGCCGTGCAGGGCACTCGACAGGAGTCCGGCGCGCACCATGCCGTTGAGGCCTCGAATGATCAGCGACCCCAGAATCCGGGAACGCAGCATCGTGAGGATCCGGGGGAGCGGCAGCAGCGAGACGGCGGTGTTGAAGGTGATGAAGCGCCGAAATCGGTCCGGCGTGCGAGTGGCGGCGAGGTAACCGATCGCACCGCCCCAGTCATGCACGACGAGGGTGGCGTCACGCAAATCGAGCGTGGTAAGCAGGTCCGTAATGTTGTCGGTGTGGTCCCGGATGCCGTAGCTCCAGCGCTCGGGCTTGTCAGACAGGCCGCAGCCGACATGGTCGGGGACGATACAGCGGTATTGGTCGCGGAGACCGAGCACCAGGTTCCGGTAGTAGAACGACCACGTCGGGTTGCCGTGCAGCATCAACAGGATCGGGCCGCTGCCCTCATCGAGATAATGCATCCGGTGCCCGCACTGCAGCTTCAGGTAGTGACGCTCGAAGGGATAGCGCTTCATGCCGGAAGCGGTGCGTGCTGCTGGAGGATCATGGGCATGCCATCGCGGGGACGTAGGTTGATCAGAGGCTGCAGCACCACCGGCTTCTCTGCCACCAGCCGCACGTGCCAATGCTGCACCATCGTCGCCATGATCAGGGCCGCTTCCTGCAGGCCGTAGTTCTGCCCGATGCAGCCACGAGACCCGCCCCCGAAGGGGAAGTACGAGAACCTCGGCGGCCGGCTGTCATTGGCGTGATCCCACCGCTCCGGGAGACAGGCCTCCGGGTTGGCAAACCAGCGGGGATCCCGCTGCACCACCCACTGACTCATCAGGATGAGGGTGCCGACGGGCATGGTGTAGCCGCCGACGGAAAACTCCTCGCAGACCTCCCGCGCGGTGGCCCATGCGGGGGGATAGAGGCGCAGCGTCTCGGTGATCACCATTCGCAGGTAAGGCAGTTTGGCGAGATCGTCCACCGTGGGCGTCCGTCCGCCGAGGACACGGTCAAGTTCTGCATGCAGCGCCGTTTCGACTTCAGGGTGCTGGGCGAGCACGTACCATGTCCAGGTGAGTGTCAGCGAAACGGTATCGAAGGCCGTGAGGAAGAGCGTCAGGGCCTCGTCGCGGACCTGCTTGTCCGTCATCCGACCGCCATCTCCTTCGCTGTCCTGCGCGGCCAGTAGCATCGAGAGCAGGTCGCCATGATCCTGTCCGTCGCGCCGTCGCGACTCGATCAGGCCGTAGATTGCCGCGTCGAGATGCGCCCGGGCCCGAAGAAACCGTCGCGTGCCGGGCAAGGGGATCTTGAGCAGCAACTCGGCAAAGGGAACAGTGACGCGATCGAAGATGCTCAGGGCGTCGTCGAGGGCTCGTTGGACCCCGGCGGCAGCACCCGAGTCCATCTCCCAGTGGAACATGGTCTTGCCGGCGATGGCGACGGCGAGACGCACCATCTCATCACGCATGTCCACGGTTGCGCCGTCGCGCCAGGTGCGATGAGCGCGTTCCGCATAGTCGGTCACGATGGTTCCGTAGCCTTGCAACCGTTGGGGGTGCAGCACGGGACTCACAATCCGGGATTGCCGGGCGTGAAACGCTCCCTCGCTCGTCAACAGGCCTTCACCGAGCAGGTGCTTCGCCAGACGGAGCGGGCGGCCCTTCTCGACATGGCGATTGTGCGTGGTGAGAACTTCCCGGACATGGTCGGGATGACTGAGCAGGACGACTTTGATCGAGCCGAGGGCGAAGAACGCCACGTCGCCATGTTCGCGAGCCACCTGCGTCAGGAACCCTAACACGTCGCGGCGGAAGGGGAGGAACTGGCCGAGTGGATGTAGGGACTTCGGTCCTGGCGGACGCGCCACGGCGTTCATGGCGTCCTCGACTGGGGCTGCCCGGCGGCTAGAAGTAGTAGAGGGCGCATCCCACCTGCACTCCCGACCCGACGGTGATGACCAGTCCGATACACCCCGACTGCCCGGGACCATGGTCGATGACTTGCCGGAACGCAAAGGACAGCGATGAGGTGAAGAGGTCCCGCCTGCCCGGCGGCGCATCGACAAAGTGGGCGTGCGACAGCGGAAGCATCCGGCGCAGCTCGGCCGTGAACTCGGGGGAGAACTGCGGCGCGAACACCGTTGCAACCTGTTGGGGCGCGAGCGCCTCAGTCGCGAGAAACTCGGAGACGGTTGCGACGATCGCGTCGAGGCACAGGCGCGCGTAGGCAGGATCACGCTGGATCAGGAGCATGGGTCTCCCGTCGCGCT
>JBDSMU010000173.1:0-3469 GCA_039915685.1 Gemmatimonadales bacterium | reverse complement strand
CTGCGACGATGGCCGATGTTCCGAAGCACCGGAAGGCGGCGAACGTCTTGAGGTCGGCCTGGATCCCGGCGCCACCGCCCGAATCGGAGCCAGCAATGGTGAGCGCAATGGGTGGTGTACCGTCCCGTTCCATCAACCCTCCGAGCCCATGGCCCTGATCACCACCATTCGAGACCTGCACCGCCGCAAGGGGCGGGAGCGCCGCGGACTGGCGCTTGCGGAAGGCGTGCGCCTCGTCGAAGAAATGGTAGCGGTAGGGGCACGTTGCAAGGGCGTGGCCTGGTCCCCGGCGCTTGAGTCGACCACTCGGGGCAGCGCTTTACGCGCTGTGCTGCTCGACCGTGGCATTCCGATGCACGAATGTGAGGACGACGAGTTGGCCAAAGTCGCAGCGACCGACCAGCCACAGGGCGTCATTGCTGTGTACGAACCCCGCCAATGGTCGCTACCCGACCTGTTGCCGACACTGGCGCGGGTGTTGGTTGTGCTCGACGCAGTGCAGGATCCGGGCAATGTCGGCACGATCGCGCGCACGGCCGTGGCGTTCGGGGCGTCGGGGCTGCTGGCGCTGCCCGGCACGGCGGACCTCACCAATCCCAAGGTGGTGCGCGCGTCCATGGGTGCGCTGTTTCGGTTGCCGCATTGCGCTGCGACAACGGACGACCTCAACGCGATGGTGCGGGGTGCTGGCGGCGAAGTATGGGTGGCGGCGATGCGCGGTGAAAAAGTCGGGTCGAGCGCTCCCGCGGGTCCGGTCGCCATCGTGTTCGGCAACGAGGGTGCAGGGGTGAGTGACGACGTCGTGGCTGCGGCCAGCCGAAACGTCGCCATTCCGATCGATGCGGGCGCCGAGTCGTTGAATGTTGCGGTGGCCGCCGGGATCATCCTGCATGCGCTCAGTGGCGGGAATCGCAATGGTTGATGAACTGATTCCCGTTGTGGTCCTGGCCGGCGTGCTCGGACTGCTGATCGGTTCATTCCTGAATGTCTGCATCGCTCGCTGGCCTGCGATGGAGTCGGTGGTATCACCGCGGTCACGGTGTCCGCGGTGCGGCAACCCGATCGCGTGGTACGACAACGTGCCGGTGCTTTCTTGGCTGGTGTTGCGCGGTCGGTGTCGCGGGTGCGCGTTGCCGATTCCGCTCCGATATCCCCTGGTTGAGCTGTCGACCGGGGTGATCTGGGCAGCGGCGGTGTGGCAGTATGGGCCATCGCTCGAGGCGCTACGGGCGGCAGTATTTCTCACCATTCTGCTCGGCATCGCGATGACCGACGCCCGCGAGTTCATCATTCCCGACGAGTTCTCGATTGGCGGCACGGTGATCGGGATCGGTCTCGCCTTCGCCGGTGGCGCGCTCGGCGTTCGGGATGCCTTGGTGGGTGCGGTCGCGGGATACGTCTTGCTCGCTACGGTGGGCTTCCTGGGTCGCAAAGCGTTTGGGCGCGAGGCGATGGGCGGGGGCGACATCAAGATGATGGCGATGGTCGGAGCATTCACTGGAGTATGGGGAGTGTTCCTCACCTTGATGCTCGGTGCCTTCATCGGGCTGCTGTTGCACGTTGCCGCGATTCCGTTTCGGAAGACAGCGCCGGTCCGTACTGACAACGCGGATGTCGAGACAATGAGTAGCGAAGAATTGCAGGCTGAGGGATATCTGCCGTTCGGAGTGTCGCTGGCGATCGCGGCAGCCGCGGTGTTCGTGGTTGGGGCGGAGAGGGCGATCGAATGGTATCTCGGCATGGTGCTGTAGGTTTGAGCATGCATCGATTCCTTGCTGCGCTCACTATCGCATTTGCACTGGTCGGGTGCCGGGGCGAGCCCCAGGCAAACGCCCAGTCACTCGGCCAGGCAGCCCTCGAGGCTCTGGTCGACTCAGTGATGCCGTCGGTCGCTTCGGCGACGGGCTTGCCGTTCCGGTCCAAGCCGGCGATCGGCGTGCGGAGCCGTGAGCAGGTTCGAGGCTATCTCCTCGCGAAGCTCGATCAGGAACTCCCACCGGCGCGCCTCGAGGGGATCACTGCCGCCTATCGCCTCCTCGGCATGATTCCCGACACGCTCGATGTGGGGCGACTGATCGTCGATCTCTACACGGAGCAGGTCGCCGGCTTCTACGACCCCGATTCGTCGATGCTCTATGCGGTGCAGGGCGCGGATCGCACGCAGCTGCGCCTGATCCTCGCGCACGAACTCGTGCATGCACTGCAGCACCAGTATGTCGCGCTCGATTCGATGATGCGTTCGCGGGACAACGCCGACCGACTGGCAGCCGCCCAGGCGGTGTTCGAGGGTCAGGCCACGCTGGTGTCGATGTTCACGCTGGTGCCCGACACTGCGGCACTCGCCAACGACGCGTTCTGGGATACGTATCGGGACCAGATCCGCATGGCGCAAGCGGGAATGAAGGTCTTTGCCTCGGCGCCGCTGGTAATCCGCGAGGGGCTGATCTTCCCGTATGTGGGCGGGGCGGATTTTGCCCGATGGTGGCGGAACAACAGGCCGGGGACGCAACCGTTTGGACCCGGGATCCCGGTATCGACCGAACAGGTACTTCACCCCGAGCGGATGGGCCGGGGCGACGCACCGGTGGAAGTGCGGTTCACCGACGACACGTCCGGCGTGATGCATGACGACACCGTGGGTGAGCTCGAGATCGCGATTCTGCGGTCGACGCTGGCCGGGATCGATGAGGTCCCGACCGACCCGCCGATGGGATGGGGCGGCGACCGCTTGCGGGTCTATCGTTCGGCGGAGGGGCCGGCGTTGGTGTGGTACACGGTGTGGGACACTCCGCGCGACGCCGCAACGTTAACCACCTGGATCGCCGAGCCATTGGCGAAGCGGGAACGGGCGGGTTACCGGACCGTGGTGGAGCCAATCGTGGTCTCGGGGCGGAGTGGCGTGCGGGTGGTGATTGCGCCGGGATCGTGGGCGGGGTGGGGGGCGCTGCCCCGGGTGGAGCTCAGGTAGGGATTCGCCTATTCACAGCTGCACGACCAGGGGTTGAAATGGACGATTTCAGGCGGAAAGCAGGCTGCGGTGCGGCGTTCCTTGCGCTCATCCTGATGATCGCGGCCCCGTGCGCCGCGCAAAGCGGGCCGGGCGGCGCAGCTACGCGCTCGCAGGCACCACCCATTAGGGTCATCCCGTCGTTGGTCATTCCCAGTGTCGTGGTGCGTGAGCAATTGGAGGCTCGGGCCGACGGCGTGCAGCCGGCTTCTGTTGCGCCTCCCAAGGCCGACAAGCAAGGTAAGGGCGCATTGATCGGCGCCGGGATCGGATTCTTCGCCGGATTGATCTTCGCCACATCGCACGGTCGGAGCGAGGGTGATGGCCCGCTGATTCTCGCCATCGCTGCGCTGGCCACGGTGGTCGGCATGTCGATTGGAGCGTCCGTCTCGCTCTGACCCACTCGGGGGGGCTCTGCGGAGCCGCGATTCCCAATCGTTCCCCGTTGGGCACGGTGGCGCA
>JBDSMU010000172.1:0-22659 GCA_039915685.1 Gemmatimonadales bacterium | reverse complement strand
TTCGAGATGTTCATCGATCCTTCGGGGTCGACGCATCGATACGTCGAGATCGAACTCAACCAGTTCGGGACGGTCTGGGACCTGATGCTCACCAAGCCATACCGCGATGGCGGCAAGGCCGTGAACGAATGGGATATCGACGGGCTACGCGTCGAAATTGGCCTCGACGGGACGCTCAACGACGCACGCGACAGGGACCGCGGGTGGACAGTCGAGATGGCGATCCCGTGGGCTGCGCTGTCGGACTCCGGAAGGAACGTCGTGCCGCCGCCCATTGGCGAGCAGTGGCGGGTCAATTTCTCGCGGGTTCAATGGGATCTCGCCTCAGCGCCCGGCGGTTACAGTCGGCGAGTCGATCGAGAGGGGAAGCGATTCGCCGAACACAATTGGGTTTGGTCGCCGCAGGGTGTGGTGAACATGCACCTTCCCGAGCTCTGGGGAATCGTGCAGTTCGGGGGAACAGCGATTCACCACGACGCGTTTGCCGACGCTGCGCGCTGGGACCTCCGACGCGTCTACTACGCCCAGCGTGATCACCGGCGCGCGCACGACGCCTTCGCCAGCACGCTTGAAGCCCTTGGGCTGGGCGAACTCTCGCTGCGGGTGCGACTCGACACTCGCAACGGCACGTGGCACGCACGGACGATCGACCGCCAACTGGTTTGGCAGATCGATGCTGACGGGAGGGTGTTCCATGACTGATCGTCGTCCAGTGGCGCGCGCGCGGTGCTGAGCTAGCCCCCAGAAGCGATCACGGCACAGTCAGCCGCTGCCGCCACGGCGTGAACTTGCCGTTGACGGTCGTGAGCGACAACTCGTACGCTCCGGAGCGCTTCGGCGTCGTGAACTCGAAGTCGAAGGTTTCCCCCACGTCGATCACCACATTTGCGGCACGTTTGGTACGGAGCGCTGGCGGGAGGTCGGCGCCGTCCTTGGCCCGGGCGCGCCACGTCACCACCGTGGTGTCGTGCCGCAAAACGAATCGAAACCTGCCGGCTGGTCCGATGTTGATGAAGCGGAATCGCTGGGTGACGCCGCCCGCTAGCTGCAACGGACGCGACGTGGCGGAGTCACCATTGACGAGCGGATAACCTTCGGGGCCGTTCCAATGGGTGAGATAAAGGTGGTCACGAGTTCGGTCGAATCGCTGGCCCGGCTCCAGTACCACGATAGCGCCGACGGCGCCGCCGGTGGCCTGCTCGATGTCGTTCATGTGCGTGTGGTAGATGAACGTCCCCGCGCGAGGCAACAACAGCTTCGCCGTAAACGTACCGCCCGGCAAGATCGCCGGTGCCATGGCGGTGTCCTGGCTGCTCCACCCCACAACGCCGTCCGACCAACTCAACAGCTCGATGCCGTGCCAGTGCACGCCACCGGGCTGCGTGGTGCGGTTGTGGACCACGATGTCCACCGGCACATCGCGCGTCAGGATCAGCGGCGTTCCGGGGATCTCCACCGAGTCAGGTGCGGGGGGCGTACGGCCACGCTGCAGGATGTAGCTATAGGTGGCGGGCATGCTGCCGCGCTTGCCGCCTTGCTGAAACCAGAGGTCCAGTCGCCGCGCCGGGGGAAGCTTCGGTGCCGCTGCCTCAGGCCGCGGCGAAACCGTAATGCCCATCACCAGGCCGGCCATGTGCACCATCGGATCCGGGGAGTGGGTCTGGTGCTCGTCGGCGGGGTCCTTGTCCAGACGGACGTCGGGGATGACGTGGAAACTCAGGTGGCAGTGGAACAACCAGTTGCCCGGCCGATCGGGCGACCAGGTGAACTCCCGAGTGCTCCATGGCGCGTAGCTATCGGTCACGGCCAAAGACTGCTGCCCCTGCGACATCGACTTCGACGCGAGGCCGGTGCCGATCGCCGTGGTCCGGAAGTAGAAGCCATGCAGGTGCATCGGGTGACCGCGGACGGTGCCGTTGATCACCCGCCACCGCAGCGAATCCCCCACCGTCATTGAGAGGCGTTCGGTGTAGGGCCATGACTTGCCGTTGATAGCGAACGCTTCTTTGACGTGTGTCGAATCGACCTCGTACGAGATGATGTTCATCACGAGAATGCGATCGGGCGGACTCCCGCCCACCGGGTCCACCACAAACGCACCGCCGGTGGTGGTGCGGTGGGGGTCTGCGAGCGCCGCGCCCTGCAGGCCGATATTCGCCCGGTAGAGATACGTGCCCGGCGCTCCCGCCACGAAGGTGACCAGTGCGCTGTCACCTGGGCGGATATGCAGCGTATCGCCGTCGGCGATGGGGTGCGTGCCGAGCCCGATGACGTGGGCGGTGGAGTCGGTGAGCAGGTTGCGCACGGTGGCGTGGATCACCGTGCGCTCACGCACCCTGATGAGCGGGGCCGGGATGCTGGGAATTTTTCCGGCCTCGCCGAATGCTTCGACAGTCACGTGTGGACCATCCTCGGCCTCGGGATACCATTCGGCCTGTTGCAGTACGAGGTCGATACGCAGCGTGTCGCCGACCAACGTTCCGGCAGGGACGCGGTTGTCGTTGGCCACGACTCGCGAAGGGGCGGGCAAGGGCGCCGACCACCCGAGCGCCGTGGCGCCGAACATCACGATGGCAACGTGACCGAATCGCGGGGAGGCCATGAAAACTCCGGAAATGTGTGGGGAGGTCAACATGAAGAGTCGCACCAGTACGCGCATTTGGATAGGGGCTCACCGGGCCTGTCCGACGCTCGTGCGGCAGGCGGTTTCAGGTCCATATTGTTCGGGGAGTGCGGCGTACTGGGTCCGACGTGGGCCCCGTGGCGACTCACGCAGAGGAGATGGTATACCATGACTGATTGCCCCGTAATCGAAAGCTCGCAATGAAGCGTCGCACGTTTCTCGAACTCGCCGGTGCGGGTGCGGCAGCGATGACGCTGCCGGCGCGGATCCCAGCGACTGCCAAGCCTGCTCCATTCCGCGCGTGGTCGTGGGTGCATGGGAGCACCGACGAGGGCATCAATTGGCGGGCGCGGTTCGGCCGGCTGCGCGAGGCAGGGATTTCTGGTGTTCTCGTCGGCGGTGGCGCCACGGCACGGATCGCCGAGGCTGCGCACTCCGAGGGGATGGCCTTTCATGCGTGGACATGGATCCTGAATCGCACGGGCGATGCGTGGGTGAAAGCGAATCATCCCGAATGGTTTGACGTCAGCCGCAACGGCGATTCGTCCCTCACGAAGCCACCGTACGTCGGATATTACCAGTGGCTGTGTCCAACCCGACCGGCGGTGCGCGACTATCTCGCAACGAAGGTGCGCGAGATCGCCGACATCCCCGGCGTCGATGCGGTGCATCTCGACTACATCCGGCATCCCGATGTGATCCTGCCCGTGGGCCTCTGGGAAAAGTACGGGCTGGTGCAGGATCACGAGATGCCCGAATACGATTTCTGTTATTGCGAAGTGTGTCGGGCGACATTCGCGGAGCGCGCGGGGTACGATCCCCTGTCGCGGCCGGACCCGACGGCCGACGTGGCGTGGCGGGAGTTCCGGTGGCAGTCGGTGACCGACCTGGTGCGCATTCTGACTGACGCGGCGCACGAGCGTGGAAAAGAGATATCGGCCGCGGTGTTCCCGACGCCGGCGCTGGCGCGCCTGCAGGTGCGCCAGGCGTGGGATCTGTGGCCGCTCGACTCGGTGTTTCCGATGACGTATCACCGATTTCATGAGCAGGACATTCCCTGGATCGGCACGGCCGTGCGGGAGGGAATGGCGGCGATCCCGACCAGCGAGCCGCTGTACGCAGGACTCTACCTCCCCGACCTCGACCCAACGGCCTCAGCGGAGGCAGTGCAGGTGGTCCGTGACGCTGGAGGGGCAGGGGTGGCATTCTTCGAGGCCGGCGGGCTTACCGACCGGCACCTCGCGGCGCTCCGCGGAGTGCTGCGGAGCTAGCAAGCAGGGCGGGCTGAAGCGCGCCACGGGATATACTTATTCATGTTCCCGTACCGCGACGACAACCCCGCGATCCTCACCCCCTTCGTCACGGTGGGGCTGATCGCCGCGAACGTTGCCGCGTGGGTCGTGCTCCAGGGTATGGGCGGCGATGTGGCACTCGCCACATCGGTGTGTGAGCTCGGCCTCGTCCCAGGTGACCTGCTGGGCCGAATCCCGATCGGCACCGCGATCCCGATCGGCCCGGAAATGTCATGCGTGATCGAGCCCGGGACGCCGTGGCGGACTGTGCTGAGCTCGATGTTCATGCACGGCGGCTGGATGCACCTCATCGGCAACTGCTGGTTCCTGTGGGTTTTCGGGAACAACGTAGAAGATGCGATGGGACACCTGCGCTTTTTGGGCTTCTATCTGCTCTGCGGTGTTGGGGCGGCCGCCGCCCAGATCCTTTCCGACCCTGCCAGCAGCGTGCCGATGGTGGGAGCGAGTGGTGCCATCAGCGGGGTGATGGGGGCGTACGCTGTGCTATATCCGAAGGTCAAGATTCACATGCTGGTGGTGCTCGTGATCATCTTCTTCCGCGTGACCGTGCCGGCTTGGCTCATGCTGGGATACTGGTTCGTCCTCCAGACGCTGGGGTTGCGGGTCGATTCCGTGGGAGGCGTGGCGTTCTGGGCGCACGTCGGTGGATTCATTGCCGGGGCCGGGTTGATCAAACTTTTCCGTGATCCGGTGCTGTGGCAGCGCCGCCGCGAACTGCTGGCCGCCGGAACGTGGCGGCAATCCGAGGTCCGATGAGCACAACCGACGCACGCCGGACGCGCACCGCGAACAGCGCGCCGATTGCCTACGCGACCGTCCCCACGTCCCTGCCTCCCGACGGCGCGTTCCCGCGCAACCCGGGCGTACCGCTCGACCTCGGCTGGGTGCGCGAGATCCGTATCAACCGTAGCGCCGTGGAGCGCCGTGCCGCGACCATCGGCACACGCCGATCGGTGAAAACCGCGTGGCAGGCCGGCTGGTTGCTCCGTGTGATCACGCTGATGGACCTCACCACCTTGCAGGGCGACGACACCGCTGGCCGGGTGCGTCGGCTCTGCGCCAAGGCGCGACAGCCGGTACGCGGCGACATTCTCGAAGCGCTCGACATGTCCGGTGAACGAATCACCGTGGCGGCCGTCTGCGTCTACCACGCATTTGTGGCGACTGCGGTGGAAGCATTGGCTGGCAGCGGGATTCCCGTCGCCGCGGTGTCGACCGGCTTCCCCGCCGGCCTCTCCCCAATGCGTACTCGACTCGCCGAGATCGAGGCATCGGTGGCCGACGGCGCGGCAGAGATCGACATCGTGATCACCCGCGCACACGTGCTCACCGGAAACTGGCAGGCGCTGTACGACGAGGTGCAAGCGTTCCGCGCTGCGGCGGGCGATGCACACCTCAAGGCGATCCTCGGCACAGGTGATCTCGGCACGTTGCGCGACGTGGCACGAGCGAGCGCAGTGGCGATGATGGCTGGCGCCGATTTTGTGAAGACCAGCACCGGCAAGGAAGGCGTCAACGCCGTGCTGCCCGTGGGGCTCGTGATGGCGCGTAGCATCCGCGATTACCGCGAGCGCACCGGTCATATCGTGGGCTTCAAGCCCGCCGGCGGCATCCGCCGCGCCAAGGAGTCGCTCGACTGGATGGCGATGATGAAGGAGGAACTCGGCGATCGCTGGGTGCAGCCGGATCTCTTCCGCTTCGGCGCGTCGTCGCTCCTTACCGATATCGAACGCCAACTCGAACACTTCGTGACTGGGCGATACTCGGCGGCGCATCGACATCCGATGGCGTAAAGCCGGTTGAAAGGTTGAGAGGTTGAGAGGTTGAGAGGTTGAGAGGTTGAGAGGTTGAGAGGTTGAGAGGTTGAGAGGTTGAAAGGTTGAGAGGTTGAGAGGTTGAGAGGTTGAGAGGTTGAGAGGTTGAAGGGTTGAAGGGTTGAAGGATTATCACACTCACGTGACTGGTGACCATCATGACCTCTGTCCGCGATGCATTCGAGAAGCTCTCGTGGGGCCCTGCTCCGGAGTCGGCCGCGACGGCGATGGAATGGCTCGACGGCCATGATCGCCGGTTCGGGCAATTCATCGGCGGTGCGTGGACATCGGCAGCAGACACGTTTGTGGTCGCGAACCCCGCGGGCGGCGACGACCTCGCGATGGTCAGTCAGGCAAGCGACGCCGACGTGGGCGCGGCGGTCGCTGCGGCGCGCGCGGCCCTCCCCGCCTGGCAGGCGCTCGGCGGACACGGCCGGGCACGGTGGATGTACGCGATCGCGCGCGGCATTCAGCGTCGCGCCCGCCTTTTCTCGGTGGTGGAATCGCTCGACAACGGCAAGCCGATCCGGGAGTCTCGCGATATTGACATCCCGCTGGTGGCTCGGCACTTCTATCATCACGCTGGTTGGGCGCAACTGCTCGACCGCGAGTTTCCGGGGATGTCGGCGGTGGGTGTGGTGGGGCAGGTGATCCCGTGGAATTTCCCGCTGCTGATGCTTTCATGGAAGATCGCGCCCGCACTTGCCGCGGGTAATTGCGTGGTGCTCAAGCCGGCGGAGTACACGCCGCTCACCGCGCTCTGCCTGGCGGACATGCTCGCGGAGATTGGACTGCCCGCTGGAGTGGTGAACATCATTACCGGTGATGGCCGAACCGGTGCAGCACTGGTCGAACATCCCGACGTCGACAAGGTGGCGTTCACCGGATCGACCGAAGTTGGCCGCATCATCCGGGTGGCGACCGCTGGAAGCGGCAAGAAGCTCTCGCTCGAACTCGGCGGGAAGTCGCCGTTCATCGTTTTTGAAGATGCCGATCTCGACTCGGTGGTCGAGGGCGTAGTCGATGCCATCTGGTTCAACCAGGGACAGGTCTGTTGTGCGGGATCACGTATCCTGGTGCAGGAAGGCATTGCGGAGCGGTTGGTGCAGAAGCTCCGCGCGCGAATGGAGACGCTGCGCGTGGGATCGCCACTCGACAAGGCAGTCGACATCGGTGCGATCGTCGCGCCCGTACAGCTCGAGCAGATCAAGAAATTGGTGGCCCAGGGCGTGAGCGAAGGCGCGACCTGTTGGCAGCCATCGTGGAGCGTGCCCACCGAGGGTCTGTTCTATCCGCCGACGTTGTTCACCGATGTCTCACCGTCCTCGACTGTCGCACAAGTCGAGATCTTCGGTCCGGTTGTGGTGCAGATGACATTCCGCACGCCGGACGAGGCGGTGGAACTCGCGAACAACACCCGGTACGGCCTCGCCGCGAGCTTGTGGGCCGAGAACATCAACCTCGCCCTGGACATCGCGCCGCGCCTCAAGGCTGGCACCGTCTGGATCAACTGCACCAACATGTTCGACGCGGCCTCGGGATTCGGCGGCTATCGCGAGAGCGGATTCGGTCGGGAAGGCGGACGTGAAGGGATGTACGAGTACCTCAAGATCGCCCGGAAGGACGGAGAACGGAGAACGGAGAGCGGAGAACGGAGAACGGAGAGCGGAGAGCGAGGCACGCTTCCTTCGATCGATCGCACCCCCAAACTCTACATCGGTGGCAAGCAGGTACGGCCTGACTCTGGATATGCGCTCACGGTTCGGAGCGCGTCCGGAGTGCACGTCGCTGAGGTTGGTCGCGGAAACCGAAAGGATATCCGCAACGCCGTCGAAGCTGCGCACGCGGGCTCCAAGTGGTCGACAGCGACGGCACACCTGCGAGCGCAGGTGCTCTATTACCTGGGAGAAAATCTTGCCGCGCGTGCAGATGAGTTCGCCGAGCGCCTCGCGACCGGCGGGAACGTAAACGGCAAAGCCGAAGTGGACGCATCGATCCAGCGCTGCTTTGCGTATGCGGGTTGGGCTGACAAGTACGACGGCGCCGTGCACCATACCCCGCATCGCAACGTCACGCTTGCCATGCCGGAGCCATTCGGCGTGATCGGATTGGTGTGTCCCGACGAGGCGCCGTTGTTGGGCTTCCTCTCTGCGGTGCTCCCGGCGATTGCGATGGGGAATCGTGTGGTTGTCATTCCGTCGGAGCGGTGGCCCCTCGCGGCGACCGACCTCTACCAGGTGCTCGACACCTCGGACGTGCCCGCGGGCGTCGTGAACATCATCACCGGATTGCGCCGCGAGTTGCTCGGTCCGCTTGCTTCGCATGATGATGTGGATGCGATCTGGGTGTTTGGCACTCGGGAGGAAGCGGCGGAGGCGGAACGCCTCTCAGCCGGGAACATGAAGTCCACGTGGACGGAATGGACGGTTCGGGAATGGATGAACGCGGAAGCAGGGGAGGGCCCGGAATTCCTGCGGCATGCGACGCAGGTCAAGAACATCTGGGTTCCCTACGGAGCCTGACCCCCTTCCCCGAACCAAGGGTTGGATCAGGCTCAGCTCCCTCCATCCTCCGCATGATGCTTGATCGACTTGCCCTCGACGAGGAACACCACTTCCTCGCCGATATTCGTCGCGAGGTCGGCGACTCGCTCCAGGTTCCGCGAGACCAGAAACAGGTCCATGCCCGCGCTGATCATGTGCGGGTCTTCCATCATGTGGGTCAGGAGGATCCGGAACACTGAGTTATGCAGGGCGTCGACCTTGTCGTCACGACGGCACACGTCGCGTCCCGCCACAGCATCCTCGCGTACGAACGCCTCGATGGCATCGGCGAGCATCCCGCGGGCGAGCTTGGCCATCTCGACCATCTCCGGCTCCGGCGTGATCGGCCGGGACCGCGCCAGCCGCTCGGCGGATTGGGCGATGTTCACGGCGTGGTCACCGACCCGCTCGAGGTCATTGCCGATCTTGAGCGCCGACGTGAGCCTGCGGAGGTCGCGGGCCATCGGCTGTTGGGTGGCGAGGAGGCGGATGCACTGTCCTTCGACCTCGACCTCGAGTTCGTCGATCACCTTGTCGCCAGCGATGACCCGCGTGGCCTTGTCGAGGTCGCGTTCCAGCACTGATTCGACGGCCAAGTTGAGCGCGGCTTCCGCCTCGCCGGACATCGCGAGCAGCCGGACCTTCAGCTGGTTCAGGTCCCCGTGAAAGTGTCGCTGACCCTCGCTCATCCAAACCTCCCGGTGATATAGGCCTCGGTGCGTTCCTTGGTGGGGGCGGTGAAGATCTGGTGCGTCTCCCCGTACTCCACCAGTCGCCCGGCCTCGAAAAATGCCGTCCGCTGCGCAACGCGCGCGGCCTGCTGCATGTTGTGCGTCACGATGATGATCGTGAAGTCCTGCCGAAGCTCGAAGATCAGCTCCTCGACCTTCTGGGTGGCGATGGGATCGAGCGCTGAGCATGGCTCATCCATCAGCAACACTGACGGCGAGTTGGCCAGCGCCCGCGCGATGCAGAGCCGCTGCTGCTGGCCGCCCGACAGCCCGATAGCCGGCGCATCGAGTCGATCCTTCACCTCGTCCCAGAGTGCGGCGCGTCGCAGGCATTGCTCCACCACGTCGGGCAGGTCGCGCTTGCTGACCAACGCATTGAGCGTGGGGCCATACGCAACGTTCGCGAAGATCGATTTCGGAAACGGGTTCGGACGCTGAAACACCATCCCGACCCGCAAGCGGTGCGCCACGAGATCGATCGCGGGATCGTACACCGGTCGGCCCTCGACGCATAGCTCGCCCGCTGCGCGGGTGCCCGGGATCAACAAATTCATCCGGTTGATGCACCGGAGGAACGTGCTCTTGCCGCACCCGGACGGCCCGATGATCGCCGTGACCGCCCTGGCATCGAACGCCAGCGAGAGGTCGAACAGTGCCTGGTTGGGCCCGTACCAGAAGCAGAAATCGGTGGCCTCAACGGCCGGGCTCCCGTCTTGGACCGGGGGGTCGGACGCGGGCGGGCGGGGGGCCAGAGTGGCGCGCACCGGCGGCGTCATCCGAACCGTCCGGTGATGTAGGCCTCGGTCTGTGGATCCTTCGGCCGAGTGAACATCGTCTTGGTCGGGCCGTGCTCCACCATGTCACCCAAGTAGAAGAACGACGTGGTGTCGGACACGCGGGCCGCCTGTTGCATGTTGTGCGTCACGATCACGATCGTGAAATCGGTCTTGAGCTCGTGCATCAGCTCCTCGATGCGCTGCGTACCCTGCGGATCAAGCGACGCCGTCGGCTCGTCGAGGAGGATCACCTCTGGCTCCGGGGCAATCGTGCGTGCCAGGCAGAGCCGTTGCTGCTGCCCACCCGAAAGTCCGATTGCACTGGTTTTGAGGCGGTCCTTGACCTCGTCCCAGAGCGCCGCTCGCTGGAGCGATCGCTCGACGATCTCGGCGAGTTCCGTGCGGGGCAGTTTGCGGTGGATGCGCAGGCCCGCGGCGACATTGTCGAAGATCGACATTGTCGGAAAGGGAGTGGGCTTCTGGAACACCATCCCCACGCGGCGCCGGAGCTGGATCGGCGAGACCGCCGGGGCATAGACATCCTGCCCGTCAAGTTCGACCGTCCCCGTAATCCACGCGCCCGGCGTCATTTCGTGCAGCCGGTTGAGCGTGCGCAGGAAGGTGCTCTTGCCGCAGCCCGACGGGCCGATCAGCGCATGGACCTTGTTGACCGGAAACTGAAGCGTGACGTTCTTGATCGCGCTGAACTTGCCATACATCGCGCTCAGTTGCTCGGTCCGCAGGTGCACCGTGGCGTCATCAGACATTGCGGCCGAACCGTTGGCGGGTGACGACGCGCGCGATCACGCTCAGCACGAGGACAACGATGATCAGTACCAGGGCCGCCGACCAGGCCAGCCTGTGCCATTCCTCGAACGGACCAGTTGCGTACGTGTACACCATCAGCGGGAGCGCCGCCATCGGTCGGTCCACGTTGTAGCTCAGGAACTGGCTGCCAAGCGCCGTGAACAACAGCGGCGCGGTCTCGCCGGCAATCCGGGCCACCGAGAGCAGTACGCCCGTGACGATTCCCGGGAGCGCCGTGCGCAGCACGATCGTGAGTGAGGTACGCCAGCGGGAATAGCCCAGCGCGAGCGCCGCTTCGCGCAGCGTGATCGGCACGAGGTTGAGCAACTCCTCGGTGGTGCGCATCACCATCGGAAGCATCAGCACCGCGAGGGCCGCCGATCCGGCGAGCGCCGAGAAGTGCCCTTGGGTCAACACCACGACGGTCCACGCAAACACACCCACGACAATCGACGGCGTGCCATTGAGCACGTCGGCCACGAATCGGGTGATCGTCGCGAGGCGCGTCCCTCTGAACTCCGTGGTGTAGATGCCGGCGGCGATACCGAGCGGAACGCCCACCAGCGACGCCATCCCGACGATGAGGAGCGTGCCTACGATGGCGTGGCGAACTCCACCTCCATCCTCGCCGACCGGTACGGGGGTGTTGGTGAAGAACGCGAGCGACAGTGAGCTTGCGCCCTTCACGACGAGTGATCCGAGGATCAGGAAGAGAGGAAGCACGGCGACGATCACCGCCGTGATCATCACCCCGACCATGACGCGCGACATCAGGCGTCGGCGATCGCCCCGCGTCACTTGCCAGCCCCGCGATTCATCCGCCAGATCATCAGCCGCGCGGCAGCGTTGACCAGCACCGTGACCGCGAAGAGTAGCAGCGCCACGTAGGTGAGCGCAGACGAATGCAGCGAACCCAGGCCCGCTTCGGCGAACTCATTCGCGATCACGGCAGCCATCGAGTACCCCGGCGCGAAAAGCGAAGCAGCGATGTCGTGCCTGTTGCCGATCAACATGGTCACCGCCATGGTCTCGCCCAAGGCGCGACCGAGGCCGAGGATGACCGCGCCCACGATGCCCGACTTGGCGTACGGCACGATGGCGGTGACGACCGCCTCCCAGCGCGTCGCGCCGAGTGCGGTGGCCGCTTCGCGTTGACCGGCAGGGACGGCGAGCAGGACTTCGCGCGACACTGACATGATGAACGGCATCACCATGATGGTGAGAATGAGCGAAGCGGAGAGCACCGAGGGTCCGTAAATCGGACCCTGGAAGATTGGCAGCCAGCCGAAGTGGGCCTCAAGGAACGGATACACCGACCCCTGAAGAATCGGGATCATCACGAAGATGCCCCAGAGCCCGTACACCACGCTTGGGATCGCCGCGAGGAGTTCGATCACCATCGCGATCGGCTGGCGGATCCTGTCAGGCGCAAATTCGGTGAGATAGATCGCCACCCCGAGCGACAGCGGGACGGCGAGCAGCAACGCCAGGAACGATGTCAGCAGCGTGCCGAAAACCAGCGGGAGCGCACCAAACTTCTCGGCCACCGGATCCCACACCGAATCGGTGATGAACGAGAATCCGTACGCATCGATGGCTGGAGCGGCGCCAACAATGAGCTGCCAGAGCAAGCCAACCAGCAATGCGGGAGCGGCGAGCGCCGCCACCACCAGGAGGACCTTGAAGATCCGGTCTCCCCAAGCAGACAGTGCCAATGACGCACCGGACGGGGATGCGTCGACGGGGGGGGGGGCGGTGGGAATCACGTTCCGATTCTAGCGGGCAGAGATGTGATCTCGGTCACGGTATTGTAACGGACGTGTCACGACGCGATGACACACACCGGCCCCCGCTTTCGCAGGGGCAGGCATGCCACGGCACTTGACCTTACTGCAAAGTCGCGATGCGTGCCTTCACGAGCTCCACCACGGGGGCCGGAAGCGGGGCATAGTGCAGCTCCGACGCCATGGCCATTGCTTCCGGCGTGACCATCCAATCGAGGAACTGGTGCAGCGCCTTCGCCTTGGCGGTGTCCGGCAGCGACGGATGCACCAGCAGCCAGGTGAACGACTAGATCGGGTATGCGCCCGCGCCCGGGGCATCAGTGATCGAGACCCGGAAGTCAGTGTCCGGCCCGAACGTCGTGCCGGCAGCAGCGGCGCTCACGCTCTCAAGCGAAGGCACCACGAAATCGCCATTGCTGTTCTTTAACTCCGCGGACGGCAGTGAATTGGATATCGCGTAGATCAGCTCCACGTAACCGAGTGATCCTTCGACCTGCTTGATCTGCTGGGTCACGCCCTCATTCCCCTTGCCGCCGAGCCCGACCGGCCACGCGACCGACTTGCCAGCGCCGATGCTGCTCTTCCAAGCCGGGGAGACCTTGGCGAGGTAATCAGTAAAGATGAAGGAGGTGCCCGAGCCATCCGAACGGTGCACCACGATCAGCTCGCGATTAGGCAGCGTGGTGCCCGGGTTGAGAGCGACCAAGCGAGGGTCGTTCCACTTGGTGATGCGGCCCTGGAAGATGTCGGCAACGGCCGGTCCGTCGAGGCGGAGCGCGGTGACACCGGGCAGGTTCCACGTGAGCGCGACCGCCCCGATCACTGTCGGGATGTGCAGGACTTTTCCGCCAACGGCGGCAATCTCCTCATCGGTCATCGGTCCATCGGTTGCCCCGAAGTCAACCGTGTTCTCGACGAACTGCTTGACGCCCGCGCCCGAGCCGACCGACTGGTAGTTGACCTGGTGCCCGGTGGCGAGGTTGAACGCGTGGAACCACTTCGAATAGACCGGGTACGGGAACGTGGCCCCGGCGCCGGTGAGCATTTGCGGTGCGACGGCACTGCCCTCGGCCCCCTTTTCCCCGCCGCCGCACGCAGCAACCAGCAGGAAACTGCCGAGGGTGGCGGCCGTCACGATGCTGCGTCCCACTTCTCGAACCGACATGCGTTGCTCCTGATGGTGGTGAATGGGGGCTGGTCGCGCCGCCAGTCCCGGAACACTGTGTCGTGCGTTAGAACTTGTACTCGGCGTGAAAGTAGAGCGTGCGCCGCGTCCCCTCGAAGGCCGGTGACGGCGAACCATGGTTCAGTGATGCGAAATCAGCGTCTGCCAAGAATCGGACGTTTGGCGTGGCCTGGTACGACACGCCAGCGATCACCCGGGTCTGGCGTCCGGCGCTGAGCGAGGGTGTGTCCGGCTCGCTGTCGGTGTCGGGATCGACGACGTCAACCCGGGCCAGAAGCCGGACGGGTGACGCAGGCAGACCGTACGTCGCGTAGGCACTGATCACCTGCGCGTCGACGTCAGGCGCCGTGCCGGAGAGCGAATCGGTTGTCGTGGCGTACTGGGCGGCCACGGTCATGGCCTTGCTGCGCCAGGAGAGCATCCCGAGGTAGCGCTCGCGGGGCCCGCCGCCATTGCGTTGGCCGATGAGCGCGAAGCCGGTCGCGCGCAGCCCGCCGAGGCGTGATGCATCATCGGAGCGCAGCAGACGCAGCGAGATCCGGCCGGCAACATCCTTGTACTGGTCGCCGGGTGCGCCGCTGTAGCCCTCGCCGTTGAACAGCCCGGCCGCGACCTCCAGACCCTCGTTCATCCACGACATGTCGGCGCTGATCCCGAAGTCCGACGACGTGAGGTAGCCGTTGCGGTCCATCGCCACCGTGCCCTGCATCCGGTAGCCCCACATCGCCTCATCGAACTCGATGAACGGCGTCTGCACCGCGCCGAGCTTGAGGGTGAGCTGACTGCCCGTGGGCGTGAGCGCGACGTACGCATACTTGAGCCGGAACGTCTGTTGATTGGAGGCGGCACGGCGACTGTCGACGTCGGCGGTCACGCGGCCCGAGAAGATCCCCGACTTGCTGGTCACCGTGATGTACGACCGGGCCACGTCGAAGTTGTTCCGCCGGCCACTCACCGCAAGTGACGTATCGCGATCGAGCTGGTAGCCGAAATTGGTGTAGATGACGCCGCTTACCGACACGGTGGGCGACTGCGCCGATGCGTGACGGGTGGAGAACGCAAGCACCATTGCTGCGGCGGTCAGGACTACCTGACGAACTGACATCGATCCTCCCCAAGTGTTTCGTGATCATGACGGTCTCGTGACCGTGTCACGTTTGTAACAACGGGGCGAAGTTGTTGCCAGCGGGTCAACGGCTCGTGACGTTCCGGTCACGATCCTGTAACGTCCGACGTAACGCCGGGTCGATCGGGAAACCATGCCGTGACGGTGGTACCCGCACGGACAGTGCTCGTGATGGCCACTGTGCCGCCGTGTGCCTCGACCATGTGCTTCACGATCGCGAGACCGAGTCCGGTCCCGCCTTGATCGCGCGACCGCGAGGGATCGACCCGGTAGAAGCGCTCGAAGATCCTCGGGAGATGCTCGGGCGCGATCCCGCTGCCGGTGTCGGCCACGTCAAGCGAAACACCGCCGTCGACCCGGGTCGTCGCGACCCGCACCGTTCCGGCATCCCCGAGATGCCGCATGGCATTGTCGAAGAGGTTGCACAGGACGTGGTGCACTGCGTCACTATCGGCAGTGAGATGGTCGGCGTCCGGGCCGACCTCGAGGGTGAACCGGATGTCCCGGTGCGCGGCCCGGTCGGCGAATCCCGACCACGCTTCCCGCACCATTGTCGCCGCGTCACCCCGCGTGGCGTTCGGAATCCAGCGCCCCGATTCGATCCGCGAGAGATCCAGCAGGTCGTCAACCAGGTGCTGCATCCGCCGCGCGTTCGCCAGGATCGTGCCGACGAACTTCTGCCGCGATTCCGGGAGAATGTCCTCGTCGGTGAGCGTCTCGGCGTAGCCGGCGATCGAGGTGAGGGGAGTCTTGAGCTCGTGCGAGACGTTGGCCACGAAGTCGCGGCGAACTGTCTCGAGGCGCCGGACTTCGGTCAGGTCGTGCAGCACTATCACTGCGCCGCCGCCGGGAAGCGGACGCGCGTTCATGGTGAACACGGCGCCCCGCAATTCGACCTCCCGGTCGACGATCGAGTAGCCCTGCAGCACACGGTCCACCGCGTCCCGCGCTGCCTTGACCCGGAAGACGGTGGCAAGGTGGGGCATCGCCGCGGCCGCCTGGTAGCCGAGCAGGCGGCGCGCCGTGGCGTTGGCGGTGACGATCGCCCCGCGGGAATCGGTGGAAATGATTCCCTCGACCATTGCTTCCACGATCGCGGCCGTTTCGGCCTTCTCGCGTTCCAGTGCCGTGAAACGAGAACCCAGCTGGGCATGCATGTCCCTGAGCGCGGCAACAAGGGCGTCGACTTCGGCGATGCGCGAACGCGGAAAGCGGGGCGGGGCACCACCAGCAATCGAGTGCGCGGCCCGCGAGATCTCGAGAAGCGGCGACGCGACGGATCTCCCGGCGACGAATGCGAGGAGCAGCGCGACCAGAAGGGCAATCACGGCGGCGTTGATCGTCGAATCACGAGCCCGCTTCACCGCATCATCGATGTGGCGCGCCGCGGCCGACACCTCGACCATGCCCGGGCCACCGGGAGCGCCCGCGGTGAGAAATGCTCCCGATCGCAGCGAGTCGGTGGCGGCGATCACACGGTCGCCCGCCCGGAGGGTCACCCGGTGGCCGGTCTGTGCGCTCATGCTGACGATCTCGCCCGCCCACTCGGCCGGGTCGGCCGAGAGTGCGCCGGCGATTCCCTGGGCTTCACGAGTGAGACGCGCGCGCTCAACAACCTCGAGGTCCGATCGGAGCGCGTGCTCGGAACCCCACAACAGCACCACGAGGGTGCATACCACGACAGCAAGCGTGCCCAGGATCAGCCGGCCGGTCAGGTTCACGGTGCGGGAGCGCGCCGGTCCTGCGCCTTGAAGCGGTACCCGAAGCCCCGCACCGTTTCGATCAGGTCGCCGGTTGGGCCGAGTTTTGAGCGGAGCCGTTGCACATGCATGTCCACGGTGCGGGTCTGGATGTCGGGCTGGGCGTCCCATACCACGTCGAGCAGTTGCGGGCGGCTTTGTGCCCGACCGCGGCGTTCCACGAGCGTGAGGAGCAGTTTGTACTCGGTGGCGGTCAGGGGAAGCTCCTCGCCTCCGACCACGACCCGGCGCGCGGCTCGATCGATCGCGATGTCTTCCACGACCAGCGTGGATCCGGCCTGCACCGCCGGGGAGCCGAGCCGTCGGAGCACCGCTTGCACCCGCAGGGTGAGTTCCGCCGGCGAGAATGGCTTGGTCAGGTAGTCGTCAGCACCGAGGGAGAGGCCGCGGATCCGATCCGGTTCATCGCGGCGTGCCGTCAGGAGGATCACCCCGACATCCTGGGTTTCCTCAAGGCGTCGGAGTTCTGCCAGGACGTCGTAACCCGACATCTCGGGCAACATCAAGTCGAGGACCACTAGATCGGGGCGTTCCTCCCGTGCGGCCCGAACGGCCTCCGCGCCACTCGATGCCGTGGACACGCGGTACCCAGCCTTGGCGAGGTGATACGCGACCAGGGCGGTAATGTCCGGCTCGTCGTCAACCACGAGGATGCGATGGCTCATCACTGAACGAACGTCGCCCGGCGGGGCCCGCGCAAGCGCTCGTGCGTTGCGGGAGACCACCTTGTGACCGGATATTTACGTCCGTGACCTCCTCGATCCCGATATTCGTCAATGACCGATGCCTGCAGGTACCCCCGGGCACCACTCTCGGGCAGGCGCTGGCCGAGCACGAGCCGGAGCTTTTTGCGGCGCTTCTGGGTGGCGCTTTGCACCTCACCGACGGCCGCGCCATCGCGGTCGACCCCGCTTTGACTCCCGCCGCGGGTGCCATTTTCCGTGCTCGCCGAAGCGCCCGTCTGGGCGGGTCCGCCGATGCGTGAGATGCTCCTGCGGATGCCCAAGGCCGAGCTGCACGTGCACCTCGACGGGTCGCTGCGAGCGGATACGATGCTCGAGCTGGCGGCCGAAATCAACGCCGTGCTTCCTGCGTCCGATCCTGATGCATTGCGGCGCTGGATGCTGGTTGACGATGCGCGCAACCTCGAGGAGTATCTCGCGCGCTTCGAGTACACCATCGCGCTGTTGCAGACACCCGAGGCGATCGAACGGGTGGCGTACGAAATGGTGGCCGACGCAGCGGCAGACGGTGTGCGATATCTCGAGGTGCGGTACTGTCCCGCGCTGAGCACCCGGCAGGGACTCTCCATGGACGATGCCATTCGCGCCGAGTGGCACGGGCTGCAGCGGGGCGAAGCGGAGTTCGGGGTGGCCAGCCGGATCATCAATTGTTCGCTGCGACACTTTGACCCGGCGCTTTCGGTGGAGATCGCCGAGCACTCTGTGCGGATGCGCGACCACGGTGTGGTCGGGTTCGACCTTGCCGGCGGCGAGGCGGGTCGGCCCCCGGAGTTGCACCGCGAGGCGTTCGGCATCGCGGCGCGGGGCGGACTCGGGATTACCGTTCACGCCGGCGAGGCAGCGGGGTGGGAATCGATCTTCGAGGCGATTCATTCGTGCCATGCGATCCGGATCGGGCATGGCACACGGCTGCGCGAGAATCCCGAGCTTCTGGCATTCGTGCGCGACCGCCGGATCTGCATCGAGATCAACATCACCAGCAATGTGCAGACACACGCGGTCAGATCGGCGGCCGACCACCCGGTCAGGCAGTATTTCGATGCGGGGATTCCGGTGACGCTCTGCACCGACTCGTGGCTGATGAGCGGGGTTCACCTCACCGATGAGTACGACATCGCGCACCGTGCGCTCGGCTTTACCCTGCCGGAGCTGGAGTCGATGGCGCTCACGGCGTTCGAGCATGCCTTCATCCCTTGGCCGATGCGACTTGCCCTGCTGGGAAGCGCTCAGGCCTCCATCGCGAGCCGCCAGTGACCCTGTTCCTGTCGATCCAGCAGCAGCTACCCACCGCGGCCGAGCGCTTTGCGGCTTTGAGTGGTGGTCTCGACATCCCGATCGGCGAGCGCCTGATCGGTGTCGTTGGTATCGTGGTGATGATCGGCCTCACGGTGCTGATGAGCTACAACCGGCGAGCGATCAACTGGCGCCTCGTCGCGTCGGGAATGCTGATGCAGCTGGTCTTCGGGCTGGTGGTCCTCAAGACCCAGGTCGGTCGGTCGTTCTTCGCCGCGGTCGGCGGCGTCATCACCAACCTGCTGGGATTCCAGGAGCAGGGCGCTCGGTTTGTCTTCGGCAATCTGGTGCAGGGCAACGTGCCGGTGGGCACACCCGGTGTGGGTGGCGGGCTGGACAGCGCCGCCGGGTACGTGGCGAACACCGGGGCGTTCTTCGCCTTCAACGTGCTGCCGACGATCATCTTTTTCTCCGCGTTGATGTCTGTGTTGTACTACCTCGGCATCATGCAATGGATCGTCAAGGGCCTCGCGTGGGGCATGCAAAAGACGCTCGGGACATCTGGCGCGGAGACGCTCAGCGCATCGGGCAACATCTTCCTGGGCCAGACCGAAGCGCCGCTGCTCATCAAGCCGTTCGTCGGCACGATGACACAGTCGGAGCTGGTCACGGTGATGGTGGGCGGGTTCGCGACGGTGGCCGGTGGCGTGCTCGCCGCGTACGTGGGCATGCTCTCGGGAGTGCTGCCCGGTATCGCCGGCCACCTGCTTGCCGCGAGCGTGATGAACGCACCGGCGGGGCTCTACCTCTCGAAGATCCTGATGCCCGAGACCGGCGTGCCGGTGACCAAGGGGTCGCTCGACCTCGGCGTCGGCGCGGTCCGCGAGTCGAATGTCATCGAGTCGGCCGCGAATGGCGCTGCGCAAGGGGTGCAGCTCGCCATTAACGTGGCCGCAATGCTCATGGCGTTCGTGGCACTGGTCGCGATGCTGAATGCGGGGTTGGGCTGGATGGGTGGGCTGGCCGGCATCGAGGGCCTCTCGCTACAGGGCATTCTCGGCTTCCTGCTGCGGCCACTGGCATTCGTCATGGGTGTGCCATGGGCCGACACGTCATATGTAGGCGGGTTGATCGGCCTCAAGACATCACTCAACGAGTTTGTGGCCTACGCGCAATTTGCCGGCGACCTCGGCAGCGGCGTGGTGCTGCAGCCACGGAGCGCGCTGATCCTGACCTACGCGTTGTTGGGTTTCGCGAACTTCTCATCGATCGCGATCCAGATCGGCGGGATCGGCGGGCTCGCACCCGAACGGCGGCCGGAGATTGCGAAGTTCGGGCTCAAGGCGATGATCGCCGGTAACCTGGCGGCCTTCATATCCGCATCGCTCGCGGGGATGCTCGCATGAACCGGCTGGTGAGTCCGGCCGACGTGATCGCATCATCTGCCGACACTGTGACCGCAGCCATCGGTGGGCGGAAACCACGCATCGCGATCGTGCTCGGCTCGGGGCTGGGGCCGCTTGCCGATCGGATCGAGAGTGCCGTGCGGATCCCGTACGGAGACATCCCCGGGTTCCATGTACCCACCGTACAGGGACATCAGGGGGAGCTTGTCGCCGGTACCCTCAGTGGCGTCTCGGTGATCGCGCAGAGCGGGCGATTCCACATGTACGAGGGCCACTCGGCGAGCGACGCGGTGCTGCCGATCCGCGTGTTTGCTGCGCTGGGGGTGGACACGTTGATCGTGACCAACGCCGCGGGTGGCATCCGCCGTTCATTCCGTTCGGGAACGCTGATGCTGATCAGCGATCACCTCAACCTCACCGGTCGCAATCCGCTTGAGGGCGCCGTATTCGACGGAGAGACGCGATTCCCGGACATGAGCGTGCCGTACGACGCTGATCTCCGTGCCACCGCGCGACGCGTCGCGGCGGAAGGGGGGATCGCACTCGACGAAGGCGTGTATGCAGCACTGCTGGGGCCGAGCTACGAGACGCCGGCGGAAGTGCGAATGTTGGAGCGGTTTGGCGCTGACGCGGTCGGCATGAGCACGGTTCCCGAAGTGATCGTGGCCCGGGCGCGGTCGTTGCGTTGCCTAGGCATCTCCACGATCACCAATGCCGCGGCCGGTACCAGTAGTGCGTTGCTCAGTCATGCCGACGTGATGCAGGTGGCGAAAGAGATTGGTGAGCAACTCGCTACCCTGATCACCGGCGTGGTCGCCGCGATGACGCCGAAGTCGTGAGGCCACAGTCGAGGCGGTAACAGATGTCCTGATCCTCGGTGGCGGCATCGTGGGAGCGGGTGTCGCGCGCGACGCCGCGATGCGCGGCTTGTCGGTGACGCTGCTGGAGAAACACACCGTGGGGTGGGGGACATCATCGCGGTCGAGTCGGCTGGCGCACGGTGGGATCCGCTACCTCGAAACGGGTGACATCGCGCTGGTGCGCGAGTCACTGGCCGAGCGGGCGACTCTGCTGAAGATTGCGCCAGCGCTGGTGCGACCTGTCCCGTTCCTGTTCGTGCTGGACCGCGGTGCGTGGTGGCAGTGGCTTCGGGTCGGGGCTGGCGTCACGCTCTACGGTGCGCTCGCTGGCCACCGGGCGCTGGGTCCGCACCACCCGCTCACTCGACGTGGCTTGAACCACCGCGAACCGATGCTCGCGAGCGCCCCGCTGCAGGGAGGCGCGATCTATCAGGACGCACGGTGCGACGACCTCGGGCTGGTGCACGCCACGATCCGGAGTGCCACTTGCCATGGGGCAACGGTAGTTGAGCACTGTCACGCCACCGTCACGACTGGAAATGGTGGCGTATCGGCCACTCTTTCGGGTGGAGCGGTGATACGTGCGCGCACGTTGGTGATCGCGACGGGTCCATGGACCGACGCAGTACGCCGAGAACTTGGACTCTCCGATCGACACCTGGTGGGCGGCACCAAGGGGATCCACATCACGGTGCCGCTCGCGCGACTCCCGCTGACTCATGCCATCGCGCTTCGCCATCCCGACGACCAACGGGTGATGTTCTGCATTCCGGAGCCTGAGCGCGATCGCGTGGTGATCGGCACCACCGACACCGACACCGATGAATCGCCCGACGCGCTGACGGTGGCCGACGCCGACGTTGCCTACCTATTGCGTGCCGTGAGGCATCTCTTTCCGGACCGTGAGCTCGGCGGCAGCGACATCGTGGATCAGTGGGCGGGAGTGCGTCCGTTGCTGCGCCAGGTGGGTGCGGCCAGCAGCAGGAGTCGCGAGCACCTCATGTTGCGCGAGGGTATGGTGCTCACGATCGCCGGTGGCAAGCTCACCACCTACCGGGCGATGGCAGAAGAAGCGGTCGACCTGTTGGGCGGAATGCTGTCGCGGACGCTCCCGGCGAGCCGAACCGCGGAGGAATTGCTGTGACGCGAACCACCGTTACGGCACCGGCACGCCATGCCAGACCGGACCCCTTCCAGCGCCGAGTTGCGGGGCGGCACGAATCGCCGCCTGCAGGTAGTCGAGTGCATCGGTCACCGCGACCTGCAGCGGGCGACCGAGTGCGAGGCCGGCAGTGATGGCGGCAGCGAGGGTGCAGCCGGTACCGTGGGTCGAGCGGGTCGTGATACGTGGCCTCGTGAACCGTTGCACACCTTCGGGAGTCACGAGAATGTCGACGACGATGTCGCTCTCGAGGTGGCCACCCTTCATCAGCGCGGCCCGCGCGCCGGCCTCGAGCAGTGCTTCTCCGGCCCGTACCATGCCGTCGGGATCTCGCACCTCCAACTCAGTCAGCAGCTCCGCCTCATCGAGGTTCGGGGTGACGCACGCGGTGAGCGGCAAGAGCCGGTCACGCATTGCGCTGATCGCGTCGGGTTCGAGCAGGCGATCGCCCGAGCTGGCGACCATCACCGGGTCGAGGACATACCGGCGCCACCGGTACTCCGCGATCCGGTCGGCGACGAGCGTGACCAACTGGGCAGTCGCGAGCATCCCCGTCTTGCAGGCATCGGGCGGGAGGTCGCTGGCGAGCGCGGCGAGCTGCGCGTCGATGATGAAAGGCGGAACAGCGTGGATCGCGTGCACGCCGAGAGTATTTTGCGCGGTGACTGCGACGATGGCCGATGTTCCGAAGCACCGGAAGGCGGCGAACGTCTTGAGGTCGGCCTGGATCCCGGCGCCACCGCCCGAATCGGAGCCAGCAATGGTGAGCGCAATGGGTGGTGTACCGTCCCG
>JBDSMU010000135.1:0-17216 GCA_039915685.1 Gemmatimonadales bacterium | reverse complement strand
CCGATCACGGTCAGCTTCTGCGTGGTGTGTCCGCGCACGAACGTCATCTGATGCCTCGCGCCCGCGCGATCGACCGTGACGGTGAGCTGTTCGGACAAGGCGTTGACCACCGACACGCCGACGCCATGCAGCCCGCCGGACACCTTGTACGAGTTCTTGTCGAACTTGCCGCCGGCATGTAACACGGTGAGTGCGAGCTCTACACCGGGGAGCCCCTCGGTCGGGTGCAGGTCCACCGGGATGCCACGCCCATTGTCGGACACCGTAATGCTGTTGTCCCGATGGATCGTCACCTCGATCCGATCGCAGTGGCCTGCGAGCGCCTCGTCGATCGAGTTGTCCACGACTTCGTAGACCAGATGGTGAAGGCCGTTCTCGCCGGTCGAGCCGATGTACATGCCGGGCCGCTTGCGCACTGCCTCGAGGCCCTTGAGAACCGTGATGCTGTCTGCGCCGTATCCGGTGGAACCGGTGTCCGGCGCGGGTGAATCCGCCATGTTGCCTCGCGATCAGGGGTGCATCAGGATTGGTCGAGTGCTCCGACCATCCAGCGTATGTGCAGGACCCGGTGGACCCGCGAACCGTTCACGCGCGCCAGGATCCGTGGTGTCATCAGACCGAGTTCGGTCGCCCAGCCGTGGCTCGCGACGCGAACCATCAGCGTGCCGTCCGGTGTCACGGACAGGGCGCGGGTAACCGCCGCGATCTGCGGACCAACCAGTTCCTCCCACGCCTCGACCACGGATGCCTGATCCAGGCGCTTGGTGAAACCGCGGCGCGTCAGCCATGCGTCGAGCGCGTCGCCCAGCGGGACAGGCTGCTTCTTTCGGTCTATCATCCGTCCCCCCGCACCACGCCGTGATCGACCGACCATCGTGGAAGATCAAGCTCGGCGGGAAGGCTTGCCGCCCGCGGCGCCGCCACCACCCGTTGTGCCTGACCTCGCATCAGCCGACTTGCCAGCCGGGCTTGGCGGTCTCCGTCGAGCGCCGCAAACACATCGTCGACCAGCAGGGCGGGCTCGGCCGAGCGTTCACGGCGGATCGTCTCGAGCTCAAGCAACCGAAGTGCAATTGCTGCGGCGCGGTGCTGTCCGGTCGAGCCATACGCGCGGAGCGCTCGTCCATCGAGGGTGAGCACCAGGTCGTCGCGCTGCGGACCGACATGGGTCTGTCCACGCTGGAGGTCGCGGCGTCGGGTTGCTTCGAGCCGACCGGGCCACGCCGCAGGATCGGTGAGCGCATCGTCGCCGCGATAGCGCAGGTCCACCTCTCCGGCCTCACCCAGGGTATCGAGTTCTGCGCGCCAGCCCGACACGGCCGCCTCCACCCAAGCCAATCGCGCGGCTGTGATCGCTGCGCCGTAGTGCGCCAGCGCGGGCTCGAACGCGGCCGCCGCAGCGACGTCACCCAACCGCAACGCAGCGTTGCGCTGGGCAAGGGCAGCCCGGTACCGAAGCAACCCCGAAAGATAATGACGATCGGCCAATGAGAGGAGCCTATCGAGCCATTTCCGGCGCTCCATCGCACCCCCCTGCACGATCGCGATGTCCGTGGGCAGAAACGCCACCGCCAGCCAGTGTCCCAGCGCCTCCGTAACCGTCCGTTGCTCGGCGCCGTCAATCAGGACGGTTTTCCGTGCGGTCTCCGCGGCGTAGGTGATCTTGATTGATGGGCCCTCATCACGGTCGAGGCCGACGTGAAAGCCGGGCCCGCCAAAACGCACAACATCCCGGTCGCGCGCGCCGCGCAGCGAACGCAGGAGAACCGGGTAGGCGAGCGCCTCGATCAGGTTGGTCTTGCCGTGTCCGTTCAGGCCCACCAGCGCCACGCCCGCCGGCGGTAGCTCGAACTCGGCGTCGGCAAGGTTGCGAAAGCTCCGCACCACGAGCGTCACCGCGCGCATGATCAGTCGATCACTGGCCGATGAACTTCGCCGGACGCTTCTCCATGAAAGCTCGCGTGCCCTCGACCCTATCGTGGGTCGCGCACGATGCACCGAACTTGTCGGCTTCCTGTGCGAGGGCGGTGTCGAGCTGGACGTCGAGTCCCTCATCAACCGACGCGAGCGTGAGTCGCACGGCGAGCGGGCCCATCTGGGTGATGCTGCGGACCATCGCGCGGGCTTCGTCGAGCAGCGACTCCGCCGGCACGATTCGGTTGACGAGGCCGATGCGGTACGCCTCCTCTGCGTCGATCATCGCGCCGGTCAGGAGCAGCTCGAGCGCGCGGCCCCGACCAACAAGGCGCGGCAGCCGCACCGTGCCGCCATACCCCGGAATGATCCCGAGCTTCACCTCGGGCTGGCCAAAGCGGGCGTCGGGCGATGCCAGACGGATGTGACACGCCATCGCGAGCTCGCACCCACCACCCAATGCGAAGCCGTTCACGGCGGCGATCACGGGCTTGCCGAGTTGCTCCAGCGCCCGAAATGCTGCCTGACCGCGCTCAGCGAACTCCCGACCCTCCTCTCCGTCGATCTCGGAGATCTCGGCGATGTCAGCGCCCGCCACAAAGGCCTTGGAGCCGGCGCCGGTCACCACCAAGCCGCGAATGCCGTCGTCATCGCGGACGTGGATGACGAGCGCGGTGAGGTCGGCGATCACCGCAGCATTGAGGGCGTTGAGCTTGTCGGGACGGTTGAACGTAACGGTCGCAACGCCGTCATCATCGCGCTCGAGGAGCAAGGTGGAGTAGGTCATGCCGAAAGATAGTGGCGGGCGTAGGGCATATAATCAGGGATGCCCAACATTCTTGCGCTGGACCAGGGGACCACAGGCTCGACCGCCATCGTGGTGGACGCCGACGGGTCGATCATCGGGGCCGGCTATCGGGAGCTGCGCCAGTTCTTTCCGGAACCCGGCGAGGTCGAGCACGAGCCAGCCGATCTGTTGGCGACCGCTGTCGCGGCCGGCCGCGATGCGATCGCAGCCGCGGGAGTGTCCATCGGCGCGATCGGCATCACCAACCAGCGCGAGACGGTAGTTGCTTGGGACGCCGCAGGCCTGGCACCAGTCGGGCGGGCCATCGTGTGGCAGGACCGCCGGACCAGCGCACGGTGTTCAGATCTTCGGGCGCAGGGCCATGGCGACGATATCCGGCGGCGGACAGGCCTGCTGATCGACCCGTATTTCTCCGCGACCAAGATCGAGTGGATCCTCCGTGACGCGGCCTTACGCGATCGCGCCGGTCAGGGAAAGCTCCGATTGGGCACGGTCGAGAGTTGGCTGGTGGCGAACTTCACCGGTGGCGCGCACGTGACCGATCGGACCAATGCATCGCGAACTATGCTCGCCGATCTTGCCACCGCGACCTGGGATGCCGAACTGCTCGAGTTGTTCGGCGTGCCCCGCGCAGCCCTCCCGGAAATCGTGCCGAGCGCGGGATCGGTGGGGATGTGCCAGGCATCGTGGTTTGGCCGCGAGATCCCTATTTGCG
Organism: Gemmatimonadales bacterium; assembly: GCA_039915685.1. Taxonomy (GTDB): domain Bacteria; phylum Gemmatimonadota; class Gemmatimonadetes; order Gemmatimonadales; family GWC2-71-9; genus Palsa-1233. Next base: position 13,779 of record JBDSMU010000135.1, on the reverse strand, counting down.
GCCTTTCTGGCGATCAGCAGGCGGCGCTCTACGCGCAGGGCTGTGAGACAGCGGGTGCTGCCAAAGTCACATACGGCACTGGGGCGTTTCTGCTCCGCCACCTCGGGGCGGATATTCCTCGGCCCGAGGACGCCGCGCCGGGGATCCTCACCACGATTGCCGCAACCGGTGACGAGGAAATGGCTTGGGCCAGCGAGGGCAGCGTATTCATAGCAGGCGCAGCGGTACAATGGCTCCGCGACGGCTTGGGACTGATCGGGCGTGCCGCAGACACTGCCGCGCTGGCCGAGAGCGTCCCCGATACCGGAGGCGTCGTGGTCGTGCCGGCTTTCACGGGTTTGGGCGCGCCACACTGGAACGCCGAAGCGCGAGGGACGATCACCGGGATCACCCGCGGCACCACCTCGGCTCACCTCGCCCGGGCCGTCCTCGAGGCGATTGCCCATTCCACTGCGGATTTGGTGGACGCGATGGGTGGCGTCGATACACTTCGGGTCGACGGCGGAGCGAGCACGAACGATTGGCTGATGCAGGCCCAGGCGGACCTCCTCGGCGTACCGGTCGAGCGCCCGGCTGCCGTGGAGCTCACAGCATATGGCGCGGCCCGGCTCGCGGCGTCGGGCATCGGCGCGCCGCTCCCTCCGGCAGCCGGAATCGGCGAGCTGACCGTTTTCAGGCCCGCGGTCGACGCAAGCCAGCGTGCAGCTCGGCGCCGGGAGTGGCAACGCGCTGTGGGTGCGGCGTTGGCATGGGCCGACAACACAGGCGGTCCCATCGGTTGACTTATATTCCGCACCATGCCAAGCACCGGAGTGATGTCGTGAAGCCCGCGACCAAGTTTGCCCTCGGCGCGGCCGTGATCATCGGCGCGGTGTCGGTCATGATGTTCGAGGGTGTCCGCCAGACTGGCACCTACTTCCTGACGCCGACCCAGCTCGTCGAGCGAGTTCGTGACGACTCGACATTTCATGACGTTGGGCTGAAGGTGAGCGCCAAGGTGGTACGAGGCTCGATCAGTCGCGACGTCGCCAGCCGCCAGATCGATTTCCGCATCAGCGATGGCCTCGCCGAATTCCCGGTACGGTATGTCGGATTGGTGCCCGACACCTTCACCGACGCGAATGACATCGACGTCGTGGTGGAGGGGAAGTTCGGGCGTGACGGGGTGTTCCACGCCGTCGACGTGATCGCCAAATGCGGGTCGCGCTATGAGGCGGTTTGGGAAGAACCCTCGGGGACGCTCACCCGCCGATGACCCTGCTCGGCGATTTCGCCCTCTGGGCGGCCATGCTGATCGGTCTCTGGACAGCAGCGATGGCCTTCTTCGGTCCATGGCAATCTCGCCCAGCACTCGCCACGTCGGTGACCCGTGGTGCTCATGCAGCATGCCTGGCGCTGCTTGTTGCGGCGGTCGCATTGTGGCGCGGGCTGTTCACGCACGACTTCAACATCGAGTACGTCGCGGCTTACACGGCGCGGAATCTCCCCGACTATTACCTCGTCACCGCTTTCTGGGCCGGCCAGAAGGGGTCGCTGCTCTTCTGGGCCGTGGTGCTCTCAATCTTCGGCGCACTCGCTCAGCTCCTCACGCCGTCACGGCATCGCAATCTGCTGCCCCACGTCGCGGGTGTCACGAGCGTAGTACTGGCGTTCTTCGTGGGTGTGATGCTCTTCGGTGATGGCGCCAACCCATTCGAGCGACTGCCGTTCACGCCGCCCGACGGCCGCGGACTCAATCCGCAGCTCCAGAACCCCGGAATGATCGCCCATCCGCCCACGCTCTATTTGGGCTACATCAGCATCACCATTCCGTTCGCGTTCGCGATCGCGGCTCTGCTCGCCCGGCGACTCGACACTGGCTGGATCATCGCGATGCGGAAGTGGGCGCTGGCCTCGTGGCTCTTCCTCTCGATCGGAATCACGATCGGGATGTGGTGGGCCTACGTCGAGCTGGGATGGGGGGGCGTGTGGGCGTGGGATCCCGTGGAGAACGCGTCGCTGCACCCATGGCTGACCCTCACCGCGTTCTTGCACTCGGTAATGATTCAGGAAAAGCGCGGCATGCTGAAACGCTGGAATGTGGCGCTCGTGATCGGCACGTTTCTCCTCTCGATCTTCGGTACCTTCATCACGCGCTCCGGCGTGATCGCGTCGGTGCACTCGTTCACCCAGTCCGACGTCGGCTACTTCTTCCTCGCCTTCCTGTGCGTCACCGCGATCGCGTCATTCACGCTGCTTTACACCCGCTGGCCATCGCTTGCCCCCGAGGCGCAACTCGAGTCGATGCTGAGTCGCGAGGGAGCCTTCCTTTACAACAACCTCGCGCTCGTGGGCATCGCCTTCTCGGTGCTGTGGGGAACGCTCTTCCCGATCCTCTCCGAGGCGGTGCGGGGCACGAAAATGACGGTCGGGCCAGCGTTCTTCAACCGCGTCAACGTGCCATTGGGGCTCTTTCTCCTGCTCCTGACCGGCATCGGACCGCTGATTGCATGGCGAAAGGCGTCCGTCGCGAACCTTCGCCGGCAGTTCATCGCACCCACCGTGGGCGGTCTGGTGACGTTGGTGGCGATGCTCGCGCTCGGGATGCGTGCCTTTTATCCACTGGTCTCTCTGTCGCTCGCGGGGTTCGTGACGGTGACGGTGATCCAGGAGTTCACCCGCGGTGTGCGCGCTCGCATGCGGCTTCACGCCGAGCACGTTGCGCTCGCGTTGGTACACCTCGTTGGGCGCAATCGGCGACGCTACGGTGGCTACGTGGTGCACATCGGCATCGTGCTCTACTTCGTCGCGTTCACCGGGATGGCGTTCCGCACGGAAAAGACGGTCGAACTGGCACCGCTGGAGAGCTCCACGATCCGGTCTCCGTATGGTCACACCTACACGCTCACCCATCAGGGCGTGTCGCAATACGCCGCGCTCAATCGCCACGTCTCGGCGGCGACGCTCGACGTAGCGCGTGACGGAGTCCGGATCGGGTCGATCAAATCAGAGAAGCGCCAGCACGTCGACTCGTTCGGTAATCCGACGTTCGAGCCCTCGACTGAGGTCGGCATCCGCTCAGACCTGCGTGAGGACCTGTACGTGGTGTTCAGTGGAACGCCCGACGGCACCGAGCGGGCGCAGTACAAAATTGTCGTCAATCCGCTGGTGTCGTGGTTCTGGATCGGCGGCGTGGTGCTCGTGATCGGTGGCCTGTTGACCATGTGGCCGGGCGGGCCGCAGATTCGGGTGGCACGCCGGATCGTGCCGCAGGCCGGATACGCGGTGCCACTTGCGACGGTGGCCAAGTGATGACGGATCGGCGGGGTTTCCTGCGTGGCGCCTTGCGAGCGCTGCCATTCGCGGTGGCGGTCGGGCCGCTCGGCGCGCAGCTGCCCGCGGCATCGCCCGACACCCTTCAGGCCGACCTGCTGCGGGATCCGTCGCTGCTCGGCCGTCTACGCGATCCCGCTTCTGCGTATGACAACGATCCAGTGGTGATCAGCATCGAGCGGCGCCTGCGCTGCACCTGTGGCTGTACGCTGGATATCTACACCTGCCGCACGACCGACTTCTCGTGCACATTTTCCCCGGCGCTCCATCGCGAGGTGATCACGATGGTCAAGTCGGGCCTGACTCCCGAGGACATCGTGGCCGCGCTGGTCGCCCGCGAGGGACCGGCGATGCTGATGGCACCGCCGGCGCGGGGCTTCAACCTCGCCGGTTACCTCGTTCCCGGGCTCGTCATGGCATCGGGTGCACTTGGGCTGGCTGCCTGGCTGAGCCGGCGCCGGTTGGCAGTCGCGACCGCCGTACCGGGCATGTGCCCGCCCGTTCCTCCGTCGCCCTCAGTTCCCGATGCGAACCAGATGGAGCGGCTGCGCCGTGCCCTCGACGACGTGGAGTCGTGAAGAGCGCCGAGGCCGTCGCGGCGGTGGTGGTCATGATCGCATTGCTCTGGCTGATCGTGCAGCCCATCCTGCTACCTGGAAGCGGCAACGATCAAAACGACGATCCTCCCGATGTCGAGGAAACCGACCGCGGGCGTGCGCTGTTGGCGCTCCGCGAGATCGAGTTTGATCAGGCAACGGGGAAGCTTTCCGACGACGATTTCGCCGAACTGCATGCGCGCTACACGAGGGCCGCGGTCCAGGCCATCGAGGCCGAGCCCACGGGCGTCGCGGTGAGCGACGCGATTGAGGGGATGATCGCGGCGAGGGTGGCTATCATCACCGATGGCCCCACGGCATACTGCGACCAGTGCGGGGGCCGGCAGGTGGCCAATGCTGCATTCTGTGCAACGTGCGGTGCGCCAGCGCGGGGCTGACGCACCGCCACACGGTCAACGTCGGGATTCAGTACCGAACCAGCCGAACGTCCTCGTGCCCTCGCCTTTGAGAACCAGGTTGCCCCCACCAGGCACTGGACCGGCGACCGACACCTCGACGGCTGTGCCGATGAAGTCGTCCGCTGTGGTGATCCAGCTCCTGATCGCCCGGAGCAGGTTGAACGCCGACGGCGCAGCCTTGATCCCCCGCGCGATCGTCGGATCCAGCTTCCCACTGGTGTAGGTCTTGTAGAGCGCGTCGATCGCCTGAATGAGGTCCATGGTCCGCTGCACGTCAACGCGTGGGACGCACGCCTCATCATCATCTTCCATGGCGATAATCCGGATCGGCTTCCCAGGCGCGCGCTGTTCGTACGTTTGCCGTTCGGCATCGGAGATCAGGAGCGCTGTACCGCTCCAGTCAAGCTCATTCTGGTCGAAGGCGTACATCCCCCCACTGTGCTCGCCGGTGCAAGCGAGTTGGACCGCGCTGCCCGATGCATCGTCGCCGTACACATGGTATTCGAATTCCGGATTGCCCTTGATCCAGCTTTCGAACGTCTCCTCGAAGTGGCTGGTGGTGAGATACAACCCAGGGACCGTCACCCGCGGGGTCCAGCTCCCACCCCCGCCGCCGTCGCTTCCACCTCCGCTACTGCACATATCCCAACATTCCATCAATAGTTGAGGGCGCCCCGCTGTGAAGTCGGTTTCCTGGGGCACCAACGCGAGCACCGGCGTGGCCGGCGGCTTGTCGGGATCGAGACGATGGCGCCCCCCGCGAGTGTCGAACGCAACCGGTGCCTCCCCGTCGGCTCCCGCCGTTGCCACAAGGAACTGCTCGTCGCCCTGCCAGTTCGCGCGATGGGATTCTACCGGCAGGTACAACTCGAGGTGTCGGGCTTGGTCGAGATCCGCCAGCACCGCATCCAGGGTCGTGCCGCCGGTGGCGAGGGATCCGAGCAGCTTCGCCGCCTCGGCACGCGTGAGTGCCTGAAACTGGAGCTTGTGCTCTGGCGCCCGGGACCGGTCAAGCTTCTGCTTCAGCGATGCCCGTGTGGCGGGGTCACGGAGCGCGATCGCGAGTCGCTCGGCGAGACGCTCGCGAGCAGCAGCGGCACTGCTACCGGCAGGCGCGCCGTCGGATGGCGGCACTGCGGTGGTCGGAACGTCGCGGTCGGCGCACGCAGTGGCCAACGCGAGGAGGAGAATGGGCAACGACCAGCGAGACATGGAATACCCCCGTTGATGGATGAGCAGTGCGAGCCGGGCGGACGCGTCCGGTACGCACGGCCATGATCGGGGGTGGGCAAGCGGCAGGCAGGAGCGGGGGCGTGCGAGGCGGGACGCAGGAACGCGCGTCAGGTCTCCAGTTCGTCGAGCCGGGAGGCGGCCAGCCGCACGGGTATCCACGTTGCGGCGATGCAGCACGCGCCGGCCGCGACAAAGGCCGCGACGTCGTACACCGACGGCGACCACTCGGCGCGCGCTTGTCGCGCGCGCAGGTAACTGGTCACCGGCACCGCCTCCAGCACGATCACCGCGGCGAGGAGTGCGATGGCGAACAGCATGAAGATCAGGCCACCGAACGATGTCGGGATTTGCGCGGCGTTCTCGGTGTCGTACTGCGGATAAAGAGTGCCAGTCCCGAGGGCGAGGCCGCCCACGGCGAGGGTGTAGGCAAGCACGGTTGCCACGCTCACGGCCATCATGAAGCCGGTCGCCCGCAGGATGCTGTTCGTCGTCACTGTCAGGATCAGCGCGAGGATGATGAGCGGCACCATCCCCACCCAATACTTGCTCCGCAGCATTGCCCGCGGGTCAAGCGGTGACGACCGCAGCAGCCACATCTGGCGGCCCTCAAGCGAGATCGCGGGGAAGACGAACCGCGCAGCCACAGCGGCGATCACGAATCCGGCGAGGCCCTGGTTGAGGAATGCAATCAGCGTGACGAGAAAGACCGGGACCTGCTCGCCGGTGAAGAGCGGAAGCGCGCGGATGTTGAACAGGTAAACGGCGATCAGCACCGCCAGCAGGATCAACTGGCTCCATTGCGTGCTGTCGCGGAAGAAGATGCGTACGTCCTTGAGCACGAACTCGCGGGTCGTCACTCGCATCCATCCGAGCGCGCGATGTGCAACCCATCCCAGCGTCCCGCTGCGCACCCCCTCGTTCCGTCCCTCCTGCGCCTTCGCAAACCCGGTCACGTAGAGCCGACGATGCAGTGCCGCTCCGATCACCACGAAAGCGCCGGCCGTGGTCCAGAGCAGTACGATCGGGAGAGGGTCGGCGACCCGGGTCAACCAGTTCATCAACATCGAGCTCGCCCACTCGCTCGGCAGCAGCGGGTGAGACGGCGTGCGCAGCACCGAGATGAAGTCGACCAGCGACGCGAAACCCTCTGGGCGGGCCAGACGCTCGGGCTGTACCAGGCGGAGCAACAGTACCAGGCCACCAGCGGCGAGAATCGTCACCAGGCCGAGCAGGTCGCGCGCCCGTCTGGCGGGGAAAATGTTCACCAGCAGCAGGGTGATGGCGGAGCCGATCACGCCCGGTATCACGAACAGCGGCACCAGCGCCCCGATCGCCACCACCGGGAACATCCAGCCGCCATCCCACGCGATCATGTACGCCGTCAGCAGTGGCACCGAGAGCAGCGCCACCATCCACGACGAATGCACCACCGTCTCCCCGAGCTTGGCGAGATAGAAGCGTCCCCAATCGAGAGGCGCGGCGACGAGCAAGTCGAGATCGTGCGCGAGAAAGAATGTCGACAATGCCGCCACGAGGTTGGACAGCAGCAGGATTGACATGAACGCCAGAAACGCAACGCCGAGAAGCTTGCCAGCGAGCAGCGAGCCGATCTCGGGGACGTTCTTGAAGTACGACACCAGCCGGAATGCGATCACAAATGCACCGCCCAGTGCGGCGAAGCCGGCGATGCCAAGTACGGCATTGCGCCCGCGTGGGGCTCGCACGGAGCGGGTACGGAACCGCGCACGGGCACTGAGGAGCTTCGGGCGCAGGATGTCGAACACCCCTGGCGCGCGGCGACGCTCAGCCAATGATGGCATCGAGATTCGGCTCGACGTGTTCACCGGTGAGTCGCAGGAAGAGTTCCTCCAGACCCGCACCCTCCGAGGCTGCATCCAACCGCAATTCTTCCATGGTGCCGCACGCGGCAAGCTCCCCCTGGCGGATGATCCCCACCCGGTCGCAGAATCCCTCCACGATCTCGAGGGTGTGGGTACTCATGAGCACGGTGCCGCCACGGTCGACAAATCGGCGGAAGAGGAGCTTCAGCAGTCGCGCGCTCTTCGGGTCGAGGCCCACCATCGGCTCGTCGACCACGATCACCTCGGGACGGTGGATGAATGCTCCAGAAATGATCAGCTTCTGCCGCATGCCGTGGCTGTACGATTCGGTGAGTTCATCCTTCCAGCGCGAGAGCTCGAAGAGATCGAGCAGCTCGTCGATCAACGACTCGACCTTCGGCCCCTCCTGACCGTACAGTCCCGCGCTGAACCGCAGAAACTCGGCACCGGTGAGTTTGTCGTACACGAATGGCCGGTCGGGGATGAACCCCAGCATCGCCTTGGCACGCATCGGTTCGCGGAAGATGTCTATCCCACCCACCTCGACGGTGCCCGCGGACGGCGCCACAATCCCGGCAATCATTCGCATCGTGGTGGTCTTGCCGGCACCGTTGGGGCCAAGCAGGCCGAAGAGCTCCCCGCGGCGGATGTGCAGGTCGAGGCCGTGCACCGCGGCGAAGCTGCCGTACAGCTTGCTCACCTGCTGCAATCGGATCACGGTGCCCCCATGTCGGGCAGCGGCATGAGCCGCACATCGGCAAGGCTCGTGAGCATTTCCTCGGGATGACTCGATCCACCGTAACCGAGCCGAACTAGTGTGGTGCTGGCGACGGCGCGCCCCATGACGGGGTCGACCGCCACCCATCCCGCGCCGCCGTCGTACCATACCTCAGCCCATGCGTGGGTCGCCACGCCTCCTGGGATCGCCGCGAACCCCACCACGTACCGTGCGGGGATCCCGAGCTCACGCGCTACGGCGACGAACAACCGGGCGATGCCGTCGGGGCGACCGCGACGCCCATGGATGGTACCGAGCGCGTCGACCGGCGCACCGTACGCGGTGTCCAGCGTCACCGTGCTGCGCAACGTATTTGCCAGTCGCGCCACGATAGACGCCCGGTCACCTGAGCGAGAAACGTCCCGGGCAAGGGTCGACAATGGGGCGGCGTCCCGCTGCACCAGTGGGTCGATTCCGATGTCGCTGGTCGGCGTGAGCCCGTCGGGAAAGCTCGCCGGGCCGATCGCGAGCGTGTCGTGCAACACCTTTTGCCGTCCCCCTGAAAGCCGCGCCAGGGCCGCGAGGTCGACCTCCCGTAATGACGTTCGGGTGACCAGAAAACGCCGCTCAGACGTCGCCGTATCCCGCCGCGCCGCCGACGTCGCATACGGCTCCATCACCGGAAGTGCTGACCGAATCGCGTCGCGTTGCGAATCCAGTACCCGACGAAAGTCGGAGACCGCGAGGTTGAAATCGGTTCGGACCCAGCGCGTGCCGAGCGGATACTCGAGCCCTGCGAGCGTGCCGTTCGGCTCGACCCAGGCGGTGTACGGACCGGTCGGGGCAGTCACGACGAGGCGCACCACCCGTGCAGTATCCCAGTGAACGGCCTTCCAGCGCAGCATTGATGCATCAAACTCCGCGCTGTCGGGGAAGACGAGCGTGCTGCCTCCCGTTACTTCCCAAGGTGTATTGCGGCCGACGCTCGGCCAGCCACCTATCGTGAGGTCGCGGCCGCGCCGCCCGGTGCGCAGCTCGCCCCGAATCGCCAGTTGGTGGCCAAGCGCCACCATCGGGACTGCCGGTGTCATCGAATCGAGCACGGCACCCCCAGTGCCCCCGCTGTCGAACCGAAACGTCAGGCGCCCATCGGCGTAACGGCCGACTCCCGCCTGTGACAGTCCGGGACGCACGAACCTGCTTCGCACCTGACGCAAACTCAGGTCGGGCGCGAGATCAGTCTCGGTCATCCAAAGGGTCCGGGTGAGCGACGTGTCACCGCGGGTTTCGAGAGTCAGCGTCTCGATGATTCGATATCCGGGGGAGAGGGTGTCCAGGGTAAACCCGCCGCTCCCGATCTGGACGTCGCCGATCTGGACGGCAAATCGGGCCTCGCCAGGCGCAAGGCGGCGCGATGCAAGGAGCGAGAGGTCCGGAGTGGCCCCCGCGTCCAGCCGACGCAGGCCCAGCCATGTCAGACTACCGCCCCATGCCGTCAGCACAGCGACCGCCGCGAGGGCGCGAAGGGTGGGCCGGTAGGAACTCATGGCACCAACGATAGCAAGCAATGGCCCGATCCGGGGCGTGCGCGTTGCTCGACCTTCCCCATTGACCTTACTGTTCCAGGCTATGGCCGAAGAGTACCTGATCGTCAGGGGAGCCCGCGAGCACAACCTGCGGAACGTCACTGTGCGGATCCCCCGTAATGCCCTCACGGTGATCACCGGGTTGTCGGGATCTGGCAAATCGTCGCTCGCCTTCGACACGATCTACGCAGAGGGACAGCGGCGCTATGTCGAGTCGCTGTCGGCGTATGCCCGGCAGTTCCTGGGATTGATGGAAAAGCCCGATGTCGACGCGATCGAGGGTCTCTCACCAGCGATCTCGATCGAGCAGAAGTCGACGGCCCACAATCCTCGCTCGACCGTCGGCACCGTCACCGAGGTGTACGACTACATGCGCCTCCTGTGGGCGCGAGCCGGAGTACCACATTGTCCCGACGACGGCACGCCGATCACCAGGTCGAGTGCGGGTCAGATCGCCGACACGCTGCTTGGCTGGCCCGACGGTACGCGGATCGAGGTCCTCGGCCCAATGGTTCGCGGCCGCAAGGGTGAGTTTCGCGATCTCTTTGAAGACCTTCGAAAGCAGGGATATTCTCGGGTACGGATCGACGGAGAGACCCACGACCTCGGTGAGGTCCCGAAGCTCAATCGCCGTCAGAATCATGACATCGCGGTGGTGGTCGATCGGCTCGTCGTGCGTGAGTCGGAGCGCAGTCGTCTGGTCGACTCGATCGAGACCGCGCTCCGTGCCGCCGACGGTGTAGTCGAAGTGGTTCGACATGGTTCCGGGAAGAGCAAGGACGTCGAAACGAGAATGTTCTCCGAACGGTTTGCCTGTCCGACATGCGGGCTATCGCTCCCCGAACTGGAACCGAGACAGTTCTCGTTCAACTCGCCGTTCGGTGCGTGCGAGGAATGCCACGGCGTAGGCACGTCCCGGGTACCCAATGCCGATCTCGTGCTCGGCGACCCGAGCATCTCGATCCTCGAAGGTGTGGTGCTGCCGTGGGGCGAACCCAGCGGCTATCTGCGCAAGGTCGTACTCCCCACGCTTGCTCGCAGCTTCGGATTCAACCTGCACGACGCATGGGAGGACATCCCTGCGGCGGCACGCAAGATTCTCCTGCACGGTGCGCCGGGAAAGCGCGTGACCTACGTGGCAGAGGGCGGCAAGGGGCGTGCGGTCGAGGGGGAATGGGAAGGCGTATTGCAGAACCTCCGTCGCCGGTGGAAGGAATCGTCGAGCGATGCGGTGCGGCACAGCCTCGAGGGCTACATGATCGAGCAGCCGTGCATCGTCTGCGCTGGCAAGCGGCTCAAGGCGGAGTCGCTCGCGGTGCTGATTCACGGCGAGAGTATCGGCGACGTGGTCGAACTCGCGGTCGAGGATGCCACCACGTTTTTCGAGTCGATCCCGGTGGGGCGCGGACGCGCAGGCGCGATCGATCCCGACATCGCCGGCCCGATTCTCAAGGAAGTGATCGAGCGGTTGCGGTTCCTGCGCGATGTCGGACTGGAATACCTCACCCTGGGGCGAGCCGCAGGCTCGCTGTCGGGCGGTGAGGCGCAGCGGATCCGGCTTGCGACCCAGATCGGCTCGCGGCTCGTCGGTGTGTTGTACATCCTCGACGAGCCGAGCATTGGGCTCCACCAGCGCGACAACGAACGGCTGCTCGACACGTTGCGTGGATTGCGGGACCTCGGCAACACCGTGATCGTGGTGGAGCACGACGAGGACACGATTCGCGCCGCCGATCACCTGATCGACCTTGGACCGCGTGCTGGCCGTTTCGGCGGCGAGGTTGTGGCCGAGGGTACGGTGGCTGAAGTGCTCAAGCATCCCGATTCGCTCACTGCGCGGTACCTGCGCGGTGAGCTCCGGGTCGCGATCCCCTCTGTACGGCGGCCCGTTGACCCGGATCGCATGTTGAAGATCGTAGGCGCCAAGGCCAACAACCTCCGGAACATCACCGTCGACGTGCCGCTGGGCGTGTTCGTGGCGGTGACCGGTGTGTCGGGCTCGGGCAAGTCAACGCTGGTCACCGACATCCTCTACCAGTCGCTGGCGCGCCAGTTCTATCGGGCCAAGGTGATACCCGGCGAGCACAAACGGATCGAGGGCACCGATCACATCGACAAGGTGATCGAGATCGACCAGAGCCCCATCGGTCGCACGCCGCGGTCGAACCCTGCGACCTACACCGGGCTGTTCACGCCGATCCGTGAGCTGTTTACGCAGCTTCCCGAGGCGAAGATGCGCGGCTACGGACCTGGTCGGTTCTCGTTCAACGTGAAAGGCGGACGATGTGAGGCGTGCCAGGGTGACGGCCTGGTGAAAATCGAGATGCATTTCCTTCCCGACGTGTATGTGCCATGCGATGTTTGCAAGGGAAGGCGGTACAATCGCGAGACGCTCGAGGTGCGCTACAAGGGACGCAGCATCGCCGATGTGCTTGAGCTCACCGTCGCGGAGGCGATGGACTTCTTTGCGGCGCAGACCCGCATTGCCGAAAAGCTCGGTCTACTCAATGACGTCGGGCTGGGATACCTGCATCTTGGTCAGGCCGCGACGACACTGTCGGGCGGCGAGGCGCAGCGCGTCAAGCTGGCGACCGAACTTTCCAAGCGGGACACGGGGCGCACCCTCTACATCCTCGACGAACCAACCACCGGACTGCACTTCGAGGACGTGCGACTCCTGCTGGACGTGCTGCACCGCCTCGTGGCAAAGGGAAACAGCGTAATCGTGATCGAGCACAATCTCGACGTGCTGAAGACCGCCGACTGGGTGATCGACTTGGGCCCCGACGGCGGAGTTCGCGGCGGCAGCGTGCTCGCCGAAGGCACCCCTGAGCAGGTGGCGAAGATCACGGCGAGCCACACCGGCCGGTTCCTTGCTCGGGTGCTGGGTTGAACGACACCACGGTCGCGACGCGGTACAGGCGAGCGCACGCTCCAAGGACGTCTTCGGCACCGGATCGTTGGGCGGTCTCCTGGCGGGGGATCGGGGTAGATTGGAGAGGTAGAAGACGCGTCCCGCGCTGATCCAGTCGCGCCGCGTGTCAGCCACCGTTCCCTAGCGGAGAGCCCACCGTGACCACCGAAGCCATCCTCGAGATCCTGGGCTACGCCAATGGCAACATGCTTCCCGTGCGTCTCGTGCTCCGCGATGACACCGAAGTGACTGGAGTTCCGGTGAGCGTCGACGACCATGTCACCGCTCACGAGGTGTTTCTCCAGCCTGCCGGCAACGACGACATCGAGATCGGGGTGTCGTTCGAAGCGATCCGTTCTGCAGAGTTGGTGACCTGATGGTTTCGCTACTTGACATCATCGGCCCCGTGATGGTCGGCCCCTCATCATCACATACGGCTGGCGCCTGCCGGCTCGGCTTGATCGCCCGTGCACTCCTGGGCGGCACGCCGGAGACGGCGAAGGTTGAGCTCCACGGGTCGTTTGCGCGCACCGGAACGGGGCATGGCACCGATCGCGCCATTGCGGCGGGACTGCTGGGCTATCAACCCGACGACGAACGCATCCGCGAAGCGCTCGACGACGCCGAACGTGCCGGGATGGCCATCACCTTCGACAACACCAAGCTGCGCGGTGAGCATCACCCGAACACCACTCGGATCACCGTTCGCCGCGAAGGACGCAGCGCGGTGATGACCGGATCATCGCTGGGTGCGGGTCGCATCATGGTCACCGCGATCGACAACTTTCCGGTCGAGATCACCGGTGCGTATCCCACGCTCGTGGTGGTGGCGCACGACGAGCCGGGCATCGTTGCATCGGTAGCCACTGCACTCTCGGAGGGAAAGGTGAACCTCGCCACGATGCGGGTCTCGCGACGCCAGAAGGGCGGTGATGCCATTCACATTTACGAACTCGACTCGCCTCCCACGCCGGATGCGTTGGACAGGATTCGCGCGATCAAGGCGGTCAAGACGTTGCGAGTCGTTGAGCGGGTGTCCTGATGTACGACTCATTGCTGGAAGCTGTCGAGGCCGCCGAGGCCGCCAATGTGTCGCTTGGTGAGCTGGCTCTCGAGACCGAGGCTGCCGGCGGGCTTCGCACCCGCGAGCAGGTCGAGCA
>JBDSMU010000117.1:0-10535 GCA_039915685.1 Gemmatimonadales bacterium | reverse complement strand
TCTGCTGATTGGCAGAAGCTTCCAGGATGCCACGTCGCTGGTGCATCAGCTGGGACGCGAAGGGTATCTGGGCCTGGCGGAGTCCGAGCCCGCTCGCGGGCTCACACTGCTGCGCTCCTCGCGCTTCGAACTGGTCCTGGTCGAAACTGACCTGGCAGGGGATGCCGGCCGGGCGCTCATCGAGACGTTGCGCGGCGATGACGTGCTCGCGGCCCTGCCGGTGCTCGCGATCTCTTCGTCGAACGACATGGGCGCCGTCGAGCGCTGCCTCGAAGCCGGCGCGGACGACTACTTGCCAGCCACGTTCGGCCCGGCGGTGCTGCGTAAACGCATCAACGCGGCGGTGGACCGGGAGCGCCTCCAGGACGGCAGCTACCTGCGGCGCGAGATGTCGGTGGCACGGACCATCCAGCGTGATTTCCTGCCCCAGGCGCTCCCCGATGTTGGCGGCCTGGAACTCGAGGCCGCGCTCCACCCGGCATTGGACGTGTCGGGCGACTTCTATGACTGCTTCCTGCTGTCGTCGGGCGAGGTGATCCTCGTGGTCGGGGACGTGTGCGACAAGGGCGTGGGCGCGGCGCTGTTCATGGCGCTCTTCCGCAGCCTGATCCGCGCCTCCGCCGACCCGGTGGGCGGCGGCGCGATCCAGATGATCGGTGGTCGCCATACGACGGTGATGCAGGCGCTGCAGTCGGCCTCGCCGGCTGAGCTGCTGACCCGCGTTGCCGGCTTCACCAACGACTATATCGCGCGGCTCCATGGGCGAACCAACATGTTCGCAACGGTGTTCCTCGCGTCTGTGGAGCCATATTCCGGTGAGTTGGTCTACGTGAACGCCGGCCATGAACCGGCGCTCGTCATTGCGGCTGATGGGGACATCGAGGAACTGCGGCCCACCGGGCCGGCGCTGGGCATGATGCCTGGTTCCCGGTTCACCGCGGTGACCCGCACCCTCGAGCGGGGTCACTCGCTGTTCGTCTTCACTGATGGCCTGGTTGAGGCCAGAAGCCCGACCGGCGACGTCTACGGCGGGGAGCGGCTCCGCGAGGTGCTGCGGGGCCGGCGGAACGACCCCGCGTCCGAGCTGGTGCGCGGGGTGCTCGATTCCCTGAAGACCTTCGGGCGACACGCCGATCCGCACGATGACGTCACGATACTGGCGGCCCGGATGGTGTGAGCAATCGCCGGCTTCGGCCGGAGCGCTGGATGCGGCCCGGAGCTTTACCGGGGACTGCGTCGCCCGCATCCTCGCCGACCCTAGGCTCTGGCCCGATGTACGTGAAGGACTTTGCCGCAGGGATGAACCATACCTGCGCCCTCACCCAGGCCAGCGAGGTCTACTGCGGGGGCCGCAACGACCACGGACAGCTCGGCGACTGGTCGTACGTGTCGAACCTGACGCCGCGGCCGGTGCTGTTCCGCTAGCCCGCCGTCATCGTCAGGAAGTTTCCCAGCATCCGCTTCCCATCCGGTGTGGCGATCGACTCCGGGTGGAACTGCACGCCCCACACCGGCAGTGTGCGGTGCTTCACCGCCATGATCTCTTGGCCGTCCGCCCTGTCGCCCGACCACGCGGTGACCTCCAGCTCCGCTGGCACGGTGGGCGGGTCGATCACCAGCGAGTGGTAGCGCATCACGGGCATCGGCGACGCAATGCCGTCGAACAGCGCCTCCCCGGTATGGATCACGTCGGTGGTCTTCCCATGCATCTGTCGATCGGCGCGCACCACCGTGGCCCCGAACGCCTCACCAATCGCCTGGTGGCCAAGGCACACCCCCAGCACGGGGATCCCCCGCCCCGCCGCAGCACGGATCAATGCCACCGAGATCCCTGCCTCCGACGGCGTGCAGGGGCCGGGTGATACCACGATGGCCGTCGGCGCCCGCTCCATGACGCCGTCCACCGTGATCCGGTCGTTGCGCACCACCTGCGGGTCTGCGCCCAGTTCGCCCAGGTGCTGCACGAGGTTGAAGGTGAACGAGTCGTAGTTGTCGAGAACCAGAAGCATGGCTGAGTATTTACCGGGTCGAACGTGTGGTCAACTGGCAGGACTAACTTGCAGGGCGAATCCCCTGGAGGATCAACTGGCCCTCACCGCCACGATCTACAACTTCGATATCGAGCTCGCCGACGTCGACCGCGGCGTGTACGAGACGTTGGCGCTGCGGGTGGCGTGGCATCCGTCGGAGTCGCCGGAGTACTTGGCGACGCGGGTATTGGCCTACTGCCTCGAGTTCGCCGAAGGCATCACTTTCGGTCGCGGGATCTCTGAACCCGACGATCCGCCGATCGCGGTCCGAGACCTCACCGGTACCATCCAGACCTGGATCGAAATCGGGTCGCCCGACGCAGCCCGCCTGCACAAGGTCAGCAAGGCCACCTCACGGGTCGCGGTCTACACCCACAAGGATCCGCGCGTTCTCTTGGGCCAGCTGGAGGGCGAGCGGATCCACCGGTCGGATTCCATCGAGATCTACAGCTTCGATCGCGAGTTCATCGACGCCGTGGTCGAGCTGATCGAGCGCCGGACCCGTATGGCGGTGTCGGTGTCCGACAAACAGATCTACGTCGTCGTCGGAGACCGCACCGCCTCCGGAGAGGTGCACCGGCACTCACTCGGCTGACCAACGGTCAGCGCTCGATGGTGAACCGCACGACCTGCCGCACCAGCTGGCGTACCGGTCGTCCGCCGATTTTCGCCGGCCGGAAACGGGATCCCCGAATCGCCAGGGTCGAGGCGGCGTCAAAGTCGGTGTTGGTCGTGGCCATCACCTTTACGGTTGAAGCCTCAACCCTGCCATCGGTGCCGACCACGAACTCCAGTGTCACCCGTCCCTCGACACCGGCCATCCTGAGCACGCCCGGATAGCGCGGCTCGGCTCCACCGAGGTACACAGCCTGATCATCGACCTGGTCGATCGTAAAGCCGTGACCGGTGAGCACGCTATCGGGGGTCGGAAGCCCTGGCACGCCATCGGGCGGGCCGCCATTGATGCGGCGTCCACTGAACCGTGACGCGTCAAAGCGCTCCGACAGTTCGACCGGCGGGATGTCCGTCGGAATGCGATTGGGTGGCTCGACTGCCTGAAACCCCTGCGGCTGCGCGTGAGCTATCGGCGTCAAGCGTTGTTGCTGCACCGGCAATGCTGGCAGCGGTGGCGGTCGCATCACGAACAAGGTCGATTCGCTTTCGATCACCGCCGGCGGCTCGGCGATACTGTTGGTGGCTATTGCTGCGCCGCTGATCAGCACGCCGTGTACCACGACTGACACCAACATCCCACCGGCCGTGCGCTCACGCCTCGGCCTCGACTCGACAAGCTGGTCGAACATCCCGACCTCCCATGCGAAGTTGGCCTGCACTTTCAAGGTGCAGGGTGCACTTCACACGGTCGTGGCCGGTCGATGACAATTCGATGTAGGAGCGATTACCGGACCCGAGCCGATGATGTTGGCAGTCGAGGAGGGGTGATCGAGAACTGCGATGTTGGCAATCCCTGGCTATACAAGCGCGAGGCGAAGCTCGCGTCCAACCGCGGTTGCGGCCTTCGACAGTGTATTGAGCGTCACGGCCTCGTTGGCGGGATCGAGCAGACGATCGACTGCGGCCCGACTGGTCTCCATCCGTCGGGCCAGTTCCGTCTTCGTCAATCCTTGCGCAGTCATCGCGTCGGCAATTTGTCGGGCGACAACACGCTTCAGCGCGACGGACGAGGCTTCTTCATAGATGCCTTCCTCACGCAGCCAGCTATCGAAACTCGAGCCGATCGCCTTCTTTTTCATGTGGAGATCTCCTTCATGCGTTTCAATGCCAGTTCGATATCCCGAACGGGTGTCTTTCGAGTCTTCTTGATGAAGCCATGCAGTAACACCATCCGGTCGGCTGCAACATGGAAGATCACCCTCGCGGTCCCATTGGTGATGGAGCTTCGCACTTCCCAAAGTCCGCGGCCCAGCGAATCCACCAGTGGTTTGCCGAGCGGCCACGAAAACTCGACGTCTTTTATGTCTGTTCCGATCGCCTTGCGGTCCTCCGGCGACAGTCGCTTCAGCCACTCCCGAACCGGCTCGCGCCCGGCGGGCGTAGCGTAGAAAAACGCCTGGAGGCGTTTTGGATCCGGGCGCATTCGTGATATGTACCACAAATGGTGCGCCTCGTCAAACCCAGTTGTGGCCAGCTCAGGCGGCCTCGAATCATTTCCGCGCTCAGAACCGGGTCGTGGCAGTGACCCGCACCGATCGCGGTGCGCCTGGTGTGATGTTGTTGTTGTTGTGCGAGGTGAGGAAATAGCGCGCACCCAGCAGGTTCTCGATGTTGGCCTGCAAGTCGAGGCCTGCGCCCACCCGCAGGAACACCGCCGCGTCGAGCCGGGTGTACGCCGGGAGCACGACGGTGTTGTCGAGCCCGGTAAAGCTCTCACCCTGCCGCGTCACGCCCAATCCGACGCTGGCATGCCCATCGAGTCGCACGCGGTTCCAGAGCGAGGCAGAGTGCCGCGGCACCAACGGGACGCGCGCACCTGCACTGGCCGCTGTCGTGGCGCTCGTGACCACCGCATCTTGCCGGGCATACCCACCTGCGACCTGCCACCGTTCGGTCACCGCGCCTTGAATGCCAATCTCGATCCCACGACTGCGCTGACTGCCGGTCTGGATTGTCCGCGCTGGATCGGCAGGGTCGAAGGCGCGCGAATGACTTCGGTTGAGCTGGTATGCAGCCAGGGTGAGTGCAAGTCGATGCCCCGCGTCCCACTTCGCGCCGAGCTCGACGTTCCGAAACCGCTCCGGTCGGAGCGTCGACGTCGTCGCGTCCAGCGACGAGAACTGGTCTCCCGAGCTCGGTAGCGCCGACTCGCTGACACTGCCGTAGAGCGCGATGTTGTCGGCGGCGCGGAACACGACCCCCGCGCGCGGAGACACGAGCAGGTCGGTGCGCTCCACGGTGCCGCCCTTCCGGTTGTCGTCCACCTGCACCGCGAACCGCTCGGCGCCGATCCCGGCGATGAATCGCCAGCGGTGGCCGACGGCGAGCTGGTCCTGCGCATACGCGGATGCGGTGTGCACCACAGCGTGGTTGTCAGCGTCGGAGGACGACTGACGGAACGTGATCGGGTCATTCGTAACCGGATCGGCCAACGGAACGTCGACGGCCGTGGTGGCATCGTTGAAGTACCCCGTCATCCGGAAGTTGTCGGTGGCCTGCCGACCGATGGTGACGCCGAACACGAGGTCGTGGCGAAGCACACCAATTCGGGCGGTGGCCAACAAGTCCACCTGCCCCAGGAGGTTGGTCCGATCGGTCGAATTGTTGTAGGCGGCGATCCGAACCGCGTCCCCCGCGGCCGCCACCGCACCCGGATAGACGTTCTGATAAAACTTGTCGTATGTCGCCGCGTGCAGCTGCGTTCGCACCAACATGTCCTTCGACAGCCGATGCGACACGGTGCCGTCAGCCGCGTTGACGCGCACGGTGGCTCGGCTCAACTCCGCGTTCCCGAAGAACGTCGCCGGATCGACGGCGACAGGCCGACCCCCGAACGACGGCACCCCGCGGTCGGCGGTGCGGGCGTCGTGGAAGTGCTCGACACCGAGCGTCATCGTGGTGGCGCTCGACGGCGCAAAAGTCGCTACGGGGTTGAAGCCGTAGCGCTCGAGGTTGGCGCCGCGTCGGAAAAGGTCGGAGTCCTCGAGCATCGCATTCGCCCTGACCGCCACGTGCGCGCCGAGCGCCGTGCCGATGTCGACGGTGCCACGGCGACCGCCCCCACTTCCCGCAGCAACCGTCGCCTCCCGCAACGGCCTCTGGCCCGCCGACTTGGTCACGCGGTTGATGATCCCGCCGGTCCCACCGCGGCCGAAGAGCAGCGCGTTGGCGCCGAGCAGAACCTCGACCCGGTCGACGTTGTAGAGATCGCGCACGTACTGCACGTCGTCGCGCATCCCATCGACGAAGAAACCCGACGTCGAGGCGTTGCCGCGGAGGGTGGGCTGATCCCGATTCCCCTCGCCCTGCCCCATCCGTGCGCCAGGCACATACTGGAGCACGTCGCCAAGACCCTGCATCGCCTGGTCGTCGATCAGTTCACGACTGATCACGGTGACAGCCTGTGGGGTCTCTCGCAACGGGGTGAGGGTGCGAAGCGCCGTGCTGGATGGCCGCGTAAGGTACCGGGCACGGCGAGTCACTACGCCGATCTCGCGAAGGTGAACTGCGCGGACTGTGTCCTGGACGGCCACGGCGTCCTGCGCCCAAATGGCGGCTGGCGAAGTGACGGCGATCATGACGGCGGTCAGCAGTACGTTGATGGGGCGGAACCAGTGAGCGGAAGAAGGTGCGAATAGCATCAGGGGCTGAACCTTTCGGTATAAATGAGAATGAGAGTCAACCGCTTTATCGTTGACCGCCAATTCTCGCCCGGCGACGCCCGTTATGCAACCCTACCCCCGCGGGTGAAACGACTTGTGTACGCTCCGCAGGTAGTCGCGGTCGACGTGGGTATAGATCTGCGTCGTCGAGAGGTCAGCGTGCCCCAGCATCTCCTGCACTGCCCGCAGATCTGCCCCCCCCTCCAACAGGTGCGTCGCGAACGAGTGTCGCAGCGTGTGCGGCGTGACGGTGTCGGACAGCCCCGCCCGCTTCGCGTGCTTTTTCACGATACCCCACGCACCCACCCGCGAAAGCGGGTTACCGCGCGCGTTGAGCAGCACCCTGCCCTTCGTAGCTCCTTTATCGAGTTCGGGCCGGATGGTGTGCAGGTAGGTCGACAGCGCGGCCATCACTGGCCGGCCGATCGGCACAAGCCGCTCCTTGCGACCCTTTCCGAATGCGCGCACCAGCCCGTCGGTCAGGAAGAGATCGGTGACGCCCAAATCGCACAGTTCCGAGACCCGGAGCCCTGCCCCATACGCCAGCTCCAGCAGCGTGCGGTCGCGCCACGCCAGCGGCTCCGACACCACCGGTGATTCGAGCAATCGTTCGACGTCTCGCACCGAGAGCGCGACCGGCAGCGTGCGCCACTTCTTCGGCGTCTCCAGCCGATCACTCGGGTCACGCGTCACCAGCCCCTCGGCCACCATGAAGCGGTACCAGGTGCGTACCGCCGAGATGTGGCGGCGGATGGTGGCACCGCCGAGTCCGATGTCCTTGAGGAGGAAGATGAAGTCGCGGAGGAGCGGCGTGGTGAGCCCGGCCGGATCGCGGATGCCTCGGCTCATCGCAAACTCGGCGAGCCGCTTCAGGTCGCGCTGATACGCCTCGAGGGTGTGCGGACTGTGGCCCGACTCCAGCGCACCGTGGTCGCGGAACATCGCGAGGTGAAATGCCTCGGCCTGCTGCCGCAGATCGTCATCCATCGTGGGCCCGACGCCGCCGGCGCCAGAGATGGAACGCCAGTGCCGCGACCACGACCAGGGCGACGAGCGCCGCGATCCGGTTGACCCTCCCGACCTGTTTAAGGATGTCACCCCAACGCGCGCCGAGTTCCGACGCGAGATAGATGATGCCGCCGTACCAGATCGCCGACGCCAACATCATCGCGAGGCCGGCACGGATCGGCCCGGCATGCACCAGCCCGGCGAACGGTGCGACCACCGCGCGAAACCCCGGCAGGAAGCGACCAAAGAAGAGCCCCGCGACGCCAAATCGTTCGTACTCTCGGCGGACAAACGCGAGGGCATCCTCGGGGAGCAGCCAGCGCGCCACCTTGGATCGCAGCAGCGCGGGCGCATGCCGCGCTGCCATCCAGTACATCGCCATCGCCCCCGCCATGTTGGCGCTGAGCGTGACGGCGAAGACGATCCACGGGTTGGTGATGCCGCGATGGGAGAGGAAGGCGCCGAGTGCGATGATGGTGTCGGCCGGAAAAGGAGGGATCACGTTCTCGACCGCCGCGAGAACGCCGATCACGCAGTAGATCGCGACCGGCGGGAGGCCCGCGATCCAGGTGATGAACGCCTCGATCATGCTGCGATGATCGTCGCGACCGCCATCACCGCCAGTCCCTCGCCGCGCCCGATGAAACCCATCGTCTCGTTGGTCTTGGCCTTGACCGACACGCCCCCGATATCACAGCTCATCGCGTCGGCGATGCTGCCCCGGATCGCCTCAATGTGCGGCGCCAATTTCGGTCGCTCCGTGACTACCGTGATGTCGCACTGCGCCATGACCCACCCCGCCTCACGCAATCGACCTGCAACGTCAGATAGCAGTTCCATCGAATCGGCGCCCTTGTAGGCTGGGTCTGTATCGGGAAAGAGTTTGCCGATATCGCCCAACGCCGCTGCGCCGAGGAGTGCGTCGATCAGGGCGTGCGCCACGGCATCGGCATCGGAGTGGCCAGTGAGACCATGTGTGTGCGGAATTGTCACACCGCCCAGGATGAGCGGTGCGCCTTCGACGAACCGATGGGAGTCGTAACCGGTCCCGACTCGGATCACGCGGCTGCCATCTCCGCGGGGAGCAGCGAATAGTCCTGCATCCGGCGCCGTGGCGTGAAACCGGCGTCGCGGATCGAGCGCTCCATGTCGACGATCGTGGCGCGGTGTGTGGTGCCTGCCGCCGACACCACGTTCTCTTCCATCATCAGCGAGCCGAAATCATTCGCCCCGAACCTGAGCGCCACCTGCCCCACCTTGAGCCCCATCGTGACCCAGCTCGACTGCAGGTTGGGAATGTTGTGGCAGATGATACGCGCCATCGCGAGGGTGCGAAGATAGGTGACGGCGTCGGTGCTGACATACTCCGACATCCCCGTCCCCTCGGGCTGCAGCGGCCAGCAGATGAACGCAGTGAATCCGCCCGTACGCGCCTGCACGTCCCGAATCCGGATCAGGTGCTCAATCCGGTCGGCGTCGCTCTCCCCCATGCCATACATCATCGTGACGGAAGTCTTCATCCCCTGCTGGTGCGCCTCCTCCTGCACGCCCAGCCATTCCTCGGTCTGAGCCTTCTTCTTCGCCACGCGCTGCCGGATTTCATCGACCAGGATCTCACCGCCACCGCCCGGGATCGAGTCGAGGCCCGCCTCGCGCAACTGGCGCACCACGTCGGCCACCGGCATCCGGTAGCGCTCCGAGAAGAACACCACCTCCGATGGCGAGAAGCCGTGGATGTGAATCGGGTGATGCGTCTTGATGTACCGCATCAGCTCCAGGTACCACTCGAACGGGATGTACGGGTTGTGCCCACCCTGCAAGAGGATCTGCACCCCACCGATCGCCTTGCATTCATCGATCTTGGCACCGATCTGTTCGAACGAGAGTACGTAACCTTCGCCATCACCGGGCCTGCGATAGAACGCGCAGAACGAGCAGTCGGCGACACAGACATTGGTGTAATTGATGTTGCGGTCGATGATGTAGCTCACCACATCCCCGTGTCCCTGCCGCTGACGCTCGGCGTCGGCCAGTGCACCGAGCTCCAACAGATCGGCGTTCTGGTAGAGCGCGAGGTACTCGGCGAACTCGCTGGTGCTGCGATCGACCACGCTCATGTCACGCCGCCGTGAGGAAGGTGAGAGAGCCATTTGGCACGAGTCCGTCGGCGGCAAGCCTCCCGAAGAACTCAGTGAGCCCGGCGAGGTGGCGATACGAGAGGTCGTAGTCGAGGTCGCCCAGGTACGCGCGGCACATCGGCTCGGGAATGCCGGTGCCCGTGCTTGCTTCACAAGCAAGCAGGTCGAGGTGTGCGATGCCCCACGCCCGCGACGCCAGGAGGTCGGCGTGTACAGCCAGCGCCCCGCTGCGATCTGCGTCGCGCCGCGCAGCCCAGACGGCAAAAACGAACGGCAGGCCGGTCCATGTCTTCCATGCCTCGCCGAGGTCGGCGAATACCGGATAGATCCCGCTCGCCCGGAGATGCAGCGCAGCGTCGCCGATCACCAGAACCGCATCGTGTGGCAGCTGCTCCAGCGTAGCAAGATCATTCGCCTCGGCGCGCACCGTCGCGAAGTTCGGCGCTACCTGCCAGACATGCCGGCAGAGAAGCTCAAGCAGCAACAGCGAGGTGCGCGACGACGCGGTGCGCAGCACGGTGGCTCCGTCGAGCTCGTCAAGCGGCCGCTTGCTGAACAGTGCCACGCTCTGCACCGGACCGTCACAGGATATCGCGAGGTCGGGCAACAGGTGATAGCTCGCTGCGTCGCGTGCGTACTCCACCGCAGAGATCACGCTGAGGTCCAATTCCCCGGCGGCCAGCAGGTCGTTGAGTTCAGCCGCCGTGGCCGACACGACGATAGCGGGCGATGGCACGATGCCGTGGTCCATCGCGGCGTTCACCGGGAGGGCGTTGATCCATGGAATCCGGCCCAGCCTCATGCGGCGTGCACCACTGGCAGCGCGCCTCGGCGCGGCTGCCCCGGCACCGGAATCACCAACTCGCTGAAATCAGTGCGAATCGGCTCGTACAGTGAGTTGCGCTCGACCGGCCGCTTGCCGGCGTCTCGGATCAGCCCCACCAGCCCTTCGTATGGCATGTGCATCTGGGTGCGAGCGCCGGCCTCATGATAGACGCGCTCGTAGACCACCGTGCCCTCGA
>JBDSMU010000116.1:0-3699 GCA_039915685.1 Gemmatimonadales bacterium | reverse complement strand
GCCACGACGATGCAGTTGTTCGGTGCGATCGTAGCGTTGGCCAGCACCGAGCCGGTGCTTGGATCGGAAGTAGTCCGGCTGAACGTGAAGGTGCCGCTCACGTTGCTCGATGCCGACTTGCAGACCTTGATTTTTCCGAGGACCGGGGTCGAGTTCGTCGCTTCACCAATCGCGAATGCGACGGGAGTCCGCGCGATATCCTGGCTGGTGAGGCCTTCGCTCTGACAGGCCACGAGGCCTAGGACGACCGCAGCAGCCGCAACACGGCCAAAGGTGTTCACATGAAAGTTCGACGTCATTTTGCACTCCGTGGGGAAGAGTATTGCGAACATGCTATCGTTATGGGTATGACGAATCGTTTATCACGAGCGACACACGGTCAATCCGTGCAAAGCACGTAAGCCATTGAATAACAAGCACTTTCATGCAATGTGGTGGGGTGGGGATTGGTTGTCAGGGCGCGGGACGGGGGGCGCGGGGCGCGAGGTGCGGTAAGGCAGGCGCCGCGGCGGTGATCATCCTCGGGCTTCAGCTGCTTTCGCCCTCAGCGCCGTGAAATACGAACGCCGCGGCTCGATGACTTGAGCCGCGGCGTCCTTGTTCTTGGTTCCGTTACCTTCCGAGTTTCGCGGTCGGGTTGGTGCAGATGCGACCGTCCACATCGGTCAGAGCCTCGAAGATGTTCTTCAGGTCGTTCTGATCGGCCGCGGTCCCGGTGTTTACAGCCGTATTGAAGGCGCTGATGACACCGTCCGGGGTGTAGCCAAAGTCGGGGTAGATGACGGCATTCAAGTATGCCGCCACAGTCTGGCGTCCGAGCGCGGCGAGCCCGTCGTTGCCGGTGGTAGTGAGCACCTGGAACAGAGTCTTGGTGCCGTATACGTTGTTGCCAAACACAGTAGCGAAGCTGGTCGACGAAGTGTAGCCATTCGGAAGCGTCGGGAACGCGTGGGTCTTGTAGTATCCCGGTGAGCAGCCGTTGATGGCGGTCGACGGCTCAACGTAGTTGACGTACGTTATGGTGAAGCCGTGGAACGCATTGATGAAGAGCGAGCCGCCATTCGCAAACGGCTCATTGATTGGGGTCGGGTTGTTTGCATCGACGCGCTGTGCCGACACCCCGGTCATGCCGGCAGAGGTTTCAGTGGTAGTGACAGCCGAGCCATTGATGCCAATTCCGGGGTCTACCGCGGCAACGATGCAGTTGTTCGGTGCGATCGTAGCGGTGGCCAGAACCGACCCGGTGCTGGGATCGGTAGTAGTCCGGCTGAACGTGAAGGTGCCGCTCACGTTGCTGGAGGCCGACTTGCAGACCTTAAGCTTCCCGAGCTCGGGCGTTGAGTTTGTCGGATCGCCAGGCGCATCTCCGATCGCGAATGCGATCGGTGTACGGGGCGAATCGGCGGCGGTCGGAGGCTCGCCCTGACACGCGACGAGGCCAAACGCGAGCGCGGCTGCCGAAAGGCGGCCGATCGTGCTCGGTGTGAAACTGGACATAGTAGAATCTCCCTGGGGTTGGGGGGTGCGGGACGGGCTTTTGCAAATGTTGCACCCCGGCGAGAGAATGTCATAAGTCTTTTGGAAACAACAACTTGCAGAATGACCATCGGGCGCAAATTGTTGCCTGAATTCATCAAGTTGTTGCACGGACGCGGCACTTTGTCCAGTCGACGGGTAGGCCGCGGGCGTTGCCGGTCCGCCTCACTCGGCGGGCTCGCGCCCAGAGTGAATCATTACCTCACCTTAAGGGCGCTTCCGCGGTCGCAACCAGTGTGCGCCCGAGGGGTAATGAGAGTCCGGCACCGATCGCGGCACCTTCCACACCGAGCCATGCACGTTTTGCGTGCCAAGCAAGGTTTTGGCGAGGCACGTCCGCCAACAGGCCCACGTACCCATCACCCCCCGATCGTTTGGCCCGGAACTCTCGGGGAATTTCGGCTAGTCCGAGCAGGGCATTCAACCGCCCGAGTCGGCGAACGCGAAACCCGGTGGCCTCAAGTTTCTCCCTGAGTTCCGCGCCGGAGTACTTGTGGAAATTGAAGCTTGAATCGTCTGACGTGGTGGGCCACGATTGCGCATTCGTCCGGATGAACACCAACCCGCCCGGCTTCAGCACCCTTTCGATTTCGCGTAGTGCCCTGAGATCGCCACCACCGAGTGCCAGGTGTTGCAGGACGTCCAGCGTGATCACCGCATCCACGCTCCCATCGGGCAACGGCAAGTCCAGCGCAGACCCGCCGAGCACGCACTCTCCCCCTCCGGTGCGAGCCGCCACCAGGCCTTCGCGTGACACATCGAGGCCCACCGTGCGCCACCCGGGCCAGCGTTGGCGAAACCAGTGCATCGTCTGGCCCGATCCGCATCCGACATCGAGCATGATGCCTCGCTTGGCCAACGGCACCTGACCGATGAGCCGTTCGGCCACGTCGCGCATGGCGGCGTTCCACCACGAGTTCGCCTCGAGCTCACGCATGCGCTGGTAATAGTCGGGGGCAAAGATCATCGGGCCGGTCATGACGCAACGCCCTCGAGGTCAAGCATTGGCGCAACTGACCGGATCAACAGATTCAGCATCGGCACTCCTCGTGTTACATCGTACAATGGAATCAGCGGTCGGCAGAACAGTGGAACCCGGTGTCGCTCACTCTCCAACATCGGCGACGCGCGGGCGGAGATCTTCGTGAAGCCGGCACGCTGCATGGCGCGCGACAGCTCTCGCGGCCCGCGTGGGTAGTGGTGGTCGAAGCCGCGTCCACCGCGCCACCGGACGTATCGGTCGGCCCAGGCGCGGGGCAGCCAGCCGACTCCCCACAACCCGACGTGGGGCTCAGGCAACACTGAAAAGCGATTGGTGGTGCGAAGGTGCAGGCGCCCCCCCGGGCGGAGCACACGCATGGTTTCGCGCAACACCGCGTCGAGGTCGGCGCAATGTTCCACCGTTCCGAGCGCCACTACCCTGTCGAAACTGTGTTCGGGAAACGGCAGTGACTGGGCGTTACCGCAGATCAACTCCGCATCGACCCCTGCCTCGTCCAACCGCCGACGGGCCACCACCAGCCAACGATAGGCCACATCGATACCCGTGACTCGGACTCCCCGAGGGGCGGCACAGGCGATATCCGCCGTTCCACAACCGAGGTCGAGCCACTCCTCCTCTACGCGTGCTGGCGGGTCGAGGCTGGCGACCCATTCCCGGCTTCGTTCCAATGCACCGAGCACGTGATCGATGTGCCTGGCAGCATCAGCCGGTGTGGTCTCCGGGGTGATCGCCCAGTAGGTCCGCACCGCGGCCTCGAACCCGGGTGGTGCGGATGAGTCAACTGCAAGCCCCTTCGCGCGATCTTCGGCCATCCCGATCCACGGGTCGGGTGCCGTCCGCAGGTCGGGGATCCCACCAACGACGGGGTAGCGCGAGTCGCAGCCGGCGCAGTGGATCGTGGGCACGGTAATGAAAACTGCGTACCGGCAGCGCGGACAGGACAGGGGAATCATCGTCCCTATTCGGTCATGGAGGGGGATGGCCACCGTCGCTGGCGGGCCTCGTCGATGAGTGCCATATACGCCGGCACCACGACGTCGGCGCTCCACTGCTGGGCCGCCTCCCGGGCAGCCACGGAGAGCCTTGATCGGTGCGCGGGGTCAGCGGCAAGGCGGGTGAGGGATGCCGTCAGTTCCTCGACAGAATCGAAAAGTTCTCCG
>JBDSMU010000043.1:0-12062 GCA_039915685.1 Gemmatimonadales bacterium | reverse complement strand
CGGATCCTTGCGTCGGGCGGCTACTCGAGCGCGATCAAGTCGATCAAGCGGGATGAGGCAGCATTGATCCGTCACCGGCTTGGCGCTGGTGACATTCGGCCGGGCGACGTGATTCGGGTCGCTGTCGCCAGCGACGCTGCCGTGACCAACAACTACATCGTGACGCCGACCCTGACCCTCGTGATCCCGTCGCTTGGCTCGATTCCCGTGGGCGGGCTGCTTCGCTCAGAGGTAGAGCCCCACCTCCAGCGCGAGATTGCGAAGTATCTGCGTGATCCGGTGGTGCTTGCCGAATCGCTGATCAGGGTTGCCGTGCTCGGCGGGGTGGGTCGACCCGGCTTCTACTCGGTGTCGGCCAACCAGGCGATCTCCGACGTCATCATGGGCGCCGCTGGTGGGCTGGGTGGCAACGCCGATCTCGACAAGAGCGTCGTGCACCGCGCCGACCGCGAGATCGTCTCCTCCGACGCCTTCACTGCTGCGTTGAGGGAGGGCAGGACCCTCGACCAGCTCAACATGCAGGCTGGGGACGAGATCATGGTGGGGGTCAAGAAGCCGGGCACGCTGAGCAAGGCAGTGGCCATCGTGACCGGTGTGGCATCACTCGCCTACCTGCTTACACGGGTTCTCTAATACCAGGATGGGGACGTGTACGCAGCGGTTCGAACTTCCGAGGATCTCCTGACCGACGTGAAGCAGCACGACGTGGGCACCACCGGTGAACACGCGGCATCAGGCAGGAACCACGATCAGGCGATCCGGGTGCTCAACGTGCTCGTGGCGCTGGTCGCACTCGTGTTGTGCGTGCCCGTGTTCGTTCTGATCGCGATCGCCGTGAAGCTCACCTCAAGAGGACCCGTCATTTACACCCAGACTCGCGTCGGTCTGGACGCAAGACAGCTCCGTGCGCCACGCAATGATTCGCGCCGCTCCAGCGATATCGGTGGCAAGCCGTTTGTCATCTACAAGTTCCGCACGATGACGGCGAACGCCGAGTCGGCCGGCCAGGCAGTCTGGGCCACCGCCGGTGACCAGCGGGTGACGCGGGTCGGGGCCTTCCTCCGAAGCTGCCGACTCGATGAACTGCCACAGCTTGTGAACGTCGTCCGCGGCGAAATGAACATCGTCGGACCGCGGCCTGAGCGGCCGCAGCTCTTCGCCGAACTGCGCGAGCAGATCCCGCACTACCAGCGGCGCCAGAGGGTGCCACCGGGAATCACCGGCCACGCCCAAGTTCACCTGCAGTACGACACCTCCGTTGACGATGTGCGTCGCAAGGTGTCGCACGACCTCGAATACATCGCAAAGCGGAGTCTCTGGCAGGACATCACGATCATGGTCAAGACGATCCCGGTCATGCTGTTCCGGAAGGGCGGATGGTAGCTCCGGCCCTGCCGGGGACTGCCGATGCCTTTCGCCTGCCGCCCTCCGACTGGTCGGCGCGCGAATACGCACCCCTCGCAGCAGCACTGATCGCCTTCGGGCTGCTCTTTGCCGATCCCGCTCGCACGCTGGCGCGCGACTGGTGGACCAACCCCGACGCCGGGCACGGGCTGCTCCTCCTTCCGGTTTCGATATGGCTGGCCTGGAAGTCGGGCCTTGTCCGTGACCGGGCGCCGAACGTCGGGCTGGGTACCGCTCTGCTCGTGGCTGCGGTGTTGCTGCGGTATCTCTCCGGGCTGGCCGCCGAGTTGTTCACGATGCGGTTTTCGATGTGGCTGGCCGCGGTGGGCGTTGTCGTCTTCGCATTTGGCCTCCGCCAGGTCAGGCACTGGTGGCTGCCGGCGAGCCTGCTCCTGCTCTCGATTCCACTCCCCGCGACCATCACGAACTCGTTGGCGATTCCGTTGCAATTCCGCGCCTCGAAAATCGGCACGGCGCTGATCGAATGGCGCAATATTCCGGTGCGCACCAACGGGAACGTGATTGCGATCCCGGGGCAGACCCTGTTCATTGCGGAAGCGTGCAGCGGGCTCCGTTCGCTCACAGCCTTGGTGTCGTTGGGCGTGATGATCGGCGGAATCTGGCTCAGGAGCGTGACCGGTCGGGTGGTGCTCATTGCGCTCACGATTCCGATTGCGATCGTGGTCAATTCCTTCCGGATCTTCCTGACCGCCTTCCTGATGTATTTCGTCGACCCCGCCCTCGGGCGGGGGTTCATGCACGAAAGCGAGGGCTGGGCACTGTTCGTTGTGGCCTTCGGCCTGATCGGCGGCGTCGGCGCCCTGATCGGAGCAATCGAGCAACGCGTGATCAGGTGGAGGACACGAAATGCGTGAACCGGTGCGATGGATTCCCGGCCTCCTCCTGGGCATGGGCGTGCTCGTGAACGCCGTTCTCGTGACGGGCCGAGTCCGACCCACACCGCTTGCGGCGCCGATCTCGGGAATCCAGCGCGTGTTCGATGGTATCGCGGGTACCGACGTCGTAGTGGGCGAAGACGAGCAGCGCGTCGCAGGCTTCACCGACTACATCCTGCGCACCCATGACGTCGACGGAGTGCCTCGGTTCAGCGTCTACGTGGGCTACTACGACGAGCAACGGCAGGGAAAGACCATCCACTCACCCCGCAATTGCCTGCCCGGCGCCGGGTGGGAACCTGTCGATTCACGAGTTGAGCAGGTTGCGCTCCCGTCGGGCGACACCGTTACGGTGAATCGATACCATATCGTCCGAGGCGCGGACCAATCGATTGTGTACTACTGGTACCAAGGGCGCGGGAGAGTGGCCGCCAATGAGTATGCGGTGAAGTACGAGTTGCTGCGGGATGCTGCCCTGCGGGGAAGGACGGAGGAGGCGCTGGTCCGGATCGTGGTTCCGGTGGGCGACGATGGTGCGCCAGCTGCCGACGCCATGGCCACACGAGTTGCGCGGGAACTCATCCCGGCAGTCGGAGCGGTGCTGCCGAGCTTCTGACAGGTCAGGTCGCATCGACGATGCGCCCTGACCCTGCCCGCAACGTGTTCAGCGTCCGACGACGAGCCCGGCGTCGGATGCGACCGAACGGGCGACCGTGCCGCGAGTCGCGCCGAATGCCCGAATCGCCATCCAGAGCAACGCCGGTGCGAGCGTGACGCTCAGGACCAAGGTCTTGAGCCCCGCTGCGTCGAACTGCGGCTTGCCGCCCTGCGGGATGGTGCGGCGCATCTGGAGTGCGTCGAGACCGAACATCAGCACCGCGACCCCGATCACCACCGCCGACACCATGGCCGTGATCGCCACCGCTCGGACCACATTTCTGTGGCCGAGCAGCGTGGCAAGAAGCATGATGAGGGCCAGTGCGGTCGCATGATAGGGCATGGCGTCGGAGATCAACTGACCGCTGAAGAAGAAACGCCACGCGAGGCTGTCGAACTTGAGGGGCCACCGTGTCACCAGGAGCGTGATGATCGGGTTGAGCGCCATCACAATGAAGATCGGGTACGCGGCGAGCAGCAAGCGGCGCTGCCGATCCTGCAGTTCGAGGCCGAATGTCGACATGCAGTGAGTCTCCCTGGAGGAATGGGCGCCGCGAAAGGCGGCATCACGGGTGGATAGTAATCTCTGGAGCAGGGGCAATGGAATGTCCGCATCCGAATCCATGATCGACGTCGCGCATCTTCTCACCTCGGTGGAAGTCGGCGGTGCGGAGCAACTCGTACTGCAACTCATCCCGGCGATGGCATCCCACGGGTATCGCGGCCGGGTGATATGCCTGCGTCGCGCCGGCGCACTTGAACCGGCCTTCATCCGGGCAGGTATCGACGTTGACGTCCTTCCGCACGGCGAACACGGCGGGGCCATGACGCTGGCGCTGAAGCTTTCCCGCCACCTTGGCCAGCGACGCCCCGAGATCCTGCATTCCCACAATAACTCGCCGTTGCTGGTCGGCGCCGCTACACGTCGACTCGTGCAGATTCCCTGCCACGTCCACACCAAGCACGGCGCCAGCACTCCATCGTCGTTCCCCGCCCGAGTGGGGATGCGCTGGGCGGCACGTCGCGTCGACGGGGTTGCGGTCGTTTCGTCGGCGACGCACCGTGACGCCGTCGACGTCGATGGATTTCCTCAGCATGAGATCACGGTGCTCCGCAACGGTGTGGCCAGCCCCGACCGCGTGGAGCCGAGAGCGGAGCCGACCTGGTCGGCGATCTGCGTCGGTCGACTCGAGCCGGTGAAGGGTCATCGGCACCTCATCGATGCGGTGCCGATGATTGTGGCCCGACACCCTGAGTTTCGCCTTGCCATCGTCGGGGACGGTTCGGAGCGGGAATCACTGACGGCCCGGGTTCACGCCCTCGGCGTGGACCAATCGGTCGATTTTCTCGGCATGCGCGACGACGTGCAGGACCTCATGCCTCGGGCGGCCATGTTCATCTTGCCATCGGTCAGCGAGGGAGTTTCGCTGACGCTGCTCGAGGCGATGGCCGCGGGTTTGCCGATTGTGGCCACAGCCGTGGGTGGGACCCCTGAGGTCGTGTCGGATCGACAGTCGGCACTCCTGGTTCCTCCGGCAGACGCCCCGGCCCTGGCCAACGCTGTCTCGGCGCTGATTGACGCCCCCTCCCTCGCCGTGGAACTGGCGGCGTCGGCCAGGCTGCGATTTGACGCAGAGTTTTCCCTCGACCAGATGGCGGCGGGATACGCGGACATCTACCGCCTCGCCCTCAGCCGGTCAGTCACGTGAATATCCTGTTCATCAGCAATGTTCACCCGACGCCGGTCCGGCCGTCCCAGGGGACGTTCAACGCCGAACTCGTGAGGGCGTTGCGGGCAGGCGGTCACATGGTGCGGATAATCGTTCCGGTGCCGTGGCACCAGCGACTGCTCGCGTGGAAGGCCCACCGTCACGCTTCCGACATCTGGTACCCAGCGTTCTGGTATCCGCCCGGTGCTTTTCGCTCCTCCTATCACCGTTGGATGGGCTGGTCGATTGGGCGCGCTGCGTCGCAGGCGTCAGCCGAGGGATGGGCCGACGCAGTGATCGCATTCTGGATTCATCCCGACGGCCGTGTTGCGGCAGACCTGGCGCATTCGCTCGCCGTCCCGGTGATCCTGATCGCCGGTGGCTCCGACCTGCTGGTGGTGACCGCCGACCCGGCCCGCGCGCGGGAGGTTGGGCGCACCTTGGCGATGGCCGATGCAGTCCTCGCCGAGGGACGCCATCTCGTTGACCGGGCAGTCGCGCTGGGAGCCCGGTCCAGCACCACTCACGTCTTCAGGCGGGGCGTGGATGCTTCCCGGTTCTCGCCGGGCAACCAGCTCGATGCGCGTCGGGCCCTCGGTCTGCCGAAGGACGA
The DNA here is from genome assembly GCA_039915685.1 of Gemmatimonadales bacterium. Classification (GTDB taxonomy): domain Bacteria; phylum Gemmatimonadota; class Gemmatimonadetes; order Gemmatimonadales; family GWC2-71-9; genus Palsa-1233. Next base: position 6,783 of record JBDSMU010000043.1, on the reverse strand, counting down.
ACAAGTGGTGCTGTGGGCCGGGAGTATGGTAGGAATCAAGGGGGTGGACCTCCTGCTGAGGGCCCACGCCGAACTGGTCCAGCCGCGCCCGCTGCTGGCTCTGATCGGTGACGGCCCCGAACGCCGTTCCCTCGAACAGCTCGCGGCGGAGCTTGGCACGAGCCAACAAGTTCATTTCAGTGGTCGCCTGCCGCACGACGAACTGGTTACCTGGTATCGGGCGGCAGACGTGTTCGCGCTGCCGTCCCTCTCCGAGGGCACCCCGAACGTGCTACAGGAGGCCTCGGCCTGCGGGTTGCCGTTTGTCGCGACGGACGTAGGGGCGGTGAGGGAGCTCGCCACCGGGGCCGATCGCGTGGTTCCTACGAGGGACCCGGCCGAGTTCGGCGCAGCGATTGCAGTTGTGCTGGCAACAGCGGGCGAGCGCCACGGCAAGGTTGCGGTGACGCGCCCCTGGAGCTCGGCCATCGCGCAGATCGAGCAGGTTCTCGGGGAAACAGGGCGGGTTGATGGTCACGTTACCACGTAATGCACAAATCTGGATGCCGGGACTGGTGCGAGCGAGCTTCAGGCGCCATGAGCCCACGACGCATGTCTGGCTGCTGATCACGGATCATTACGAGCCGTACCGGCATCCCGCCGACGACAAAGTAGCGATGGACCGGGTACGCCCGTGGATCGATCGCTGGCCCCGGATTGCTGACGCGCACCGCGACAGCCACGGCCGCAGGCCTCGGTATTCGTTTTTCTACCCCGCGGAGGACTACCACCCCGCTCCGATCGAGGCACTTGCTGGGTTGGTGCGGGCAGGGATCGCAGACGTAGAGGTCCACCTGCACCACGACGGTGAAGGGGAAGACGCATTCCGTGAGGTGGTTGGGGGGTTCGTCAATGCCCTGCGCAACGACCACGGGCTGTTGAGGGAAGTGAGGGGCCGACCCGCCTTCGGGTTTATTCACGGAAACTGGGCGCTCGACAACTCGCACCCGTCGGGCCGTTTCTGCGGGCTCGACAACGAGTTGACCATTCTTCGCGAGATGGGATGCTATGCGGATTTCACGTTGCCTTCGGCGCCATCTCCCTGCCAGACCCAAACGGTCAATTCGATCTACTGGGCTGTCGACGATCCCGGGGCGCCGAAGTCACACGACGCCGGGGAAGCGGTGATGCCGGGGGCCGGAGTCCGGGATGCCCTCCTGATGGTTCAGGGGCCGCTTGCCGTTCGAAGGCACCAGCGCAGGAAGTGGGCACCCTCGTTGGAAATGGGCGAGCTCACCCACGTCGACCCAGCGACCCCGCATCGCGTGCGTCGCTGGCTGGCCAACGCCCCTCGCGTGGGCGGTCACCAATTCATCAAGCTGCACACCCACGGCGCCCTGGACCAATTTGCGGCGGCGCTGCTCGGCGGTGGCCTTGATACGACCTTCGACTTACTGGGCCAGGAATGCACCCGCCGCGGACTCTCGCTCGGGTTTTCAACGGCGTGGGACGCGGCGTCGATCATTACCGCGTTGGCGAACGGCGCTGACCCGCTCGTGGGGCTGGCGCCGTGACGCAGCGCCGCATGCGATCGGTGCCCCCGCCGCGGGGAGCAGCGGTCGACTCGCCCCCAAATCTTGCCGACCAAGTGAGCAGCGTGATGGCCACGAACCAGGGCAGGGCTCGTTCGTCATGGTCGCGAACTGAGGTAAGTGGTGGGATTCGCGCCGGCGCCTGGGTCCTTGGCATCTACCTGTCGTTCTCAGTGCTCCGCCTGCAAGAGCTTTATCCCGTTCTTGCGGTGCCCCGCCTTCCGATGATGCTCTCGATCGCGATCTTCATCATGACCGTTGTGTCGACGACATCCACGGGCTGGCAGATTTTCTTCACCGAAGTGCTCGCGGCGCGGTGGCAGGCGCTGCTCGCGGTGCTGTCGGTTGTCACCGCACCGCTTGGCATCTGGATGACCGGGTCATTAATGGCTGCCATCTACCGGTACAGCCTATCGGTGGTTGTCTTCCTCGCGTGCGCGCTCTTCCTGAGGGATCGACGCGCCATGAATTCGGCGCTGAGGGTGGTGCTCGTTGCCGCCGTCGTAGTCGGCCTGTACATATTGGGCGAGTCCGCCCAGACCTTCGGGCAGAGTTCGCGCGTCGGCCTCGGGGTCACCCTCGACCCCAATGACCTCGCCCAGATACTTGTCGCGCTCGTCCCGCTCGCGCTCTACCTGGCCCAGCGCGCCGGCGGCCGCGGCGTCCACTGGCTTGCTGCCGCCGGTGTCATCACCATGTCCATCGTACCCACTGAATCCCGCGGGGGCATCCTGGGGCTCGGCGCAGTGGCCCTGACGCTGATCTCGTTCGGGACCACCCGATGGAAGCGGGCGCTGTATATCACCATCGTGGTGGTGGCGGCGGTGGCGATCTCGAGCGCTGCCGGCGCCGATAGTCGCCTCACCGACTTCAGCGACTACGAAGGCGGCGAGGGGCGGGTTGCCATCTGGAAACGCGGCTTGGTCTGGATGACATGGCGCCCGTGGGGCTACGGGATGGAGAACTTCCCGATCTTCTTCGACTGGATGAACGGCAGCGATCGCGCGGCGCACAACTCCTTCATTGAAGTCGGGGTCGAGCTGGGGGTCCTGGGTCTGCTTGCATTCTGTGCCATGTGGTTCACCTTGGCCCGATCGTTGCTTTATCAGCGAAGGACTGCCGTATCCCTGCGCGGTCGGGTGGCGGGGGCGGAGGGCGAGGCCATTCTTGCAACGATGATGCTGGCCGCCATGGCCGGCACGGTCGTCAGCGGATTCTTCCTCGCCAAGGCCTACGCATCGATCACCACCTTCATCCTTGGGCTCGCGGCCGCGACCGTTCTGGGCTTTCCCTTTCGGCAGGCCGTGCCGATACCTGACAAGGGGCCCCCACCGGACCCCGGAATCTCACCCCGACAGGCAAGACGACACCGATGACTCGATTCCCCGCACTCCTGATCGCGTTGGCAACAATTTCGACACTGGCATGTGGAGGCGATGTGTTGCCCGTGCTGGTCGATCGACCCGGGGGACCGACCATTCTGGATTCGATTGCGGGCGACAGCGTTCTCGCCTATCACCCCACGCTGGCGGATTCAGGGGTCGTGCTGCCTCCACCCGCCGATACCACTTCGCCCCTGCCGCCTCCGGCAGACACGACCCCCGCTGCGCCACCTATTGCGGGTCGGCGGTTCGTCAGTGCCGAACGGCTCGCAACTTGGAATGGCATGAAGGCCGGTAATCACCCGATGTGGGAGGCCGCTGTCGCGACTTGTGGCACGCTTGGCACCGGCACGGAGCGGTACGGTGACAATGGGATGTTCTGTGCGATCGTGGCGACCGTGAACAACGACGCTGCTGCGGCAGCAAAGGCGATCACCAAGCTGAAGGCGTGGGCAGACCCCAACGCATCACCCGACAACATTCGACAGTATTTTACTGCCGATGTCGTCATGTTAGACCTGCTGGCGCCGTGGGTCACGGTGGAGGACAAGGCGTTCCTGACTCCGGTCTACGACAAGTGGGCAAGTAAGTCGGCTGGTCTGCGGTCAGATGACACCGACGCAATTGTCGGGGAAGGGATCGGCGCGATCCTGTGGGACATCTACAACGGTCGCACCCCGAACCGCCCGAATGTCTTTGCGGCGCTGCCGGACATCATGGCGATGGCAGCGGGCGGGCAGTGGATGGAGTCGAGTCAGTACAACACGAACACGCTTCAGCTTCTGGCGATGGGCAACCTCGCCTATCGCGGGGCCACCGGACGCGACGTGGTGCCGAGCATCGGACCAACGCTGCTCGACGTGGGCAAGGTACAGGCGCTTGAAGTGACACCCGACCTCAACGCGGGCCTGCAATGGGCTGACGACGATTCGCCCCGTGGGTTTGCCTACCGGATATATCAGCGGGTTGCGTTCCTTGGCACGTCGGCGCATCCCTACGCGCAGAGTCTGGTGGCGGCTCTGATCACGAAGTACCCCGTCAGCCAGACGGCGACGGGCCTGATGGCGAACGGACTGTTCGCTTGGCGTACCGATGTAGCCGGTCAGCCGACACCAGAGCAGGTCACGCACGTCGCCAGCGGCATGGGGCAACTCTACCGCCGCGATGGTCAGATCTGGCAGTGGGCCACCGGCATGAACAACGTCGCGGCAGATCATGGCGGTTACTTCGGGCCTCCGTTCGACGTGCAGGTGTACCGCAACGGGTGGCTCCTGACGCACCCGATCGCCTATGCCAGTGTCTCGAAGGCGGCAGAGAACGTCGTGAACGGGCCGCTGTACGCGGGGCTGTCATTCTTCAATGTGCGGCGCATGGCGTGGACGGCCACCGGCACCAACTGGTCAGCGATTGCCGGGACGGTGCGTGGCAACTTCTGGGCGACGACATGGCCCGCACCGAGTGACCCGTTCCTCGACATTGGACACCGCGTGACCGTGCTGGCGACCATCAACGGTCAGCCGGTTGTCATCGTGCGCGACTCCGTGAAGATGGTTGATCCTCGCACGTCAATTCGCGGGCTGGATCAATTCTACAATAACGGCACCTATCAGCATGGTGCCACGGTCGTGGAATACGACGGTGCGCCGTGGTCGATCTGGCATGTGCCGGTCAACCCCACCATCACGGGCAACCGTGTGTCGTGGACGGCTGCAACGGGTGATCCGGTATCGCTCTGGCTGGATGGGCAGGTCGCGGTCAACAGTATTGACGAGAACGCGGTCTATGCAGACGACGGCGTGAGTGTAGCTGAGAAGAAGTGGCAGGTCCGCGTTCGTCATAACGGCGTCCTCTGGCAGGTATGGGGCACCGGAACCCCTACCGTCTCGCGAGCGGGCAGCACGATCACCGTGAACGGCAAGGCGTTCACGATCACGAGCAGCGGTGTGACGGGGGGGTAGCTGCCTGCTCTACCACCCGACCAATTGGCCGAATTGCGACAGGCAAGAGCCGTGCAGTTCGCGCCGACATGGATGGAGCTGCTCAGGAGTTCCAAAGGCGGTGCGCGTACAAATTGGCCCCACTCAGGTGTCAGTCCCCAGCAGCCGGAAATTGACCCTCCAGGAATTGCTCAGCAGCACCAAGGTGCGCCAGCGAGTCCCCGTCGTCGGGATTCCGCTGGCGCACCACCTTTGCCGGTACCCCGACGACTGTGGACCACGCCGGCACATCCTTGACCACCACTGCGTTGGCACCCACCCGGGCGCCGTCGCCGATCGTGACAGGCCCAAGGATCTTGGCCCCTGCCCCGATGAAGATGTCGTTACCGAGCACCGGCGAGGTGCCGCGATCGGCGCCAATCGTCACCTGATGCTCGAGGTAGACGTTCTCGCCCCCCCGCACCAGCCGGTTGATCACCACGCCGTCGGCGTGCACCAGCACGAAACCCCTCCCGAATTCCGCCCCCCGCCCGATGTAGCAGTTGCAGAAGATCCCGTTGAGGCGGTTGGCGAGCAGTTCGATCGGCGTCAACCGATGACGCCGCGCCCACTGCATCACCCGATAGAACACCATGGCCATCGTGCCATCGGTGAAGAGGAGTCGGAGCATGGTGCCCACGCCGCTGTCCGTGCCGTAGCACCACCGGGCCTTGAGGCGAAGATCGGTACCGAGGTCGTCAACAATGCGCACGGCGGGGTGGTCCTCCGGTTGTGTCGGACAAGCAGTCTCGGAAGTCTACACCGGCGATCGCTGTTGCCGTGACTGCGCGCCGCCAGCATCTTACCAGCCTGACGGCACGTCGATTGCACGCCCATTAGAGTTCGATCCGCCATTCCGGCGGCCCCAACATGGAGTCGCGATGCCACGCCCGGTCCTGATGCTGGAGTTCAACGAGCTGTCCCCCGAACTGATGCACCGATTCATCACCGAGGGGCACCTCCCGAACTTCAAGCGCCTCCACGATGAATCGCTGGTCTACGTGACTGATGCCGAGGAGGAGCAGGACGTCCTCGAGCCGTGGATCCAGTGGGTGACAGTCCACACCGGGCTCTCGTATGCCGAGCACGGCGTCTTCCAACTCGGCGACGGACCGAAGTGCAAGAAGCTGCGGATCTGGGACATTCTCTCCCGGGAAGGGTTCACCAACTGGATCTGCGGCAGCATGAACCTGCGCTACGAGGAGCCCTTCAACGGCGTGCTCCTCCCCGACCCGTGGACGGTCGGGGCAAAGCCACACCCGGTCCATGAATTCGACCCCTACCTGCGCTTCGTGACGGTTCAGGTGCAGGAGCACACCAACAAGAGCGTCCCGCTATCGTCGGCCGATTACGTCGCATTCCTGCGCTGGATGATGGCACACGGACTCTCGTTGTCGACAATCGCGTACATCGTGCGGCAACTGGTCAATGAGCGGGTCACCGGCAAGTTCCACTGGCGGCGGGCGATCGTACTCGATCGGCTGCAGTGGGACGTGTTCAACTGGTACTTCAAGCGGGTCAAACCCGATTTCTCAACTTTTTTCCTCAACAGCACCGCGCACTTTCAGCATGTGCACTGGCGCAACATGGACCCCACCCCCTTTGCGGTGAAGCCGACCGACAAGGAGCAGGCGAACTATGAAAATGCCGTCCTGTATGGGTACCAGCAGATGGATGAAGTGGTTGGCCGGGCGCTCGCCCTCGCGGGGCACACCCACACGATCGTCTTCTCATCGGCGCTGGGTCAGCAGCCCTGCGTCAAGTACGAGGAGTCAGGCGGAAAGGTCTTCTATCGACCCCACAATTTCAGGGCATTTACATCTTGGGCTGGTCTCACCATGCCCCACGAGATCC
>JBDSMU010000042.1:0-4935 GCA_039915685.1 Gemmatimonadales bacterium | reverse complement strand
GGTTGGCCAGACCATAACCCTTGGCGAGGAGAATCTCTCCGTGGCGATAGACGCCCACCGCGCAGCCCGGGCCATCGGCGCGAACGACGCTGGCGAAGAGTGCGTCGACACGCCGGTTCGCTGCGGTAGCAGCGAGTGGCTGCCCTTGCGCGGGGAGGCAAGCGAATGCCGGCGCGGCGAGCAGGAGCATGACGGCGGCAGAGATGTGATGAAAGATCATGAGATGACCTCGACTCGGACATCACGTGCGCGAACAGACGTGTCGCGCCATTGGAGTGCAGCTTCACACACGAGCAGCGGTACAACCCACGTCAGCCATCGGATGGCAGCACCGTCGCCGAGTTCGCCGATCGCGGGCACTCCGCCAAGTACGGAACCCAGCGCGAATCCCCACGCGATGACGTAGCCGCGGATCATCCATCCACGGTGCGAATCGAACCGCCGGTTTCGCGCCGCCCGTAACGCCATGCTCGCGGCGATCAGCCACGCCACACCCTGCGTGGCAAGCGCCCAGCCGGTCTCGCTCACAGCGGTGAGGTCGAGCGCGAGTGGAAGGATAGGATCGGAGTGGGTGTTCGCGAGCGAAAGGACGACTCCGAGCAGCGCTCCGGTGCCGCCGGCTATCAAGTACATGTAGCCAACCGTGCGGTGCCACCGGAACGCCCGCTTCGTCGAGCCGATGTAAAGAGATGCGGCACCGACCGCAAGCAGCGCTGTGCCGCCGATCACGTGGACGTACAGAAGCTCGAAATGACCCAGGTGCTCGCCCACGTCTCCCGTGGACAGAATCGGCCACGCAAACCTCCAGATTGACCATGCACCGGTGAGCGCGGCAATGGTAAGGAGTACGCCGACCACCGTCCCTGAACGGGGGCGGCGGTTGTCACCTGCTTCGCGGTCCGCATGCATGCGGGTATGCATGGAAACTCCTTGCTTGGCTCGCGAATCGACCCTTGCGATACCGTTGGGTGTGCTGCATTGGGCCGTCTTTTCCGGTGCGTGCAACGTGCTTGATTCGAGAGTCCGGGAACGTAGAGGTTTAAAACGCCATTGCCGCTTCAAGTTGGTCGTTGAACATCAGGAATGGCATCACGTTGGACATCGGGTACCTCCGTGTTTGCGGTCGCCACGTAACGGTTGGCGCTTCTGCAGCGGGGCCTACGGCCTCGGCCGCAGCAAGAGTGTGTTCGGCAGCCGCCGCACGCCGTCACAGCGATTGCGATTCCAGAGTTTCAAGGACCCACGCGTGAGGATCCCGCACTACAGCCCTGCCCGGCCCGGCCCATAGCTGCCGAAGCCGCTCCAGCATCGTCTCCGCCTGCGCCGTGGTCGTGAACTCCAAATCGATCATCACAAACGTCGGGTCGGCTATCGCGCGGTGTACGTGGTACCTCACGACACCGGAACCCTTGCGATCCATGGGATCGCTCTCGAATGCGCGCTTCCAACCGTCGAAGTTCGAAACAGTGTGCTGAATCCGAAGGCTCGTCATTGATATTCCATGAGGTGGTCTGGCAAACAGGGAATGGATCTGCAGGCCGCCGCGCCCGGCGCTGCGTCCCTCGGACCGTCCAGGCAGGTTCCGCGCTAGCCGGCTCAGGCGGTCCGGACGCCGCACACGCCCGCTCCTGTAGCATACGCTGCCACCGTCGCGCCGTCCATGTGGAGCTGCCCCCATTCGGGGTCACGGTGCTCATATGCATGGTCCCTTACCGCGGCCGATTCCGGACCGTATACTCGATTGGTCCTTTTGCCGACGTCTCCCATGCCAGAGTGTCCCCCATGACATGTTGCGCCCGCCTGCTCGCGTCCTGCGCCCTCTTCGTTGCCGTGGGCGCGTCGTCTGCAGCGTCCCAGACTCCGGCCGGGGCGCCAAGCGCTGCGGAATACGCCGCGAAGCTGCCGTTCGATCCGCTGGTGACGGTGGGGACGCTGGACAACGGGTTGCGCTACTTCATCATGCGCAACCCGTATCCCGAGAATCGAGCGGAACTGCGTTTGGCGGTGAGCGTCGGCTCGGTGTTCGAAGACGCAGACCAGCGCGGCCTCGCCCATTTCGCTGAGCACATGGCCTTTAACGGCACGAAGAGCTTTCCGAAGAATGACCTGGTGCACTACCTCCAGTCGATCGGCTCGCGGTTCGGCGCCGACGTCAACGCCTACACCAGCTTCGACGAAACGGTGTACATGCTGCAGGTGCCTACTGACACCGGCAAATTTCTGGAGCGCGGCTTCGACATCCTGAACGATTGGGCGCACGGCGTGACGTACGACTCGACCGAGATCGAAGCCGAGCGCGGGGTGGTCACGGAGGAATGGCGGCTGCGGCGGGGCGCGGGCGCGCGGATGCAGGACCAGCAGTTCCCGGTCCTGACCAGGGGATCACGCTACGCCGACCGGATGATCATCGGCACGGTCGAGAACCTCCAGAGTTTTCCGCACGAGACGCTGCGACGGTTCTACCGCGACTGGTATCGTCCCGACATGATGGCGGTGGTGGCCGTCGGGGACTTCGACCAGGCAGAGGTCGAGAAGATGATCCGCGCACGTTTCTCCGGCCTCAAGCGCCGCGAGCCGATGGCGCGGCCTGTGTATCCCATCCCCGAGCATGATTCGGTGTACGTCACGATTGCCACTGACCCCGAGGCGACCAACCACAGCTTCGTGATCTACAGCATGCTACCGCGGCGCGACCACAGCACCCTCGCAGCGTTCCGCGATCGCTACATCGAGCGATTGGGCCTCAGCATGCTCAACGCCCGGATGCAGGAGCTGGTCCAGCGGCCCGACGCGCCGTTCGCCTTCGCCGCTGCCACGCGGGGTTACTTCGTCGGTAGTGCCGACAGCTACTCGATGTTCGGCGGAGTCAAGGAAGGCGGGATCCTCCGCGGATTCGAGGCGGTGCTCACCGAAGCTGAGCGGGCGATGCGGTTCGGGTTCACCCAATCGGAGTTCACCCGGGCGAAAGCGCAGGCGATCCAGTCGCAGGAGCAGTTGTTCAAGGAGCTCACCAAGCGTCCTTCTGCCGCCCGCGCGGCGGAGCTACTCCGGCACTTCCTCCAGGGGGAGGAGGTGCTCGGATCGGCCGGCGAATACCAGGCGTACCAGCGGCTGAACCCGGTGATCACGCTGGACGAGGTGAACCGGGCGACGAAGGCGCTCCTCGAGGGGAAAAACCAGGTCATTACGGTGAGCGCACCCGACAAGGCGGGTGTGAAGGTGCCAACGGAGGCCGAGCTCCATGCGGTCCGGCTGGCTGTCAAGACGAAGTCTCTCGAGCCGTATCGTGACAACGCGGTGTCAGGACCGCTTCTGGCGAAGCTCCCTGCCCCGGCGGCGATCACCACCGAGAGCACGATTCCCGAGGTGGGAATCACCGAGTGGACGCTGGCGAACGGGGTGCGCGTCGTCCTCAAGCCAACAGACTACATGAACGACCAGGTGGTGCTCAGCGGGTTCAGTCCAGGCGGAACGTCGCTGGTCCCCGATTCGCTGTTCGTGTCAGCCTCTTACGCCACGACGGTGGCGGGCGCCGGTGGACTGGGGGAATACAACGCGATCGACCTGCGCAAGCTGCTGACGGGCAAGACGGCGTCCGCAAACGTGTCCATTGGCGAGCGCACCGAGAACGTCTTCGGCAACTCGTCGGCCAACGACATCGAGACGATGCTGCAGCTCGTATACCTGCGGTTCACGGCGCCGCGCCGTGACAGTACCGCGTTCGTCGCGTTTCGGCAGAGCATGCAAGCCTCGATGTCGAACGCAAACGCCAGCCCGCAGAAGGCGTTCTTCGACACGCTCTCGGTCACGCGGGCGCAGCACCATTTCCGCGCGCGGCCGTTTGGCCCCGAGCTGCTTGACGAAATCGACCTCGATCGTGCGTTGGCCGTGTATTGGGACCGCTTTGCCGACGCCAGCGACTTCACGTTCGTGATCGTGGGCAACTTCGCGCTCGACTCCATCAAGCCCCTGGTGCAGCGGTATCTCGGCGGGCTGCCATCAAGCGGGCGGCAGGAAGTCGGTCGGGACGTCGGCATCCGCCCACCCACGGGCCGGGTCGAGCGGGTGGTGCGGAAGGGGGTCGAGCCGCAGAGCCAGACGATGATGATGTTCACCGGTCCGTTCACGTATTCGCCCGAGGAGAGTTACATCATGTCGGCACTGGGCGAGGTGCTCTCGAACCGCCTGATCGACAACCTGCGCGAGAAGCTGGGTGGCACCTACAGCGTCAACGCAAACGTGAGTGGTGGCCGCACCGACCCGCAGCTTTTCAACGCGGTGGTGCAGTTCGGGAGCGCGCCAGACCGCGCGGCTGAGCTCACCGCCGCGGTGCTCGCCGAGATCGCTGCGTTGGCCGCAACCGGACCGACGGCAGCCGAACTCGAGAAGGTGCGCGAAGGGCAGCTGCGTGGTCGGGAAACGGCGATCAAGACGAACTTCTTCTGGTCAGCGCAGCTGGGCACGGCCTATCAGTACGGCGACGACCCGAAGGCGATTCTGGAGTACGGCAAACTGGTCGAGGGGCTGACGGCTGACGCGATCAGGAATGCGGCGCGGAGGTACCTATCAACCGAGAACTACATCCACGTGACGTTGCTGCCGCAAACGGTGACGCCGTGAGGTTGGGGCGCGCTCACGAGCCCACGGGTGGTCCGCCCCTCGCGCGACCCACGGGTGGTCCGACCCTTCGGGTCGGACATCACCCGGGCTCGGCACTGAGGGCGAGTAAACTCGCCTTGGTTCGTGGCGAGTTCAGATCAGCTGACGAAACAAATCAAGGAGGCTCTCAGCCTCCCTCCGTGCCGAGAAGCGGCTATCAGCCGCTGGCTGAGGGCAAGTAAACTCGCCTTGCTTCGTGCGTCGGACAGATCGTAGCATCGCGAGAAGCAAGGAGGCTTTCAGCCTCCCTCTGTGCCGAGAAGCGGCTCTTAGCCG
>JBDSMU010000083.1:0-2835 GCA_039915685.1 Gemmatimonadales bacterium | reverse complement strand
GGCGCAGGTGCAGGGCCCGGCTCGGCCGGGTACAGTTGCGGGATCACACTTTTGGACAGGAGCGTACCGTGGGCATCATCTGGACCATTCTCATCGGTTTCGTCATCGGCATCGTGGCCAAGTTCCTCATGCCGGGCAAGGATCCAGGCGGCTTCATCATTACCACCATCCTTGGCATCGCCGGTTCATTCGTCGGTGCCTTCTTGGCCCGGGCCCTGGGCCTCGCGCCGTCAGTCGGGTTCATCGGTTCGGTGATCGGTGCAATGGTGCTGCTCGCCATCTACCGGGCTATGAATCGGTAGCTGACGGTCGAACACGTTCGTGCGCCCTGCGGGGCGGGACGATCCCTCTGTCGCGCCACCGGCCTCCGGGCTGGTGGCGCGACGTCGTTCGAGGGATGGTGCCCGATAAATTGCTTGCAAGACTTACTTCGGAGATCGGGGTGATCCGAGCCAAGAACCTCGACAGTCCGACGCTTCCTGATCGTGGCGACAGCGGTTACGCGCAGCGCTTCGCGGTAAGCATCGCCGCCGCCCGCAACGAACACCTTGTTCGCAGCCAATACGCCGCGCCCGATCCGCTGGGACCGACCTACGGCGCGGAGGTCCCGTGGCAGTGAGGACGGTGCGCGGCAATGCTGGTGCGATCGTGCTGGAAGAGAACGGCGATGGCGGCGTTCCGATCCTGCTGGTGCATGGCATGGCAGGAGACGCCGGTTTCTGGCGCTCCACCGCGGACGCGCTCTCTACGGCTAGCCGCGTGATCGTCCCGGAGTTGCGAGGACACGGTCGCTCGGCGCTTCCTGCCGACGGCGACTACGCGGTGGCCTCCCACGCGGCGGACATGCTGGGGGTCCTCGACCAGCTCGCCATCGATCGTTGCATCGTGATCGGCCATTCGTTTGGTGCGAGCGTCGCGATCGAGATGGCGCGGACGGCGCCGACGCGCGTGGCCGGACTCGTGGTCGTGGATGGAGCCGGCGATTTCACCGGCCTTCCTGCGGGCGCGCTCGACGCATTCCGCGCCCGCCTCGACACCGACGAGCACTTCCTCGAGACGGTGGATGGCGCGATTGAAGTCGCCCTTGTGGACGCAGCGTTGGGCACCGAACTCAAGGTTCGTGCAGCGATGCTCGCGGCGCCCCGCCCCATGGTGCGATCGATCTACCACGCGCTCCTGTCGTACCGGCCCGCTGTGGCGCTCTCGGCGTACCCCGGCCCGGTGCTGCTGGTATCGTCTCCGTCCAACTCCGCCGATATCGCGCTTCATGCGCTCCTGCCCCACCTTCCGCACGAGGCGGTCCCGGGGGTGTCGCACTGGATCATGATGGACGCGCCCGAAATGACCGCGCTCATGATCGACACCTTCGTGCTCTCGATTCCGTCCTGATATTGCGCGCTGCTGCCGGACTCATTCGATTAAGGGCCGTCACGCCTGACACTGGAGGCCACCGTGCGGGATCAAGTCGTGCTGATGCTGATGGCACTCATCTGGGCTGCGTTCGCCACCGGGATGTGGATCCACAACTCGCGGATCCGGCGCCGGCTGCAGGATCGTTTCTGGGGAATCGCGGCGGCGCAGGGGGTCCACCCGGCGAGCTTCACCGACGATGCACCGCTGGTCCATCGCAACGGCGGAGACGGCCGAGTGCAGCAGCTCGAGTCTCAGGTCGACCAGATGGCGCAGCAGATCGACCGGATCGTCGAGTCCCAGGAGTTCCTTTCCCGGGTGCTCACCGATCGCATCGATCAGATTCCTGATGCGCGGCTGCGAACGCCCCACTGAACGGAATGCGTCCCGCAGATGCACGGACCCGGTTCGGTGCCGGCGGGCTCGATCGGAGATTCCACCCTCGTCGGCTCCAACTCGCGGGCTCGCGGGTCGCGACCCGCTGCTTGGTCGGACTTACTCAGCGCGCCTCGCTTCCCTTGTCGCCTTCCGCCGCTGCCGCCCGCTGCGCGGGCACGCAGCGGCACGGCTTCCCTCGGGAAGCGAATAGTGCATTCGGCTGGGGCGCGCGGAAGAGAAGTCCTCCCGCCGCAGCTCGCCGCGCACCCGCTTGCCCTCAAGAGCTGGATGGAACGAAGCTGAACTGCGGCGGGGTACTTCCACGGATACGAACCAACCCGTGCTGCGGCGAGGGACGCGGGGTCCGTCGGAGGAGGCTCGGATCATACGCGTGCCGGATGGGCGGGCTTCCGAGCCGACGGTCGACGGAATCCCCGCGCCCGAGACCGCGTGACGGAACATCGTTGGTCTCGGGCGCCACTCTTGGATCTCCGTTCTCAGTTACTTTCCGTCACAACCCTCTCAAGGCCCAGCCATGTACTCTCGTCGCGACGTGCTCCGTCTGCTCGGGGGCGTCTGTGCAATCGGTTCGCTGACGCCGGACCAGCTCCTGGCGGTCAGTCGCCGGACTCATCGCGAGCTGGCCCAAGGAGGGCCTTCGCTCGGCTTCTTCGACATGCACCAGATGCACACCGTTGCGGCTGCGGGCGACCGGATCATTCCGGACACCGAGACGCCCGGCGCGATGGTGGCGGAGTGCAGCCGTTTCGCCGAGCGGATTGTGGCGGATCACTATCCGGTGGCGCGGCAACGGCGCTTTCTCGATGGGCTGATCGATCTCGACGTTCGGAGCGGGCGCACCGTCCAACATCTCTTCATCGACGGAACCGCGGTCGAACAGGACGCGATCCTCACCGCGGTCGAGCGGGACGCCGTCGGCGTGACCGGCGGGACGTTCTGGCGTGACCTCAAGGAGCTCACCCTGATCGGGTACTACACATCGCGCATCGGGATCGAGGACGAACTCGAGGTCAACTTCTTTCCCGG
>JBDSMU010000044.1:0-4834 GCA_039915685.1 Gemmatimonadales bacterium | reverse complement strand
TGTGCGTTGCCCGTTCCATCGCTTGGAACTGGCCCGACCATTCGACCCGGTAACCGCTTGGCATTGGCAGTTCCCGCTGCAGCCGAGCCCGCGCTTCGTTCACGAACCCTCCGATATCGCGATTCCGCACATCGATGTAGACGATGCCCGTCGCTTCGGCATTCTCGCTCTTGATCAGCGTCGCACCGGGGAGCACACGCAGCGCACCCAGTTGCCGCAGCGGAATGATCGACCCATCAGGCGCCTGCACCGTGGCATCGAGCAGCAACTCGGGTGATTCCCGCAGCTCGCGCGGATATCGCACCAGGATGCTGTACCGGGCGCGCCCGCTAATCACCTCGCCTCCGTCGGCACCGCCGATGGCGGTCTGCAGCACCGACAGCACGTCGTCCACTGCGAGTCCGTACCGCGCCGCGGCATCACGATCGACGTCGAAGTTGAGGTACCTCCCGCCCAGCGCGCGCTCGGCGAACGCAGAGCTGGCTCCGGGCACGGTGGCGACGATCGCCTCGGCGAGTTGTGCCAGGCTGTCGAGCGTGCCCAGGTCGGGCCCGAAGAACTTGATGCCGACCGGCGTCTTGATCCCGGTGGAAAGCATGTCGAGCCGGTTACGGATCGGCATCGACCACATGTTGGCAACACCAGGCGTCCGCACGGAGGCGTTCATCTCGGCGACGAGCGAGTCATGGTCTACGCCCGAACGCCACTCGGAGCGAGGCTTGAGGAGCACGATCGATTCGATCATCGAAAGCGGTGCCATGTCGGTGGCGGTCTCTGCCCTACCGATCTTCCCAAGCACCGTGGTGACTTCCGGGATCCGGGCGAGCGCCGCATCGCGCTGCCGCAGGATCACGCCGGCTTCTCCCGGACCGATCCCCGGTGCAAGCGATGGCATGTCCATGATGCTCCCCTCGTCGAGGGGCGGCATGAACTCGCTTCCCAACCACGTCCACGGCAAGATCGTGATCGCAAGGATCACCATCGCGATGCCGACGGTCGGCCAGCGATGGCGGAGCACCGCCCGGATCATCGGGCGATACCCCGCGATGAGAACACGGTTGACCGGGTTCGCCGATTCGGGGGGAAGCGGCCCGCGGATGAACAGCCCCATGAGCACCGGCACCAGCGTGACCGACAGCAACGCCGCTGCGGCCATCGCGAGCGACTTGGTCCAGGCCAGCGGATGGAAGAGGCGACCCTCCTGGTCGCCAAGGGCGAACACCGGGATGAACGAGAGCGTGATGATGAGCAGCGACGTGAAGAGTGCCGGTCCCACTTCACCTGCAGCGCGCGCGACCATCGTCCAGTGCGGTACGCGCTTCTCGGGTATCAACTCTGCCGCCGCACGCTCGATGTGCCGGTGCAGGTTCTCGACCATGACGATTGCCGCATCGATCATTGCCCCGATCGCGATCGCGATCCCGCCGAGACTCATGATGTTGGCATCCAGCCCGAGGATCCGCATCGCCAGAAAGGCCATGAGCACGCCAATCGGTAACGTAACCATCGCGACCAGCGCACTCCGTGCGTGCAGCAGGAATGCGATGGTCACCAACGCGACGATCAGGCCCTCCTCGATCAACTTCTCGCGCAGCGTCCCGATCGCCCGGAGAATCAAGCCGGACCGATCGTAGCCCTGCACGAACGTCACCCCAGCCGGCAAGCCCGCTGAAAGGGACTGCATCCGGGCTTTCACGCTGTCGATCACAGCGAGCGGGTTTTCCCCGTAGCGCATCACGACAAATCCGCTCACCACATCGCCGCGGCCATTGAGGTCGGCGATGCCCCGGCGCTGCTCGGGACCTTCATGCACCGTACCGACGTCGCCGACCGTGATCGGTGCTCCCCCGGCACCCATCCCCACCACGACACCCGCGAGGTCAGAGAGCCCCGTAACACGTCCACGACCTCGCACCACGTACTCGGTGCCACCAAGTTCGATCGCACGGCCGCCGACATCGCGATTCGACGCGCGAATCGCCATCACGACGCGCTCCAGCGGAACGCCGTGGGCCCGAAGGCGCACGGGATCAACCGTGACTTGATACTGTTGTTCGTACCCGCCGAAGCTTGCGATCTCGGCCACTCCCGGCACCGCCGTGAGGGCCGGCCGAATGACGAAATCCTGCAGGCTGCGCAACTCAGCCAGGTTGAGCGTACCAGACGTGTCGGCCACCAGGTACTGCATCACCCAACCCACTCCGGTGGCGTCGGGTCCGAGCATCGGCCTGGCATCCCCCGGGAGCTTGGCCTGCGCCGCCGCGAGTTGCTCCAGCACGCGACTCCGTGCCCAGTACAGGTCGGTGCCATCCTCTAACACCACGTACACCGCCGACAATCCGAACTGGCTCATCCCGCGCACTACCTTGGTTCGCGGGACGCGCAGCAGCTCGGTGGACAGCGGATAGGTGATCTGATCCTCGACCAGTTCGGGCGCCTGACCAGGCCAATCGGTCATGACGATCACCTGCACATCGGATAGGTCAGGGATCGCGTCGACTGGCGTGCGCCACAGTGCCCATGCGCCTCCCAACGTCAGCACCGCTGCCGCCGCGAGCACCAACCCGCGACGGCGAATCGACCATTCGATGATGAACCGCAGCAGGGGGGTCATGGCCGATCCTGCCGAGGTGCGTCCATTCCCGGCATTCCCTTCATGTCGGCCCCTTTCTCCGCTGCGGGCGCGCCGCCATTCCCATCCATTTTCATGTCATTCATCGGCGGCATCGCATCGGGGCGCCCCTGACCGATCATGCTGCGCATGATGTCGGAAAGGTTCGACTCGGATTCGAGCAGATACTGGGCGCTGGTGACGATCCGCTGTCCGGCTGACAGGCCGGTGATGATCTCAGTGTACCCGCCCGCGGTGCGGCCCGAGACCACGGGGCGTGCGACGATGCGATCACCGTCCAATGCCACGAACACGAGGTCGCGGGTGCCGGTCCGCACCACGGCGGCCGTCGGCACTGCGAGGACGGTGGCCGTTGCGGTCGCGAGATTCACCGTTGCGTACATGCCGGGACGCAGCCGGCCGTCGCGGTTGGGCACGACGATCCGCGCGCGCACCGTTCGCGCGTCGCCCATCACCATGGGGGCGAGGAAGGTGACGACCCCATCGACCGGCTTGCCTGGTCGTCCGGCGAACTCGATCGTTGCGCGTGTTCCGAGTCGCACGTGCTGCATATCGGCCTCGCGCAGGTCGGCCTCGACCCACAGCGTGCCGAGATCGGCAATCGTGAGAAGTGGTTCACCCGCGCTGATTGCCTGCCCCACGACGACGTGCCGTTCCAGCACGACGCCGCCAACCGAGCTGGCGAACGTGATGCGCCGACTCGCCGTGCCTGATCGCAGAATGCCGCCAATCTGCTGCTCACCCACGTCCCAGAGTCGGAGGCGCCGCTTGGCCGCCGCGAGAAGCGTCTCGCCCCCGGTAGGCAAGCCGGGCATCGGCGCCTGTACTGTCTGGCGGTCCAGCGTGGCGGCCGCGAGCAATTCCTCTTGTGCCGCGACAAGTTGCGGAGAATAGAGATCGTACAGTGGCTGCCCACGACGCACCGATGCCCCGGTGGTGTTGACGTAGAGTTGCTCGACGAATCCCGACACCTTGGACGTCACCTGGGCGACACGCGCCTCGTCGATCGTGACCACACCGGTCGAGCGCACTGTCGCATCGAGCATCCGAGATTCCACGACCCCGAATGTCACGCCGAAGGTGGTAATCTCGTCGGCTCCCAATGCGATGCCCGCGTCAGCGTCCTGCATGCCAGCCATTCCCTCCATCCCGGGCGTTCCCTGCATGCCGGGCATTGTTGTTGGTGGCGACATTGCCTGCTCAGCTCGACGTGAACGGCCGAGCGTCAACCACGCCAGCAACGCAATTGCGAGGACGACGACGACTAAAAGGATGCGGCGTCTCATGAGATCACCTCCACGCCCACGATGGTTTCCAGCAACGTCACCGCTCGCGAGAACCCTGCGAACAGCCGAATCGTCTCGGCCTCGTCGCGAAACAGTGCGAGGTAAGCACCGAGAACGGAATCGAAACTGGCCGACCCGGCGCGGTAGGATGCGAGCGTAGCCGCGACGGCGGCTCGCGCCCGAGGAAGGATGCCTTGATGGAAGAGCAAGAGGCGGGTGCGGTGCAACTCCACATCCTGCGCAGCGGCATGCACCTCGGCCTGTAGCGTGGCTGCGAGCGCGAGCTCGTCGGAATCGAGCGCACCGAGCGATTCCCGCTCAGCCAGCGCGATCCCGCGCTGCCGCGTGTCCTGTCGGATCGCCAGCGGGATCTTGACGACGGCCGAAATCATGTCAGACCGTCCATCGCGCTGACCATACTGGAGTGACACCGTCGGGTCGGGTCGCGCGTCGCGCTCGGCGAGTCTTACCCGTGCCGACTGCGCTGCAAGGTTCGCCCTGATGGCCATCAGGCGCGGATTTGCAGTCGTCACGAGAAGTCGCAGGCTGTCTGGCGGAGGGAGCGGCGAGTTTCCTGCCATCGCACCGAAGGTAGTGTCCGGAAACGCGCCGGACGTGCCCGAGGCGGTCGTGACGTTGAGGAGTCGCTCCGGGAAACGCGCCACCGCAAGCGGCGTTGCCGGGGATTGGTCAAGCAGGGCGTTGAGTCGCGCCAAAGCCTGGGACCGCATCGCCACCAGTTCCGCGGCGGAGCCGCTCAACCGGAGCATCTCGACCTCCGCACGCAATGGTTCTTGCTGGCCGACCATGCCCGCGGCATAGCTCCCTTGACTGGCCCGCGCGAGTGCGCCGAGGAGATGATGCTCTGCGCGGACCAAACGCAGCATGCTGTCGGCTTCGGCGATGTCGATGTA
Source organism: Gemmatimonadales bacterium (assembly GCA_039915685.1). Lineage (GTDB taxonomy): Bacteria > Gemmatimonadota > Gemmatimonadetes > Gemmatimonadales > GWC2-71-9 > Palsa-1233. The sequence goes on along the minus strand of JBDSMU010000044.1, from coordinate 2 downwards.
TG
>JBDSMU010000150.1:0-6383 GCA_039915685.1 Gemmatimonadales bacterium | reverse complement strand
CGAACTTCCGCTTGGCGTCACGGAACGCGTCGATGTTTTCACGGGGGTAGATCCGCCGTATAGCGTCGTGCTCGGCGAAAAACTTCTTGCCCCAGTGGGGGCGGGCCGACAGCACCTCGATCGACTGTGTCTCGATCGCCCGCAGGAATGCGTCGGTGCTGGCGGCACGCGGGTCCGCATGGATGTCCACGAACACCACGTCACGGTCGAAGTTCGGCCCGAGCAGCACGTTGTGCGCCGCACCGACCACGCGGCAGACGTAGTACGGGTGCCGGGTCCCGAATCCTGACATGCGAGGTCGGTCGGCCTTGAACATCTGAGCAAATTCTGAATACCGTGCGAGCGGGATCGCCAGTTCCATGTTTACCCAATCGTTCCGGTCGAGCGCCTTGGCGCCGATCCGACTGACCACGTCCTCGAACGCGCCAGTCCCCTGCTTGACTCCGTTGCCAACGAACAGGGAGGTGGAAAACGGAACCACGCGTGAGAACCCATATCCGCCGAGGGGCAACACTCTGCCGAGCATCCTTCGGACAGCGGGCATCCTGAGCCAGGGCGCCAGCAACAGACCCAACCCGCCCATCGGTGCCCCCACAAAATGGAGCGGTTGCGTGATGGTGCTCTCGTCCACACATCGATCAATGGTCAGGTAGAGGATGATGTCCTCGTCACCCGGATGCTGCATGTAGCGCAGGTACTCGTGCTCGCCGGCAATGGCGCCGAGACCCGCGACGAACTCCGGCTGCGGCATGCTCCGCAAATGAAACACGCATGGACGGGACCGCTCGACCGCGAGCGTGGCCGCGACGACAATCCCCAGCGTGCCCAGCCCGAGGCGGACGGCGCGAAGGTCACGCTCCGAGGTTACCTCGACCAGACGACCGTCGGCGCCCATGAGCGTGACCGCAGTAACCAGTTCCGACATCAACCCACCCTCGCGACCGTATCCGTGGGTGCCGGTTGCCAGCGCACCGGCCAGCGTCTGCCGTCCGTTGTTGCCGCAGTACCGAAGTGCGTAGCCCCGCTCGTCGAGGTACGACCCGATTTCGCCGATCGTCACGCCGGCCTCGCAGGTGACGGTGCTGCCGTCCGCCGACAGGCCGCTGTTCCGGTTGACGGCGGCCAGCGAAATCATCACCGATGGCGAGAAGAAGCAGTCGTTATAGGAATGCCGGCTTCCGACCACACGGACGGTCCGGCCTGCATCGGCGGCGCGGCGCACGAGCAGACCGAGAGAGTCAACATCGATCGGCCGTTCGATCGCAGGCCCGAACCCGCACCATGTGCGGGAATAATTGGTGACCATTTCGTGCGGCGATCCATCCGGAAGCAGGTGCTTGAGCGAGACAACGGTGTGCCCCCAGAGCACTGACGCTTCCGCGTCGTCGCGGCACCGGGCGCTCAGGATGGCGGGGTTTCCGCGATCCCAATAGACGGGCGGGCTGTCCCCATCGATAACCGTGCGGAGAATCTCGGTAGCGGCTTCGTCAGCCTTGCGGACGTTCGACCAGATGGTCTCCAGCCACGCTGAGCACCGGCTCTTGTGGCGGTGGATTTCCGTGGCCACGTATCCGGGCGACACGATCCGGACTTTAAGTTCGGCTTGTAGCTTCTGGAGGCGGAAGAAGAATGTCATCGCTGCAGCCTTGGACTGGGCGTAGCGATAGGAGAAGCCGGCGAGGGAACCGCCGGGAACTCCGGCGAGGCGGTGGGCCTCGCTCCCCACGTACACGATCTGCTTGAGTGCGGACCGCTGAACGAGATCGAGCAGCAGGTACGTCAGGAGAAAATTTGAGAGGTAGTTGACCTGCCAGTGCAGCTCATGACCGTCGGCGGTCGTCACGCGCTTCCATGGCACATGAACACCGGCGTTCAGGAGGAGCAAGTCGATCGGCCGTCCCGAATCGCGAACCCGTTCGGCGAACTCCACGACGGACGCGAACGAGGTGAGGTCAAGACTCACATGCTCGAACGGCCCGCCGCTGTTGATGCGGGACCCAATGAGTACTGATGCCCCGCGGTCGGCGAGCTGACCGGCCAGCGCCCGCCCGATTCCGGCGCTACCCCCGGTCAGGACAACAAAAGCTCCCGCGAGGCGGTCGTCCGTATCTACCGCAAGAGGCGTCGCGGACTCGATTGTTGACCTCACCGCTTGGGATGCTCGCGGCCCGCGAGACCCCCGAAGACACCTGTCAGGGGCGCGCCCGTCCGCCCCCCCTACTCCGCCACATATCGCCACGGGGCGTTCGTCGACGGCCTTCGCCAGACGGTAAAGAACAGCCAGCCCCGAGCCGCCATGTCCGCTTTCTGGCGAATGACACCGATCGACACCCCAAGGTCACCGCTCGGCGCAACGATTACGCGGTCGGACTTCCAAATGACAGTGCTGGGCGTCGAGGGAATCGAGTCGGCAAGGTACGCACCGATGCTGTCGGCACTCATCACGAATCCGCTGCGATCGGGCCCGCCCATGTTCATCGCGTCGGCCGACCCGAACTTCCGGAACGCAGGTCCGAGGCCGATCAGTTGAGCCTCGTCCGAGAACGCCTGCTCGGCTTGGGCAAGGCTCGCGGCAAAGTCGGCCGCCGCGACGCGGTCACCCAACACCGAGACCACCTGGTCGGGGACCGCCGGCTCAAGCATGCGGGCGTCAACCGCTCCGTCCGCCCTGCGTGCCCGGCGGTATGCCGCGACCCGCCACCCCTCTGACCCCTTCACCCAGTATGACAGATACTTCATCGGTACGATGGCGGAATCCCGTGGCTGCACCGTCATGTAGCCAAACGTGAACCCGTGAAGACGGTCTGCGGAAATTCCTCCCCTTATGGGCGCCCAGGTGACGCGGGCATCCGCGTTCAGGGGATTCGCATTGAGCGCGGCGCGGACCGCAAACGCGCCCTCGGCCCAAACCCCGGGCGGGACGGCCATCACGACATCGGCGGCGAATATGGCCGACAATCCGTCGACGAGGTTGCGGCTGGCCGCTGCCGCCGCAAATCGCCGGTCAGCATTGAGCAATTCATCCACCGCAGCGACGGATGGCCCTGCGGACACGACGGGCGCTTGATACACCGGCGGTGCGGGCTTCGAGCACGCGCCGGGCAGCGCCGTGACACCGAGCATTACAAGCCAGCGATGGTGGGACGTCATGGATTTCTCTGGGGAATGGCCGTCGATCGGTCGCACGAGCGTTCTCTGCTGATGCGCGCCGTCAACGGAGTTGTTTCTACCCGACATGGTGTGGAGCTGCGGCGCGACAACCCCGGCAGCGGCCCGCCACCGCGTTCCGATTGAGACGATGCATAGTCGGAACGACTGCAGGCCTTCAGGTGTAGCCGTCAGAACCGGAAGTAATGACCAATCCACAGCGAGACGAAACGCAAGTGGTCGCCTGCAATTCCCGCCGCGTCGCGATCGAGGTGGGTGTTGTGCAGGCGTACACCGACGTCGAGCGCCACCCTGGGGCGCAAGTAATACTCCATCCCCGCTTGGGCGTTCCACCCCCAGCTCCATCCCGAGGACGCCAAGTAGGTCCCCGACGCCGACTTCGCTTCCCGGGCCTGCCAACCGTATACCCCGCCACCGAGGCCGGCGTACGGCCGGAGTCGCGCACCGGGAGCGCGCGCGACGATGTCGACCGTAAGGGGATACACGAACAGTTTCGAACCTTTGTCTCCGCTCCGTCGGAATCGCTGATAGCCGCCAGCGATTTCCAACGCGCCGAGCCTCGCCTTTGCCCAGAGGCTGCCCTGCAGCAGAAATCCTCTCGACGTTTCGTACTCTGACCCAAAATCGCCGCCTGGATAGCCGTAGCTCATCCCAAGTGCCGTCGTCCCGATACCCGCCTCACCTGCGCCGCTACGCGGCACAAGGCCCAATCGCTCGAGTGCGGCATGGGCCACTGTGTCGCGGCTGTCATGGACGTAGCGCGGCGTGCGGAAGATGTACAGGTAATACCAAGGCTGCAGCAGGTCCTCCAAGTAGGACTGAACCTTCGGGATCCGTCGGAGTGAGAACCCCGGGTACATCAGGCCCGGCGCTGTGCGATTCCACCCGGCATTGAACGCCGGTCCGTACGGCGCCCGATTGCCCACGTCCATCCCGATTCCGGCTGCTGTGCTCGGCGATACCGGAAATCCCCATCGCACCGGGAGCAGCAACCAAGCCCATTCCCGGAGCACCTCCGGCTTGGCCACATAATCAATCCGGATCGGCTCCGGCGTGAGAATGACGTCGAACCGATGGTATGGAATGGCGCGCAGCGAATCCTTGTCAACGCGCTGGACACTTTCGGATCCGCCGAGCCCGGCCACCCCCTCCCACTCGCCGGGGAATGGATAGCTGCCGTGCGATCCCTCGTTGCGATCGCCGGCCACCAGACGAACGGGATAGTCCGCAACGTGGTACATCCGGCCGCCGACGTAGACGACCGGGTGAGTGCCATCAACCGTATCCGGCTTGAATCCCCGTTGCGGAAGAACCACGCTCCGCTGGTGGAAGTAGTAGTGCACTTCGTCGATCGCCTGATTGCCGGGCTTCGCGACAACCACGATGTGTTCCCAGTCGCCCTCGTGATTGGCGATGAAATCGTTGACGGGGTAGAAGAACCAGTATTGAATGGCGAGCCGGCCGGCTGGTTCGATGAACGGGTGGGCATAGACGGTGGGCGTCGCCCAGCGTGCGCTGTCCGGGCCGGTGCGGAAGCGCCCGTAGGCGTGCCACCACTGACGCGGGTTGTTGCCGGGAAAGTCGAAGTACGCGTTCGCAATCAGATCCGGATCACTGCGGTATCCCGACGCCGTATTGACGAGGCCCTTCAGGGAGTCGAGGGTCAGTGACTTCAACGCGATATTTACCGTGTCCTCCACGCCCAACGGTGCGGCACGGATCATGTCCACGCGGAGCGTGTCGGTGTAGAGCGATTGGTTGGTGGGGAGCATCCAATAACGCGTGCCGGCGACGGTGACGTGGTCGTTGCGCGGCAGGACGAGCGTTGGACTGAACCGTTCAACCAGCGATTGCAGGTCGGCGCGTCGCGACTCGGCGATGCCGTCGCCCGTCAGGCTGTTCTCTCTCAAACCCCACAGCGAGTCGGACGTCGCCTTTGCCCCGACGAGTGGGGGGCGCTGGTCGGGACGGACCAGGTCGATGTAGCCGGCTGTCCGCGAGACGGGCGTCGCACACGCGCTGACGGCGAGCGCGAGCGAGACGCGCGCGTGGTAGGTCGTAAGGCAGGTAGCACGCGCACCAAATATGGGCACACGCAGATCTACGCCAATCTCCGAAAAGCGCAAGCGCGCGGCTGGCTCGCGACGATCATTTGCCGAGACCATTGTCGAGATATCCGGCCTCGACCGCGCGTCGGTCGGACCATCTCCGCGTGCCCCGGCCTGATCAGATCGGCCCAGTCGCGCGGATTGACGGACCGCAGCGGAGGCCTGACCTTTGCTCGGTGCCCCAGACTGATTTGCCCGTGCCGGACCACGGCTTGATAGCCAGCGGTCCCGAGGAGGTGGTCTCGCCCGAAGCCGCTGCTCTGGCGACTCAGATCGCCGCGATCTTCGGCGCATCGCTGCTAGCGGTGCTGCACTACGGCTCCCGCTCGCAGGGAAGGCTGACTCATCCTGACAGTCCGTACGACTTCTTTGTCGTGGTTGTCGGGTATCGCCTCGCCTACCGCTGCGCCGCCGTCATGGGAGCAGTCCGCAGCCCGCGGCTCGCCATCCTGCTGGCCCACCTGTTGCCCCCCAACGCCATGGCGGTTCGGGCGCGCGGGGCGTCCGGCGTGCTGGAAGGAAAGTGCATCATCATTTCGCGCCGGGACTTTGAGCGTGAGACATCACCACGGGCGCGGGATCACTTCGTGCGGGCGCGGATGATGCAACGCGTGCTCTTCTGCTGGTCCCGCGATGGCGACAGCACCCGTGTCATCCGGCAGTGTCTTGAGTCGGTGCGTTCGAAGACCTTCGGTTGGGCCCAGGCATTTCTCACACTGCAATTCGATCTATCCAGTTACTGCCGGGCGCTGCTCGAGATCTCGCTGGCCCACGAGGTTCGGGCTGAATCGAGGGAACACGCCGGTGTACTCTATCAAGCGCAACAGGCGTGGTTCTTGGCCAACTACCGGCCCGTTCTTGGTGCGCTCGTCGCGCAGGGGTGGCTGGAGCATGACGAGCCGCATGGCCTGTACCGGCAGCGCCAGCCCCCAGGAGCCGTGGCCAAGTTCCAGGTGCGGACCTACTTTCGCTGGAACAGAGCGCGAACCACCTTGCGCCTGCTGAAGCACCCGTTCCTGTACGACAACTGGCTCGACTACCTGCTCAACAAGGTCCGCCGCAGCACCGGCGAGACCATCACATTGAGCCCACGAGAACGACGCTGGC
>JBDSMU010000149.1:0-15755 GCA_039915685.1 Gemmatimonadales bacterium | reverse complement strand
GAAAGGATATCGGGGGCGAGTGCGATGGTATCGGCCTGCCAGCGCGCCTGCAGGTCAGGGACGGTGTTGCCGCTGACGCCGCGGTTGAAGACCTGCAGTGCGGCAGCGGGGTGTTCCTCGCGCAGTTCAGCGGCGAGCAGCAGTGGGTAGCCCGTCCCCAAGGCGGCGCTGTCGTTGGCACCGGTCCGATTGCGGGCGCGACCTGCATCGGTAATCGAGTCGCCCTGAAAGAGCAGGGTCGTGTCGGCCATGGAGGGATTCGGTAACGGAAACCGCAGGCTGGTGGCGGCGAGGAGTGCCGCCGAGGAGCCGAGAAAATCGCGTCGGGTGGGCATGCGGGAAGATAGCGGTTGAATGACGGCAGCAGAGTGACGCTGACGACATTCACCGGCGGGCTGGACGCACCCGTTGGCCTGACCCCCGCGCTGTCCTGTTCCGCCAACACGGCCCCGGCAGTAGATTTGCCGTTCCCGACACAACTGAACTCCTCAACACCTGAGCGAGGCGCGTGAGCGCACCGGCCCGCCTGACCGCCGCACTCGCCGACCGGTACATGATCGAGCGCGAGCTCGGCGCCGGCGGCATGGCCACGGTCTATCTCGCGCACGACATCAAGCACGACCGTGATGTCGCGATCAAGGTGTTGCGCGCCGAGCTCGCCGCCGCTCTCGGGGCCGAGCGCTTTCTCGCCGAAGTGAAGATCACCGCCCGGCTCGATCATCCTCACATCTTGACGTTGATCGATTCCGGAGAGGTGGACGGCGCCCTGTTTTATGTCATGCCGTTTGTCCGCGGCGAGTCGCTGCGGGCCAAGCTCGATCGCGAGCACCAGCTCGGCATCGACGAGGCCCTCGGCATCGCCCGGCAAGTTGCTTCCGCCCTCGACTATGCCCACCGTCAGGGCGTCGTCCATCGCGACATCAAGCCCGAGAACATCCTGCTCCACGAGGGCGAGGCGTTCCTCACCGACTTCGGCATCGCCCTCGCGGTGCGCGAGGCCGGTGGCGAACGGCTGACCGGAACCGGGCTCTCACTCGGCACACCCAGTTACATGAGTCCTGAACAGGCCGCGGGCGATCGCAACGTCGATGCGCGGAGTGACATCTACGCCCTCGGTGCCGTGACCTACGAGATGTTGGCTGGCGAGCGGCCCGTGATCGGTGCCACCGTGCAGGCGATGATCGCCAAGCTGATGACCGAACGCCCAACGGCGCTTCGGGTGCTGCGCGACACCGTCGCGCCTTCAGTTGATGCCGCCGTGATGCGCGCACTCGCCAAGGCACCGATGGACCGTTTCGCCACAGCACGGGAGTTCAGCGAGGCACTGTCGGCCGGCCCATCGGCCGTCGCTGTCCCGCCGGCTCGGATGATATCACGGAAATGGGTCAGCGTGGCGGCCGGCGCCGTTCTGCTGGGCGTTTTAGGGGCGTACCTGTTCACGCGCCAGAGCAACACGACCGGTGGAGGTGGTGCCGACACAATTCGTTCCATCGCCGTCCTGCCGTTCGACAACTACTCGGCCGATTCCACCCAGGACTATTTCGCCGAGGGCATGACCGACGAGTTGACGACGAACTTGGCCACCATCAGCGCCCTGCGGGTAACGTCCCGCGGTTCGACCATGCAATTCGCTGGCACGAGCCGGCCATCGTCCCCGGACATCGCCAAGGCCCTGGACGTCGATGCGATCGTGGAAGGCTCGGTGAGTCGGTCCGGGGACAAAGTGCGGATCACGGCGCAGCTGATCGATGCGCGGGCGGACCGACACCTCTGGGCTAAAACCTTTGAACGGAATTCGGGTGATATCCTGGCGCTCCAGGCCGAGCTCGCTGCAGCGATCGCGAGCGAGATCAACGTTCAGCTGACGCCGCGGGAACAGTCCCGGCTCTCCGCCGCGCCGAGCGTGAATCCTGAGGCCTACGACGCCTATCTCAAAGGTCGGTACTTCTTCAACCGTCCCAGTGACGAGAACCTGCAACGAGCCGTTGCCCAGTTCGACGCTGCGGTGCGCCTGAGTCCAACATTCGCCCCGGCGTATGCCGGATTGTCGGACGCATACCTCTGGGCCGGGTACAACGAGGGCTTCATCACCGCCAGCGAAGCAAAGCCAAGGTCGAGGGCGGCAGCTGCGCGGGCCGTGCAACTGGACAACAACTCGGCCGAGGCCCATGCATCGCTTGGAGTCTACAAGGCGTGGTTTGAGCACGACTGGGATGGGAGCGAGCGGGAGCTCCGACGAGCCGTCAGCCTGAACCCCAGTTATGCGTTCGCGCATGATCAGCTCGGCCAGACACTCGCGTTGGTGGGGCGTCTCGACGAGGCGATCGCTGAGGGGCGGCGCGCGATTGCACTCGATCCGCTTTCCCCATCAATCCTGGTGGATGTCGCGATGGGTTACATGTGGCAGCGGAATTCGGTGGCGATCAGGGAACTGATCAGCCGGGCATCTGAGCTCGACCCGACCTTCTTCGCTCCGCTTCAGGTGGACGGTTGGGCCGACCTGAATGCCGGTCGTTACCGTGAAGCCATACCAAAATTGCAGGCAGCCGTGGCATTGGATGCCCCGCCATTCGTGACAGCCTTTCTCGGTTATGCGTATGGGGCAACGGGGGACCGCACCCGCGCCATGGGCACGCTCGAAGATCTCAAAAAGCGATCGCGGGACGGGCAGGTGGCGCCGTACTGCCTCGCGTTGGTGTACCTCGGGCTAGGTGATCACGAGCGCGCGCTCGACAATCTCGAGCGGGCCTACGCCGGCGATTCGGAGTTCATGGTGTACCTCGGCCAGGATCACCTCTTCGATCCGCTTCGATCACAGCCTCGGTTCATCGGTCTGCTGAAGAAGCTGAATTTCGTGAAAACCGGACAGTGAGCGACTCGTCGCGCCTCTCGGCTGCCCTGAACCGTAGCTACACCATTGAGCGCGAACTAGGGAAGGGCGGCATGGCAACCGTCTATCTCGCCAAACCCTGTTCCGCCATCACCGCCCCGGGTTCCGGGTAGATTCCGCAGCATGAATGGGTCTAGAGTTCCCGACACTTCATCCGCTGTCCAGCAACAACAACGGTCACGGATCAGCATCCTCAGCCCCGCCGAGCGACTCGGCCGCGCACTTGCCTTGTCGGAGTTGGCTCGCGATTTCGCGTGGGCGGGCGCATTGCTGGTGGCCGGGTCGCGGGGACCCGATGCGGTCCGACACCGTTTCCTCGCACAGCTATTCGGAGCGGATACGGCGAACTGGGTGGCCCGTCGCATGGCAGCACGGCCCAACCCATGAGCGGGCTGGACGATCTGACCGGTGCGATCCTGAGTGTCACCGGAACGCTCACGACGTACCAAGTTCCCTATTTTGTGACGGGCTCGCTGGCGTCCAGCATGCATGCGGTATTCCGGGCAACCAACGACGTCGACATCGTGGCCGACTTTCGATCGGTGGACCTTCGCGTCCTGATGAGCGCGTTCGACGCCGAGTTCTTTGCGGATCCGGAACAGGCTGTGGCCTCCGTCAGCCAAGGCGTGTCGTTCAACCTCATTCACCGCACTACCTACTTGAAAGTGGATTTCTTCCCAGCGGTGTCCGCCTTCAACCAAGCCGCGCTCGAGCGATCGGAACGGGTTGTCCTGGTGCCCGACCAGCCGACCATTCAGGTCGCCACTCGGGAAGACATTCTGCTTGCCAAGCTCTGGTGGTATCGGCTCGGCGACGAGTCGTCGGAACAGCAACGGCGCGATATCCTTGGGATCATCGCCCTGAATCGCGAACTGATCGACCACGCTTACCTGGACCGCTGGTCGGCGGAACTCGGCGTCCACGATCTGCTCTATCGATTTCTCACCCTCCCCGGTCATTCATGACACCCGGCTTCGACCTTCTCACTGCCGGCCCCTTCGGCTCGCACGCGTCACTCGGCGACGTCGACGAAGCATTCGAATGGCTCGAGGCCGCGATCACCGAAAAAGCATCCGGGTTGATGTGGCTCCGGTGCATCCGAGGCTCGATCCGATTCGGGCCGACCCGCGTTATTGGCCACTGGTCGAACGTGTGGGGCTTGCCGATGCGCGGGAGGGAAAATGACTAGCGTTGGCCGCCTCATAGCAGCAGCACTGCGCGCCCAACCGCCAGCGCGCCGGTATCTTGGATCATGAGCGCCATCGCCGATCTGGAACTCGCCCGCCTCAAGGTCATGACGGCTTCGGAAAGGGTGGCGGTCATGCATTCGTTGTGGCGGCAAGCGCGGGTGTTCAAGCCGGCGGGAATTCGTTCCCAGCACCCCGACTGGACAGCGGAGCAGGTTGAGCGGCGAGTCAGGGAATTGTTCCGGCTCGAGTCTGCGTGACCGAACCAGATCTGATCTCGCTGTTCGGAAGCGTTCTTCCAGGAGGCCATCACGCGCGATCCGATGTTCGCCCGGGCCCATGCCGGATTGGCCGACGCCTACTGCATTCAGGCAAACTTCGGTTACCGGTTGTCGAAGGATGTCTGCCCGAAGTCCACGGTAGAGGCCAACCGGGCGCTGGCCCTCGACAGCACGCTGGCCGAAGCGCACGCCACGCTGGGGTTTGGCGTGGAGTCACGCCCACGACTTCCAGGATCTGGCGGCGCTGGCCTACGCAGGGTTGGGGGCGGGTGAGCGAGGCGCGCGCCATAGCCACGCAATTCGCCGCGTTACCTGACGCGCGTCTCCGGTCAGTGACCCTGAGTCACATCTACTCCGCAGTGGGAGACCGCTCGGCAGCCATGAAATGGCTGGAGAAGGCCTACGATGATCGAGTCCCCGAACTGGTCAACATCCGGTCGTCGGGCCGATTCGAAGCGCTGAAGGGTTTCGGGCCCTTCGAGGCGCTGGCGAGAAAGGTCGGTGTGCCGTGAGCGCGCGTTGAGCACCCTCGACCGCCTGACCGCCGCATTGTCCCACCGCTATACTCTCGAGCGTGAACTCGGCGCCGGCGGCATGGCCACGGTGTATCTCGCGGAGGATTTGAAGCATCACCGCAAGGTGGCGATCAAGGTGCTGCGTCCCGAACTCGCGGCTGTGATCGGCGCCGAGCGATTCCTCTCGGAGATCAGGACCACCGCGAACCTCCAGCACCCGCACATCCTCCCGCTCTTTGATTCCGGCGAAGCCGATTCGTTCCTGTTCTACGTCATGCCGTACGTCGAAGGGATCTCGCTCCGCGACCGGATGATGCGCGAGAAGCAACTGCCGATCGGTGACGCGGTGCGCATCGCCACGGAGATCGCCGGCGCGCTCGACTACGCCCATCGTCACGGCGTGATCCACCGCGACATCAAGCCCGAGAACATCCTGCTGCACGACGGCAGTGCCCTGGTCGCCGACTTCGGCATCGCGCTCGCCGCCAGCAAGGCCGGTTCCCGGATGACCGAAACCGGGATGTCGCTCGGCACGCCCCAGTACATGAGCCCCGAGCAGGCGATGGGCGAGCGCGAGCTCGACGCGCGCAGCGATGTGTACGCGCTCGGGTGCGTGACGTACGAGATGCTGACCGGCGAACCGCCGTTCTCCGGCCCCACGGCACAGGCGATCGTCGCCAAGGTGATGACGGCCGAACCGGCTGATGTCACCTCGCTCCGCAAGACGATTCCGACGCATGTGGCCGACGCCATCCACGTGGCATTGCAGAAGCTTCCGGCTGATCGCTTCGAGAGCGCCAAGGGGTTCGCGGATGCCCTCGGCAATCCGGCGTTCAGGACGCGGGCAATTGGTGGCGCGGTACGAGCAAGCGCCAGCGCCTCGATGCGCGACAACAGGCTGCTGGGTGCAACAGCTGTGGTTGCTTTACTGGCACTGCTGGCCGCAGGATGGGGGTGGCTCCGCCCCCGGCCGGTCGCGACCCCGGCCGTGGTGCGCTACCGGATCGCACTCGGCGCGGTGCCATCGATCCGGGATTGGACCGGGGAACTCGCGATTTCTCCCGACGGCCAGGTGTTGGTGCATACTGGAGGGCCGAATGGCGCGCTGCTGGTGCGCCGTCGGGACGAGCTTGCCTTCACCCCGATGCCAGCCACCGAGCGCGCCCAGGGGCCGTTCTTCTCGCCGGACGGGTTGAGCGTCGGGTATTTCTCTGCAGGCCGTCTCATGGTGGCCGCGCTGGCGGGCGGACCAGCAATCATGCTGGATGATTCGCTGGGCTTGCCACAGGCGATGTCGTGGAGTGGTGACGGGCACATTTATCGGATGTGGAAAGATGACCACGGCACCATTTCCATCGGCAGGATGGAGGCCAAGCCGGGCGCGTCGCTGGAGGCGTTCACGCGGGTCGATACCGCGGCAGACGAAGTGTCGCACTTCCTCCCGGAAGTTCTCCCGAACGGCAAGGCCATCCTGTTCGTGATCCAGTACCAGAACGGCAAGCGAATGATCGCGGTGGCGCGTGTTCCGGACGGGCGGATGACACCTCTCGTGGAGGGCTCCAGAGCGCGGTATGCCCGGAACGGACAGCTGTTGTACGCCACCGCCGACGGAAAGCTCTGGTCGGTGTCCTTCGATCAGGACGCTCTGACACTGGGCGGCACACCGGCACTCGTGAGCGACGCGATTCCAAGCACGATGGTGGGTCCGGTTGACTTCGACGTGTCTGCATCCGGCACGCTTGTCTACGCGGTTGACGACGCGACCGAGAGCCGCGAGCTGGTCTGGGTTGCGCGGAATGGCCAAGCGGAGCCGGTCGACGCCACGTGGAATGCGGCGTTCGGGAGCCCCACGCTGTCGCCCGATGGGGCGTATCTCGCCGTCGCGCTGCAGCACGAGAACACATCCGATATCTGGATCAAGCGAGTGTCAGGGGGGCCAGCGGTCAAGTTGTCGATCGGGAGCCAAAAGCACGACGAACCGGCGTGGACCGCAAATGGCAGGTCGGTCAGTTTCATCACGAGCTCGCCCGGAGTCGGTTCCGCTGGCGACGTCTGGGTTCGCCCCATTGCCGGAGGAGCGAGTGCCACGCTGGTCCTGAACGAGAAGCGACCGATCTCGGAACAGGTCTGGTCGCCGACCGGCGACTGGCTCGTGGTTCGCACCACCACTCCGTCGGCCGGGTCAGGGGATATCCTCGGCGTAAGGCCTTCGGACGGCGTCGTCGCACCGATTGTTGCGACGAGTCACATCGAGTACTCACCGAGCCTTTCACCGGATGGGCGATGGATGGCGTATGTCTCGGGCGAGAGTGGCCGCCTGGAGGTGTACGTTGTTCCGTTCCCGGACCCGGGAACGGCCAAGTGGCAGGCATCCCCCGAGGGGGGATCGGCCCCGCGGTGGGGCCTCCGGGGCAACGAGCTGTTCTACCTCGACCTGCAATCGCGGCTCATCGCGACGCAGGTGACGATCAACCCGACCTTTGCGCTGCTGGGCCAGCGCACGCTTTTCGATGCCTCCGGATACGTCCGCCAGTCTGTGTCGCGCCGGAACTACGACGTCTCAGCGGATGGCCAGCGATTCCTGATGATCAAGCGCGCGGGAAACGTGATGGGCAGCCAGCTTGTGGTGGTGGAGAACTGGTTCGAGGAGTTGGCGCACAAGGGGAAGCCATGAGCGACCATCCAAAGTTCGCTCGTGACCACTAGCCCTCCTCGAGACTCGGCTCCCACCCCTCCGACGGTCTCGGAGCGACGTGCGGGTTGCGCTCCCTGAGACGGACGCAACTGTTCCACCGCAGGATGGCGTCGTCGTTCATCGGCGGGCGAACCTCCTCCGCCTTGGCATACCAACCATGTGCCTTCTCGATCCATTCGTCGGCCATCTCCCCCGCGTGCAGGGCTCCTCGCTCCAACAGCCCCTTGGCCCATCGCTCACAGGTGATCCCAAACAGGTACGCCTTCGTGTAGGGATCCTGCAGGGCGGACGCCACCACCTCCGCCCGGTGCAGGTCTGCGGGACGTCCGGTGGAGAACTGGTCGGTAACGGCCAACACCTGCAGCTTGCGCGCCTCGACATTGTCGGGGTCGACGGCCAGAATGTCGAGGCAGATGCTCTCGGCGGAGATCGGTTCGTTGAGCACTCGATACTGTTCCGCCTTCTTCAGCGCGGCCGCGACGCCCTCCAGAGTGATCGGCTTGATCCTGTGTGGTTCCGCGTTCATGTGCGCTTCCTCCTGAACAGCCGCACCAGCTTCACGACGGGGTCATAGAACTCGTCAACCACGCGTTCCTTGAGCGGGATAATGGCGTTGTCGGTGATGGTGATGTGCTCCGGGCACACGGTGGTGCAGCACTTGGTGATGTTGCAGTAGCCTATCGATTGCTCGTCCTTGAGTTCCTGGATTCGATTCTCGGTGTCGAGTGGATGCATGTCCAGCGCGGCGGTATAGACGAAATGGCGGGGACCGCTGAACTCCGGATGCTTCTGGTGCTCCCGCAGAACATGGCACACGTCCTGGCAGAGAAAACACTCGATGCACTTCCGAAACTCCTGGACCCGGTCGACATCCCCCTGGGTCATCCGCCACGTGCCATCAGGCGCGTCCGGGGCCCGTGGCTTGAACTTTGTGATCCGCTTCTTCACCTCGTAGTTCCACGATACGTCGGTGACCAGATCGCGGAGGTGCGGAAAGCTGCGCATCGGTTCGACCGTGACCGGTTCGCCCGCAGGCAACTCGTCCATTCGCGTCATGCAGAGCAGCCGGGGGCGTCCGTTGATCTCGGCGGAACACGACCCGCACTTGCCGGCCTTGCAGTTCCACCGGACGGCGAGGTCGTTGGCCGCTTCGGCCTGGACCTGGTGCATCGCGTCGAGCACCACCATGCCCTCACCCACCTCGGTGGTGTACTCGACGAATTCGCCAGATCCGTGTTCCCCGCGCCAAACCCTGAAGGTGGTGGATCCCATGTCAACTGTCCCTCGTTGCGGAGTGGCTATCCCTTCTGCTCTTCGATGATCGTGGCCAGCTCGCTCGGCAGCGGCGGGATCGGCGTACGTTCGATTTCCATCTCCCCATTGCCATTCATCCGGAGCACCGTGTTGAAGGCTCCGAACGTCGCGTCCTTGTCGGGGTGGTCCTCCCGAAAGTGTCCGCCGCGACTCTCGGTTCGGTCCAGTGCGGCTCGCGTGATCGCTTCCGACACCAGCAGGAGATGCCTGAGGTCAAGTGCGGTGTGCCAGCCTGGGTTGTACTCCCTGTTGCCCGGCACGCCGACTCGGGTGGCCCTGTCCCGCAATTCCACGATGCGCTCGAGCGCCTCGACCATCTCCGGCCCACGACGCACGATGCCGACGAGGGATTGCATCATCTCCTGCAGCTCGTGCTGAATGGCGTACCCCGACTCTGAATCGCTGGCACCGGCGAACGGTGCAAGGGCCGCAGCGACTGCAGCGTCCGCCTCCGTACTTGCCGCGTCGGCAGCTGACGGATTGGCGCGCGCAAATACTGCGGCGTGGTCGCCGGCTCGCTTGCCGAATACCAGCAGGTCGGAAAGCGAATTGCCACCCAGTCGATTGGCACCGTGAAGACCGGCGGCACACTCTCCGGCGGCGAACAGGCCCGGCACGCATGACATCTGGGTGTCGCCATCGACCCGGACGCCACCCATGATGTAGTGCGTGGTTGGCCCCACCTCCATCGGCACAGCGGTGATGTCAATGTTGGCCAGCTGCATGAACTGGTGATACATCGACGGCAGCTTGCGCTTGATGTGCTCGGCAGCGTTCGGAAGCCGTTCCTTGATCCAGGCGATGTCGAGAAAGACGCCACCGTGTGGTGAGCCACGCCCCTCCCGCACCTCGCGCATGATGCAGCGTGCCACATGGTCGCGGGTCAGCAACTCCGGTGGTCGGCGGGCGGTCTTGTCGCCCTGAGTGTAGCGCCACCCCTCGTCGGGAGTGTCCGCCGTCTGGCTCTTGTAGTTGTCGGGGATGTTATCGAAGAGGAAGCGCTTGCCCTCGGAGTTCCGGAGCACCCCACCCTCTCCCCGCACGCCCTCAGTCACGAGTATGCCCCGGACACTTGGCGGCCAGACCATACCGGTCGGATGGAACTGCACGAACTCCATGTCCAGTAGTTCCGCACCGACCTCGTAGGCCAGCGAGTGGCCATCGCCAGTGTACTCCCAGCTGTTGCTGGTGACACTGTAGGCCCTCCCGATGCCGCCGGTGGCCATCACCACTGCCCGGGCGGCAAAGCGTGTGAACCGTCCCTTCTCCCGGTCGTAAGCCAGTGCACCGGTGATGCGTTCCCCGTTTCGGAGGAGCCGGACGACCGTCATCTCCATGTGGACGTCGATATTCTGGTGGATCGCATGATCCTGAAGCGTGCGGATCATCTCAAGACCGGTGCGATCGCCCACGTGCGCCAGCCGAGGGTAGCGATGGCCCCCGAAATTGCGTTGCAGGATTCGGCCGTCTTCGGTGCGGTCAAAGACCGCGCCCCAGGCCTCCAGTTCACGCACACGATCGGGAGCCTCTTTGGCGTGCAACTCGGCCATGCGGCAGTTATTCATGTACTGGCCGCCGCGCATCGTGTCGGCGAAGTGGACCCGCCAGTTGTCACGGTCGTCGACGTGACCCATCGCCGCGGCCACGCCCCCCTCGGCCATCACTGTGTGCGCCTTGCCAAGGAGCGACTTGCAGACCAGACCGACTCGTGCGCCCGCGTCGGCAGCAGCAATCGCCGCTCGGAGCCCCGCTCCGCCGGCCCCGATCACCAATACATCGTGCTCGACCAGTTCGTACTCGGCCACCTAGAGGATCCTCAGGTCGGTGATGATGCCCGTGGCGCAGAGCCTGATGTAGACGTCGGTCAGGGCCACCGAGAAGAGGCTGAACCAGGCCCAGTTCATGTGGCGCCGGTTGCAGGTGCTCGAGCAGTCGTACGCGAACTTCCTGATCGGT
The DNA here is from genome assembly GCA_039915685.1 of Gemmatimonadales bacterium. GTDB lineage: Bacteria > Gemmatimonadota > Gemmatimonadetes > Gemmatimonadales > GWC2-71-9 > Palsa-1233. Next base: position 4,917 of record JBDSMU010000149.1, on the reverse strand, counting down.
GCGTGCGACATGCGATTCATGATCCCACCAAAAAGATGGCGGGTTGCATGGCACCCGAGTGTATAGCCGGAGAGCAACAGCACGTTCACCACCATCACGAGCGATCCCACGCCGATGCCGAACTCCTTGCCGCCCACGCCGTTGTCGAACCAGACCCCGAGCCAGGCGTCGCGCCAGAGGACGATCAGCAGCAGCGTCGACAGCAGCAAGCCGTAGCGGTGCAGGTTCTGCAACACCAACGGGAAGGACTTCTCGCCCCAGTAGGTCTTGCGCGGTTCACCAACGGCACACGCTGGCGGGTCGGCCCAGAACGCCTTGTAGTACGCTCCGCGATAGTAGTAACAGGTGAACCGGAACAGTGCGGGGATCGGCAGAATGATCAGTGCCGGCGAAAACGGCAGGAACGCCGGCCACCAGTTGGGGAGTGGTCCGAACCAGGCGTGCGGTGACGCACCCCAGAGTTCGGGGGAATAAAACGGCGAGAGGTAGGGCCCGGAGGTGTAGTTCGCATTCTGGAATGCGGCCCAGGTCGCATACACAATGAACGAGGTGAGCACCACGACGACAGGTATGTTCGGGAGCCACCAGGCGTCGCGACGCATGGTTTCGCCGAATTTACGCCGTTCCATCACCGGCAGGATGCGATCCATGCAGGGAGTCCTGAGCGGGTTGCGAGGAGAATGGCATGCGGGTGCTGTTGGCTGAGTCGACTCTCCGAAGGTACAGCAGGAATTGGCTCCCAGACAAATCCTCCCGATCGAACCAGGGGTTGGGCGGCTGTCGGCTCCTTCTGGCTCAAGCCGTTATTCTCAATCGGTAGGCTTCCTGCCCCCATGGCGCCCGAACCCCCACCCAAGTCCGAGGCGAGTTCATGAGCGAGCCGTTGGTCACGCTCACCGCCGCACTCGCCGATCGCTACACGATCGAGCGCGAACTCGGTCATGGCGGCATGGCAACTGTCTACCTGGCACATGACATCAAGCATGACCGCCAAGTGGCCATCAAGGTCCTCAAGCCGGAGCTGGCGGCGGTGATCAGCGACGAGCGATTCATGGCGGAGATCAAGACGACCGCCGCGCTGCAGCATCCGCATATCCTGCCGTTGTTCGACTCGGGACGAACCGACAGTGACCTCTACTATGTCATGCCGTTCGTCGACGGCGAGACCCTTCGCACCAAGCTCGACCGCGAGGCGCCTCTCGACGTTGACGAGGCAGTGAAGATCACGACCGACATCGCCAAGGCACTGCACTACGCCCATTCCAGGGGCGTGATCCACCGAGACATCAAGCCGGAGAACATCCTCCTCGCCGACGGCTGGCCAATGGTTGCTGACTTCGGAATTGCCTTCAACGTCAATCCGCCGGAACGGTCCCGGGAGCGACTGACCACCGAGGGGATGGCGATGGGCACGCCTGAGTACATGAGTCCCGAACAGGCTGTCGGCGAGCGAGAGCTGACTCCGCAAAGTGACCTCTACTCGCTCGCGATTATGCTGTACGAAATGCTGGCCGGGGTCCCTCCGTTCAGTGGTCCGTCCTGGCAGTCTGTGATCGCGAAGCAGCTGAGCGTCCCGGTTCCCTCGGTTCGCAGTGCGAACCCTGCGGTGCCAGCCGCGGTTGAGGCAGCAATCACGCGTGCGCTCGCGAAGCGACCAGAGGATCGGTTCCGGTCGGTGGAGGAATTCGTGGCAGCACTCGCCCCGTCACAGGCAGATCCGGTTGAGCGGGCCTCCGTTGCGGTGCTTCCATTCCGGCTCGTCGGTACCGGCGTGGAGGATCAGTACTTCGCTGATGGGATCACCGAGGACGTCATCGCGCACCTCTCCAAACTCAAGAATCTTTCTGTGATCGCCCGCAATTCCGTGATGCCGTTCCGCGATCGCGACCAACCGATCAGCGCGATCGCTTCTCGCCTTAATGTGGCCACGGTTCTCGATGGGAGCATCCGTCGGGCGGGTGCGCGGGTTCGTGTGGTCGTCCAGCTGATCGACGCGGAAACGGGCCGAAGCATCTGGGCTGAGACGTACGACCGTGACCTCATTGACATCTTCGCCATCCAGACCGATGTCGCCTTGCAGATCGCGTCGGCGCTTGAGGCTGAACTCTCCGCCGACGAGCGCAGCAGGGTGCACAAGGAGCCCACTGCCGACCTGCAGGCATATACACTCTATCTCCAGGGCCGCCACGCGTTCGGTCGATTCACTGCCACGGGACTGCACGCCGGAGTCGAGTTGTTCGAACGGGCGATCGGACGCGACCCGCAATACGCGCTGGCGTGGACCGGCATCGCGATTTCCTTCACCGAGATGGCCGAGGGCGGCATGATGGCGCCCGACGAGGCCTACCGGCGAGCCCGGGCGGCGGTCGAGAACGCGCTACTTCTCGATCCCGGCCTCGGCGAAGCCCACAGCGCTGCGGCCTACCTCATGGTGGTGAATGATTTCGATTGGATCGGTGCGGAAGCAGGGTACCGGCGCGCGCTCGACCTCAATCCGAACAGTGCGGACATTCACGACCTCGTCGGCCGGTTCTACTCGGCAATGGGCCGTCACGATGAGGCGCTCAAGCACCTCCATCGCGCCCATGCACTCGACCCACTCACCCACAAGCTCGACGTTGCGACCGAGCTGCTGCGCGCGGAGCGCTTCGAGGAGGCGCTTGCGGCAGTGACGTTGGCCGTCGAAGTGGATCCCGACTACTCGCGGGCGAGGGCTACCCTGGGATGGGCGCTGTTCCTGAGTGGCCGCGTCGAGGAGGGCATCGACGCGCTTCGCATCGCCGCCACCCTTCCCGGTGCCAGCGTGCAGTGGCTTGCGCAGCTCGGTGAGGCATATGGCCTCGCCGGTCGAACCGAGGAGGCGCGGGAGGTTCTCCATACTCTCGAGGAACTGGCCCAATCGACGTTTGTCTCGCCCTACCATCTGGCGTTCGTGCACATCGGCCTCGGCGACCACGAGCGGGCGCTCGACCTGTTACAGCACGCCGTGACCGAGCGGTCGGGCGCCGCTTACGGAATCCGTGCGTCATTCCTGCTGAAACCGTTGCACGGCCATGCGCGCTTCGAGGCATTGGTGCGGAGGATCAACCTGTGACAGAGACGCATCTATCCCCTTGTCGATTGGGGCGGTCGAATCGCAGGAGCGCCGCGTCCTGAGCACTGCATTGCCGTATCTACCTGACCAGTTGGCGAAATCGTGGTGGCGCCCGACGGCGGACGCTGTACTACGGCGCGCGCCAGGTGGAGTCGAACATTTGGATGGTGCGGCGGGCGCCTGCTGGGTTAACGCCATGAGCCAGGGCGCACTCCGATCGTCACTCTCCGACCGCTTTTCCCGCGAGCGTTCACTCGGCTAGGGCGTGATCGCAGGCCACGCCATGAGCGACTGCCATCCCCGCCATTGGCCAAGATAACCATATCTGACTAGCTTGTGACCATGTCCAAGCGACCCGAAAGATCCGTCAAGGTCGCCGAACTGAAGGCGCAACTGAGCGCCTACCTCCGCGCGGCCCGCCGCGGTGAGGCGGTGACGGTTTGCGATCGTGATACTCCGGTCGCGCGGTTGATCCCCTACGCGACGATCACCGAGCCGCTCCCCTCCCGCGCACCCACTCGGCCGTGGGGCTCGACCCCGCTTCCGCCACCACTCGATCGGCCCATCGACAGTCTCGCCGCCCTCCTCGAGGAGCGGCAGTCGTCCCGGTGATCCTCTACCTCGATGCCTCCGTGGTGCTGCGTCTGGTGCTCGGCGAGACTGACGCGCTCGCGGACCGCGGGCGCTTCACCGGCGCCGTCGCGAGCGCCCTGACTGAAGTGGAGTGTCTGCGGACCCTCGACCGACTCGCGCGGCAGGCGCGATTTACCAGCGACGAGGTCAGCGAGCGGCGGATGGCGGTGTACCAGCTGTTGGAAGAGGTTGAGCTCGTGGATATCAGCCGGGCAGTATTGCGGCGCGCGGCAGAGCCGTTCTCAACACCCCTCGGCACCCTCGATGCCATCCACCTCGCGACGCTCCTGCACTGGCGCGAGGCAACAGAGTCCCATGTCACGTTGGCGACGCACGACAAGGCACTGGCCACCGCGACGCGGGCCGCTGGTGTTCCGGTCATCGGGAGCTGAGCGGCGGTATGCAGCCTGTTTGCGACTCCCAACGGTGATGCATGGTGCTAAATTTCAAGGATTCCTTCTACAGCTGACTCTCGCGCCCAGGATCTGCGTTGAGCACCCTCGACCGCCTCACATCGGCACTCGCTGACCGTTACACCATCGAGCGTGAACTTGGTGCCGGTGGCATGGCGACCGTTTACCTGGCAGAAGACCTCAAGCACGAACGCAAAGTCGCCATCAAGGTGCTCCGCCCCGAGCTGGCGGCGGTGATCGGCGCTGAGCGATTCCTGCGCGAGATCAAGACGATCGCTACGCTGCAGCACCCGCATATCCTCGGCCTGATCGATTCGGGCGAAGTGAACGGCACGGCGTATTACGTGATGCCGTTCGTCGAGGGCGAATCATTGCGCGACCGATTGCAACGCGAGAAACAGTTGCCGATCAGCGATTCGGTGCGCCTCGCCACCGAGGTCGCTGGAGCCCTCGACTACGCCCATCGACACGGCGTGATCCACCGCGATATCAAGCCCGAGAATGTCCTGCTGCACGATGGCAGTGCATTGGTGGCGGATTTCGGGATAGCACTGGCGGTGTCGAGCGCTGGCGGCGGATCGCGGATGACTGAGACCGGCATGTCGCTCGGCACGCCGCACTACATGAGTCCCGAGCAGGCGATGGGGGAGCGCGAAATTACCGCCCGCTCCGATGTGTACGCCCTGGGTGTGATGACCTACGAAATGCTGACCGGCGACCCACCGTTCACGGGATCGACCGCGCAGGCGATCATCGCCAAGGTGATGACCAGTGATC
>JBDSMU010000103.1:0-4544 GCA_039915685.1 Gemmatimonadales bacterium | reverse complement strand
AGCAAGCCGAGCGTGACGCCACTGTACCCGGGATGATTGATGCTCCCCTGCCCCTCCACCAGCACGACATCCGCACCCTTGGCACCCTCGATCGTGATCCGCTCGGCGGCGCCCGCGATGAAATCAGCGACCACCGCGTCAACCGCAATCCCCCAGCCCTCAATCATCATCCCGGTCTGTCCGGTAGGCACGAACCGCGTCTTGACGCCCGCTGCGTTGAGCTTGTCGACCAACTGAAGCTGCGCCGTCATCTTCCCGACATTGCAGTCGGTTCCCACAGTGAGCACCACCAGCGCATCGATCTGCTTCGCGAGTCCCGAGGCAATAGGGAGGTCAGCCGGCGGACGCCGGATGTCGACAATCGTGCCGCCGTGCTCGTGCGCCGCCTTTGCCAGCACCTCATCATCCGCCAGAAATGTGTGCAGCCCGCTCACCACGCCGCAGCCGGCCTCAAGCGCCTCACGCAGCCATTCGCGCCAGGCCTCGGGCAAGCGACCGCCCTGCGGCGCAATGCCGACCAGCACCGAGTTGGCGCCAAGGGCCAAGCCCTCCGCCATGCTCGCCACAACGGGCGTGCTGCCACCGAAACCGAGCACGTCCTGTACGGTTTTTCCCGCGCGCTGACGATCGAGCACCGCTACCACCCGGTCGGGCTGGTAGCGGATGATCGAGTTGGCTGTTTTTGACGTCATCGGGCCAAAATCGCCGTCGGCCAGGATCAAGTGTCGCAGTCCGGTCACGGCGTGCCGGTCTCCCCGTCACGAGGCTTGCCGCCCTGCCCGAGCTGCTTCGGCATCTCGATGGTGCCCGCCTTGAGCGCGCCCATCTTTGCCTTGAGCTCGAGCAACTGCTGGTCGGAGCTGCCGTGGTACTCGAGCTGCTCGAACTCCTTCACCAGGTTGTCGCCGGTGAACTCCTGCTGCAGTTCGGCGGCAGCCAGCGCCTTGCGCTCGTTGTTCTCGATCTTCTCCTGCATCCGCTCGAATGATTCGAAGGCACTCTTATCGCCCATCCCCGACAGCGTGTCCTGGATCCGCTGGGTCGCCTCGGCGCGGCGCGCGCGGGCCACGAGGATGTTCTTCTTGCGCTTGGCTTCCTCGATCTTGTCGTTGAGCTGGCGCAGCGACTGCTTGAGCGCCTCGGTCTCGGTCTTGCTCTTCGTCCAGGTCTCGTGAAGCTGCTGCGCACCCTGCAGCGCCTCGTTATACCGCATCAGCGCCTGCTTGGCGAGGTCGTCGCGACCCTCCTGCACGGCGAGCATGGCGCGGCGCTCCCAGTCTTCCGCCTGCTTCTTCATCGCCTGCGCGTCGGACTCGAGCTTTTTCTCGTCGGCGATCGCCTGCGCCACCTGCTGGCGGGCCTTGTCGAGCTGGGTGCGCATGTCGACGATCAACGTCGTCAGCATCTTCTCGGGGTTCTCGGCCCGGGAGATGAGGTCGTTGAGGTTCGAGCGCACCATCGTCGCGAATCGTTCAAACATTCCCATCGTGGTCACCCCTCCCGGTACGGAGCGAGCGCGCTCACGTGTGATGCGAGCGCAAGCGAGAGCGAATCGACGCTCGCCTCGAACTCGGTGAAGTCGAGATCAGCCAGCAGCAACGCGTCGGTCAGCACCACGACGTCGCCCTCCAAACCATATGAGCCGTGGACCAAGTCACGGGCGTTGTATTCCAGCAGCTGCCGCGACATTGCCGCCGCGAGCGTGGGATCTGCCGGCATGGGCATCACCCGAACCCGCATGACAAGCACCGGCGGCGCATAGTGCACCACCAGCTCCGCGTCCTCATTGGTTCGCACAAGCCACATGTCCTGTGCGACCGATTCGACGCCCAGGTCGAGGCGATCAAGGTAGGCCTGCACGTCCTCACACGTCGTCATCGAGACTCCTCCGGCCCGGCGAACCGGGTGTTGGTGATCGGGAAACGTAGCGCGGGCCGCGACGCCCGCCAACGCAGGCGCCACGTCACGATGCGCCGGGTGAATCCGTACGGCTTGCAAGGAGTCGCTCGGCGAAATCAGTGCGCTCTTCCAGCTCTGCCAGCCGGCCGCGTAGCTCGTCAAGTTCGGCATACACCTCGGTCGGGACATCGAGCACGCCTGATTCATGCACCGCGTGCCCCGTGATCCGGTGGGCCAGCGCCTGACCCACTGCGCTACGGGAAAAAACCCAGAGCCCGCCCAGTGTCATTCCCCAGATCGGGATCGCCGCCGGGCCCAGAATTCCGGTGACCGCGACCAGCCCGGCCATGAGGAAGAGCGTGGGCCAGCCGAGACCCATTGGGTCGTGGCGCTGACCGTCATCGCGACTCATTCACACCCTCAGCATTGGCGCCCTTGATCAGCATCCGCTCGGCGAAGTCGAGCCGACCTTCCAGCTCCGTCACCCGCGATTGCTCAAGTGACAGCTCGTGCAGGCGCGCCTCGATGTCCTCGACCCGCATTACCAGCTGGTCGTCTGGGAGCGCATCCCGATCATCATCGAGCATCCGGCCGATCGCGCGACCGATCGAGCTGCGCACAAAACCCGCGAGCATCACCATCCCGGCTGCGAGCACCACCAGCGGCATCGGGTTGTCGAAGCCGCGTGATTGGTCGAGCACCACCATCAGGAAAGTGAATGCCGCCGCGACGATGCCTGCCGTCAACAAGATGCCCAGGCCCTTCGATCGTCCGCCGCTCATGATTCCTCCATAGCCGGCGGTGCGCCGGATTTCGCCTGGGTCAACAATCGCTCTGCGAAATCGACACGCTCCTCGAGCTCGGCAAGACGAATGAATTGGATGTCGACCTCGCCCGACGTGAGCGCGCGATTCTCGATGTCCGCGATCCGAACCTCAAGCGATACGATGTGTTCGTCGTCCGAACCACCCCTGCCCTCGACCCGCTTCGCGAACGCCTTTATCAGCGGAGTCATCGCCGCCCAGAACGCGATCTGTCCAGCCCCGATCGCGATCCAGAACGCGAAATCGCCAACGCCATCACCCATCACTCCCGTCCCTGTTCGGGGAGCCGTTGCTTTTCCCGTTGCGTCAACATGCGCTCCGCAAAATCGAGCCGTTCTTCCAATTCGTGCATCCGGCCCAACGACTGATCGAGTTCCGCCACCCGTTCCCGGAGGTGAGAGAGTTCATCCAGGACAATCGGATCCGTGACGCCTCCCTCAATTCGTCGGCTCCACGCGCGAACCAGCGGAACGAGGAGGAGCCCGACCAGCGCAAACAGCGCGATCGCCGCAATCACCGTCGGCAGCCCCGGCCCCGACATGTCCATCGGCATTGGCGGCATCTGCGGAAGGGGTGCGACAACCTGCATCAGTTTGCCCTCTCATTGCGTGACTCCGCGGCCTGATCGGAACCTTTCGCAAGCAACCGTTCCGCAAAGTCGACCCGCTCCTGCAACTCGGTCATCTCCCCCCGCAGTCGGTCGAGCTCATCCCAGACCGCATGGTCAGGCTCGGGGTTCGCCAGCGCTTGCGGACCATGGCGAAGGCGGTCGGCGAAGGCCCGACCTACCGGCGACACCGCCAGCAAAAAGAGAGTGCCGCCGCCGAAAATGAACGTGATCGCGAGGATGTCTTCCACGAGTCCCGACTCCCGAATCGAAGTGAACAGGAAGACTTACGGACCAGTCCCGCCCGATGTTTCAACAGGAAACAAACTACTTCCGAGGCTTGAGCTGGACCAGCCTCTCCCGCGCCAATCGCCGGCCGGTTGGGGTCGCGGCAAGGCCACCGCCGGCGGTTTCGCGATACCGGACGTCCATGTCGCGTCCGATCTGCCCCATGGTATCCACCACCTCGTCGACCGGGATCGGGAACGACACCCCGGCCAGCGCCATCTCGATGCCGGCCAGCGCCATCGCTGCGCCGGTCGCGTTCCGATACACGCACGGCACCTCGACGAGACCTCCCAGCGGATCGCAAACGAGGCCAAGCGTTCCCTGCATCGTGAGCGATACGGCGTGCATCGCCTGGCGCGGCGTGCCACCCATCAGTTCGACCCCGGCCGCAGCAGCCATACCGGCCGCCGCGCCAGTCTCAGCCTGGCACCCGCCCTCGGCACCCGAAAGCGAAGCGCGAACCGCCACGACAGCGCCCACCAGGCCGGCAGTCGCCAGCGCGCGCACCATTGCGGCGTCATCCAGGTTGTGGCGCCCAGCTAGGCCGAGGAGTACGCCGGGAAGCACACCGGCACCACCGGCAGTCGGCGCCGCGACGATCACGCCCATCGCGGCGTTGACTTCCTGCACAGCGAGCGCGGCGGACAGCGCGTCGGTGAACACCGTCCCCGCCAAAGGCCCGCTACCGTTCCGAAGTTTTGCGGCGTCTCCGCCAACGAGACCCGAAACCGAGTAGAGATCTCCCTTGAGCCCGCGCTCCACCGCGCCGCGCATTACATCGAGCGCGCGCTGCAGCCCGTGCTCGACCTGCTCGCGGGTGCGAAGCCCGCCGGCAGCCTCGGTCTCGAGAGCCAGCTCACCAAGCGACACATTGGCGGCCTCGGCGGCCTCGACAGCTTCCAGCAATGAGTCGTACATCAGGACAC
>JBDSMU010000011.1:0-3496 GCA_039915685.1 Gemmatimonadales bacterium | reverse complement strand
GGGTAGTCGTCCGGTGCACGATGAACTGCGTCGACGTGGCTATCCGGAAATGTGGCAGCGTAAAAATTGGCGGCCTCTTCCGCCTGACCATCATACCAGAGGCAGGGAGCAATCCTGGCGCTCATCCATCAATCTCCTGCGATAGGGTGGTTCGCGCTTCGTCTTCAGCCCCCGGCGCGGTCGGCGCTCCTGTTGGCACAGGCAGCGAGGGGCGAACGTCCGGGCCCAGGCTTTATGCGACCGCAGTGGTGTCACCGACGCAACCGCGCCAGTTCCACGGTCCAGATGTCGGGCCGCCTGTCGACGGCAAGGCAAACCCCGACCGGCGCAGCGGTCGCAAGAGTCTGCATGCGATGGTTGCATCGGGGCGGCAGCGATGCGCGCCGGATCAATGGGCCGCCGCCCGCTCGCACACCCCACAAAGCCGGCGGCTCGTCTCCCCGAGCCATCCCGAAGGAGATCCAACCATCGTCGCCCCAGTCCGGCGGGTCGACGAAGTCATCGGGTGCAAACCGATGCAGCTCGTGCAGGTCGAGCCGGTCCAATGGCGAGGTGGCGAGCACCATTCCGACGCGGTCCGACAGCAGCAGCACTACCCCAGTCCCCTCCGGCCCCACAGCGAAGCCCATACCAGTCAGCGAGTCAGGGAATGCCAGCGCACGGGCTGGCCCACCAATAGAATCCACTACCAGCAAACCACGGCGGTCTGGCATGCCGTAGAGAAGGCCGCGACCAATGGGCGCCCGCGCTTGGTAGACTCCCACGCCTCCTCTGTCCGGATCGTACGAGATTCGGCGGGAGCCCAGGTCGAGTGTGGCGACCCAGCTGGAACCGTTGATCAGCTGGACGAAGCTGACCCGCTGCACATCGCGCGAAAGCGTGACGGTCCATCCCGCGGCCGGCACAGAATCCGCCGTAAGCTGCTCCTCACGGTCGGGAAGCACGAGCCGATACAGGTTGTCGCCGATCATGTCGCCGCGCAGGTAGTACAGCGCTGTGCCGTCGGGCGAGATCGCCGCACCGCCGTACCAGGTGGTGCCGAAGGTCCGTTGTTGCGCGTTGCCAGCAAGGTCGAAGGTCCACAGATCGTACGTCGCCTGGCCCGTCGATAGCACGAGGGTGCCGGTAGTCCAGGCAACGTCGAACTCACCTTCAAAAAATGTGGGCACCTTCGGCAGCATCACCTCGCGCTTGCCCAGGCGGCCACCGCCACTCACCGAATAGAAGTCGAGGTCGTCCTCACTGCCCTCCAATGCCCGGAACAGGATCAGTCCGCCGCCATCAGGTGTCCATCGGACATTCGAACGGAATGGCCCGAGCACGCTGTCGGTAACCGTGCCGTCGCGCGCGACGATCGTGATGCTGTGATAATCCGAGACCAACGCGAGGTGCTGTCCGTCAGGCGACCATGCGACGGCGGAGACGAGGACCGGTGGAAGCGGCATACTGTCCACTGCGGCACCGTTCGCCGCAAGGACGAAGTAGCCGAACTTCCCGGTCGTCCCGTCGGGGCCAAGGAGAAGCGTGTCACTGGTGGGGTCGAGGTCAAAACTGCTGAGATCGCCGATGCGCCGGGGAATTCCGCCTAGCCTGGGCAACACATACAATCCTCGGCGCGTGGCGTCGAGAATCGCATTGACGAAAATCAGTTGGCCGTCGGGCGAGAAGCGATGCCCGAAGATGGCCCGAGCGCTGTCGAGTACCGTGATTGGCCGGTTGCTGCCGCGCTCCAGGGTCACCAGCGAGAAACGGCACGGATATCGGCGACCTCGTGGGCAGCGCTGCTCGGTATAAGCCAGTTGCTTGCCATCTGTCGAGATTGCGGGAGTCGTACTGAATCCATTGAATGTGAGTTGCGCGCGCGCCGCGCTACTGTCGGCGGCGGTGTCACCGCGAGGGATGACGAGCCAAGAACCAAACGCACCGAGCGCAATCCCGCCGAGGACCGCCAGGCGCCAATCGATCCGTGCGCGGCGTGGCGCGGCACGGCCCTCGAACGTCATCCCCGTGCCGTATGCGGGGTTGGCGAGCGCGTCACCAAACTCCTTCGCCGTTCTGAACCGGTCTGCTGGCAACTTTTCCAACGCCCGCCTCACCGCGGCCGCGACGTGCTCGGGCACCGACTTGCGCAGCCTGGTTAGCGGTTGCGCTTCCTCGGTGATGATCTTCATGATGACTTGCTGCGCCGTGCCACCGACATGCGGCGGTTGGCCCGCCAGCATCTCAAAGAGCACGCTGGCCAGCGAGTAAATGTCGCTGCGCCCGCTCAGATCCTTCTCCGCAGTTGCCTGCTCGGGGCTCATGTAGTGCGGCGTGCCCAGCGAGAGCCCTGTCTCCGTCATCCGACCGCCGGCCGCGGCGCTCACGGCCAACGCAATCCCGAAATCCATCACCATCGCCCGACCATCGTGGAGCAGGAGGTTTTCGGGCTTGATGTCGCGATGAATCACTCCGTGCCGGTGCGCGTAGTCGAGCGCATCGGCTACCTCGCGCGCGATTCGTACCGCCTCCTCGACGCCAAACTGCGACTCGCGGTCGAGCTTGTCCCGAATCGTCTCGCCCTCGATGTAGGGCATCACGTAGTAGAGGAAGCCGTCGGCGGTTCCGGAATCGAACAACGGCAGGATATGGGGATGGCTCAGCGATGCGGTGGTCTTGATCTCGACCACGAATCGGTCGGCACCGAGTACCGCGGCGAGTTCCGGCTTGAGGACCTTGATCGCGACATTGCGGTCGTGCTTGAGGTCCGCGGCGAGGTACACCGTTGCCATGCCGCCTTGGCCGAGCTCGCGCTCGATCCGGTAACGGTCGGCAAAGGCAGCGTTGAGGCGCTCGATCAACCCCTACACTCCCGCCACCACATACGACGCCCCCGCCGACTGCGCCATCGACATCGCGGCCACCATCGCCGGCACTACGATCACCCCCGGCAGCATCCCCGCCTTGAGCTCTGCCCTCGTCTCGGCGTAGCTCCCCTTGGTCTGGTTCATCGCCCGACGAATCACACCGCGAAATACATTGTTGCACAACAGGAACTGCGCGCCACGCCCCTGCAATACATCCACGCCGAACTCTCCCATCCCTTCAGTCGCCTTCGGTTGCCACCAGACATTGCGAACCGCGATTTCACCGGTGCGCGCATCAGTCGTCTTGCTCGACGCACCGTAACCGTACTTCGCCCAGATGGCATCGTTGAAGACGATCGGATAAGCGTCGCCACTGATTCCCAGGATCGGCATCACGTCCGGCGCCGTTGCTCCCCAGCCATCACGCATACCGTTGAGATAGTTCTTGGCGTAGTAAAGCCCGCCCCCGTTCTGGTATGCGCCGACATCGAACACCAACGCGTGCTTCGCCTTGGCGGTGCGTTCGAGCCACGACATGTCCCACGGACCGTCATCACTCGTGGGCGGTAACGGTGGCGGCGGCGTGCGCGGCGCGGCAGGCACAGCCGTGGCTGGCGCAGGAGCACCTGGCGGCGGCACGGCCGGCACAA
>JBDSMU010000084.1:0-3980 GCA_039915685.1 Gemmatimonadales bacterium | reverse complement strand
TGGGCATGGCACGACCAATCTCGAGGATCGCCGCGTGCCGATTCTGTTCCGGGTTCCTGGCGTGGCACCGTCGCGCGTCACCAGAGTGGTCAGCACCATCGACATCGGTCCGACGTTCGCCGCGCTCCTGAACATCAAGCCCATGCAGCGCGTTGAAGGTGTGGCACTTCGTGAAGTGTTTCCCAAACGTTCATCAAGGTGAATCCATGCGCATGCTCGCAGTTCTTGCCGTGCTCTCCATGGCCCAGGTGACGCAGGCCGTTGCCCAGCGGATGTCCAACGACGACGCGATGAACCAGGCACGCAAGTTCCTGGCCGAGACCTTTATCGCCGATGGGCACAACGATGTACCATGGGAGATCCGGCAGAAGGCCGCGATGGACGTCGACCACTACGACCTTCGCGTCCGTGCGCCAGGGCAGACCGACATCGGGCGCCTGCGCGCCGGCGGTGTGGGCGTGCAGTTCTGGTCGGTTTATGTGCCCGGAGAGATCGCCGACTCGGGATTTGCCAGAGTTCAGCTCGAGCAGATCGACATCGCCCGGCGAATGATCGCGAGGTATCCGGAGGCGTTCGCGCTGGCCACGTCGGTGGCCGACATCGAAGACGCGCGTCGTGACGGGAAGATCGCATCGCTCATCGGCATGGAGGGCGGGCACGCCATCGAGAACTCGCTCGGGGCCCTCAGAATGTACTACGCGCTCGGCGCACGCTACATGACGCTCACCCACAATGTCACGCTCGACTGGGCCGATGCGGCGCAGGACGAGGCGCGCCACGGCGGGCTCACCGACTTCGGGCGTGACGTGGTGCGCGAGATGAATCGGATCGGCATGATCGTCGACCTCAGCCATGTCTCCCCCGGCACGATGTCGGACGCGCTCGACGTCAGCACCGCACCGGTGATGTTCTCGCACTCATCCGCCCGTTCGGTCACCGATGTGCCGCGCAATGTTCCCGACTCGATCCTTAGGCGGATGCCGAAGAACGGCGGGGTGGTGATGGTGACGTTTGTCGGGGGATTCATCTCGACGCGGATGCGTGATTGGTCGGCGGCAGCTGGCATGGAGAGTCAGCGGATTGCCGCTGCTTCCGGCGATTCCGCGAGCAGCCGAGCCGCGATGCAGGCGTGGCGCACGGCGCACCCGCGCCCGCATGCGAGGGTGGGCGAACTGGCTGACCACATTGAGCACGTCCGGCGTGTGGCCGGAATCGATCATGTCGGGCTGGGTGGCGACTATGACGGGACGAGCGAGCTGCCCGACGGAATGGAAGACGTGTCGACCTATCCGGTGCTTTTCGCCGAGCTGATCCAGCGCGGGTGGAAGGATCACGACCTGCGAAAGCTCGCCAACGGCAACATTCTCAGGGTACTGAAGGCCGTGGAGGCCGAGCGCGACCGTCTCGCCGAACCACAATGACGCCAAAGGCTGCGATCGCGAGCGCGATCCCGAACCACTGAATCGCGTAGCTCAGGTGTGGCCCATCGTCGAGCAAGGGTGGCTCGGCGGTGGGGAGGCGCCCGGGACCGGATTGGTCGCCTGACTGGATCACGTAGAGGTCGAGTGCGGCGGGGACGAGGGCATGTAGCGCATTGCGATCGAGACGCCGGTAGGTGCGATGTGGGCCGGCCTCGATCGGCTGGCCGCCGTTGTCGGTGTCCGGAAGCCGGTAGGCGATGCCTTCGACGGTGACGACGCCCGATGTCGGTGCGGCGATCGTGTCGGGGGGCGTGACACCATCCGGCGTGTACACGAAGCCGCGCAGAACCCAGACGATTGGCCCGCCACTTTCGCCGCGGAAGGCCGTTACCACGTGAAGCCCGGGGGCTGAGCGATGCACACGCCCACGCAGCAGCACCTGCACGGTGGGGTCGAACTCGCCCCGCATCGTGATGCGTCGGCCGTCGGCGTCGACTTCTAACGTCGCAGGGCTGACCGCGACTGGGGGTGCCTCGAGTGCTGCGATGCGCTCGACATTGATTGCTCGGCGATCGTGCAGGCGCCGCAACTGCCAGCGCCCCAGCAGGATGGCACCGACAGTGAAGAGCGCGACAAGCGCAAGAACGGCGGTGCGTCGGAATGTGGACACCAGTGACCCTCTGGCAGGACACTCGGCCTAAATCGGGTAGTCGCGATGAAACCGCAACCCCTTGCAAGCACGTAAGATATCAAAATGGCATGGCGCGTGCCGATGATTACGCGTCCGCGAGTGCCATCCCGGTTACCGTCGATACTCCAGGAGATCCCAATGCGTCGCATGATCACCATTGTTGCCGTGCTTGCCTATGTGGGCGCGACCAGCACCATCGAAGCGCAGGCGCGCCGCGGCCGACCGGGCGGCGACCGCGGCTTGGTCGAACTCTCCGACAAGGGTACGCGCGGCGGATTCTTCATCACTGGTGGAATTGGTGCCGGCCGGGAGCAGTTCAAGTTCAGTGGTGAAGACAAGTACTCTGAGTCGCTGACCTCGCCGACCCTCACGCTCCGTTTTGGTGGCACGCCAAGCCCGCGGGTTCGCCTTGGGGTGGAGCTCTTCGGCTGGAGTGGAGATGGCGAGGAAACGTCTCTCAACGTGATCGATCCCTATACCGACACGTTTGGCACAGCGACCGGTACCATCCAATTCTATCCGTTCCCGTCGGATGGCCTCTGGATCAAGGGTGGGGCAGGGTACGCCCGCAGTGAGCGTAACTACGACGATCCGCAGCTCATCGACGCAGTCGAAAACGGTTTCGCGTGGTCGGTGGGCGCGGGTTACGAGGTCCCTCTTTCCCGCTCGATCTCGATCGGCCCCTCGGTTCAGTTGCAGCAGGGCTCATTTTCGCAGCGCAATGAGCCGACGCTCCACGAGCGAGTGCTCAACATCGGCGTCGAAGTGACCTTCCAGACGGGTGGTCGGTGGCGTTGACCCACCTCGGGGCAAAGCGGTATATTCGCCCGGCTTCGCCCTGGTGGTGAAACTGGTAGACACGCTATCTTGAGGGGGTAGTGCCGCAAGGCGTCGCGGTTCGAATCCGCGCCAGGGCATCGCGAGAGCTAGCCACTGTAGCTCAGGGGTAGAGCACTCGATTCGTAATCGAGCGGTCGTCAGTTCAAATCTGACCAGTGGCTCTGTCAACGTGATGTGCACGTCGCGACACGAAAAGATTCCGATATTGCTTCCGGCCCCGACGCGTCCTCGGCGTGCGGGGCCGGGTTGCATCCGCTACTAGCGCCCCCCACTACAGCGCAGCATCTTCCCTTGATCGTGACCACTCTCCAGCAACGCCTCGCCGCCGGTCTCGTTGGACGCTATACCCTTGAGCACCAGCTGGGCGAGGGCGGCATGGCGGTGGTCTTTCTCGCGAACGACCTTCGGCATGACCGTCAGGTGGCGCTCAAGGTCCTCCGGCCCGAGATTGCCGCCGAGATCGGCGGTGATCGCTTCGATCGCGAGATCAAGATGGCGGCCCGGCTCACCCATCCCCACATCCTGCCAGTGTTCGACTCGGGCGAGGCAGACGGCCTGTTCTTCTATGTCATGCCGACGATGGCCGGCAACTCCCTTCGCGACCGGATGGCGGGCGGCACGCCACTGCCGCTCGATGAGGCGCTACGGATCACGCGTCAGGTGGCCTCGGCACTCGACTATGCGCATCGGCAAGGTGTCATCCACCGCGACGTGAAGCCCGAAAACATCCTGATGCACGAGGGCGCGGCGCTGGTGGCCGACTTCGGGATCGGCAAGGCACTCAGCGGCAGCGGAGGCTCGATCACGCAGACCGGCCTGGCGGTCGGCACCCCGGCGTACATGAGCCCGGAGCAGGCATCCGCGGACTCGGCGGTGGACGGCCGGAGCGACCTGTACTCCCTGGGCTGCGTGCTCTACGAGATGCTCACCGGGGAACAGCCGTACACCGGCCCCAACGCGCAGGCGATCATCAGCAAACGGTTCCTGGCGCCGGTGCCGCATGTGCGGGCGATGCGCGACGTGCCCGA
>JBDSMU010000067.1:0-21710 GCA_039915685.1 Gemmatimonadales bacterium | reverse complement strand
CATGGCACACCTCCATCGGGGAGGTGTGCAACGACCGATCGAATCCACCCAATATTTATCGATTCGCTACACCGAGCGGCTGGCGGAAGCCGGCATCGAGCCGTCGGTCGGCAGTCGCAGGGCTCCTCCGCCCCCAGCCGCTGACCCAACCGAATGCGGAGTAACCCGGGTGGTGACATTTCAGACGATCAGTGTGGTAACATTTCGCAAGAGCGTTGACAGCCAACCGCGTTGCCAATGGGGTTCAGGGGGCTCCTCGTGCTCGCACATGAGACCGAGCATCGGAATTGGGTAATCCTCCAATTGAAGTGAACTGACGTCGATCTGGTGCCGGCGGAGGTCCGCTGGAGAACGCGGCTTGACAATATCGGCTGGGGACGGAATAGACGCCCCTTACTCCTGTGCCAGTTCATGCTTAAACGCATCTGCGCGAACAATCGGGGGGTCCGGGATGCCTGGATCTTCCCAGCCCCCAACTTAGTCGGCCCGGTATCGTGCCCTCGCAGGGAGCCCGCGAGAGCCAATACGTTACTCTGTCGGCATCGATCGGGATGCCAAGAGTCGCCTAAAGGAACCCCACCAATGCATGGAGTGGCTCCGAAAAAATGGACACTTAGTCGCCTTGACGCCCGGTTCACTAGGACTTCTCCCAGTGGCCGAACTGGAGATCGCCTTGCAGATTGGGTAGCGTGGTTCAGGCGTTCTCGGCCCCACCACTCGTCACCCCCCCACCGGGAGCCTCTTCATGGCCGCTGACCCCCACCGGATTCCACTCGCAGATGCATTGGCTATGGTCCACCGCGCGAGACTCACCCCACCGACCATGGTGAAGGGGTGGAGCATAGATGGTGCGATCGTCAAGGAGATCCTCAGCCAGCCCGGCGCAACAGGCTTGCGGGCATACTTGGCTGCCAATGGTGACGGGCAGGCGACTCTGGTCTTCGTGGGGATCGACGGGCGGGGGCGTGACATAACTGAGGGGACAATCGCTGAATACTTGTTCCCGTGTCCACCCGTTTGTGACGAAGCGAGTCCGTTCTACGGCGTGTGAATCTGCTCAGCGTCCTGCAGGATTCCGCTCGTGTGGGGTTCTTCGCCTCCGCACTGCCCGTTGCCGTTGGGTCGATACGAATTGCAGCACGGGCGGCGGCCTTTCAGTACTTGTGGTTCTGGATGGTCTTCGGGTTCGCACTGAACTTCGCGATGATGGGCCTAGCAGACAGTGGGCTCCGAACGGCCACGATCACCCAGTTGACGTACCCGGTCTTTGCGGGTCTGGGGTTACTTACCGTCTCACGGCTTTCCGATGCTCGATTCGTGCGACGGTGGTGTCTAGTCGGGGGGATCGGCTACTTCATTTTTTGGGGGTGGCGATTCCTGAACCGTGAGGCGTCTGCCGATTTCAGCCTCTACACTGGTCCGGTGCTGTGGATGCTGCTTACTCTAGCGGCGGCTGCTACCATTGGGTCCCGGATGTCCCGGTCGCCTTCCCACCTTTTTCGTGACCCGGTTCTCATCGCTGGACTTGCGATTTTGGTGTCGTACGCTCCAGGAGCGGCACTCGAGCCGGTCAGTGCCGCCTTATACGATTCGCATCGAGAGCTCACGTTGGCGCTTTGGATTGGTAGAACGTGGCTAGTGATCTTTGGGTACCTACTCTTCTCCTTGGCGTTCCTTTGGACGATTCCACACCGCTCCTCGCATGGGTCCTTGTCGTCAGTGGCGTAACTACTGGCTCCTTGATCGCACTGGTCGGCTTCGTGCTTGCTTGGAACCAACATCGCGTTGCAGCGGAAGCGAAACGGTGGGGACGCTACCTGCTTGCAGCGCAGGACGAGGAGCGGCACCGCATCGCCCGGGAACTCCATGACGATGTGGTCCCCCAGATCTTTGCGGCCAGGCTGGCAGTAGAGCGGACCGCTGCTGCCGACGCCGAGGCGCAACTGGGGAAGATCGCCGCCAGTATTCGCACGCTCTCGCACGACCTCCACCCTCCGGCGCTCGAGTACCTCGACCTGCGGCAGGCGCTGAGTGACCTTCTTGCCCGCCACCACGCTGAGGTTGGTCCGACAGTAGAACTGGCAGCGATTGAGGATGTGTCGGTACCGGGCGACGTGGCTAACACCCTCTATCGAGTGGCGCAGGAGGGCCTGACGAATGCGCTGAAGCACGCTTCCGCGAGCCACATCCATCTTCTCCTGGAACGTGACTCCAGCGCCGTTCGATTGGTCGTGGTGGATGACGGAACCGGGATACCGGCCCAGTCCCGGGCGAAGGCCTCCTTTGGGCTGCGGAGCATGCGAGAACGGCTGGGAGCTGTCGGGGGAAGCTTGGAGATCGAAAGCGCCATTCCAAGTGGAACACGCCTAACAGCGAAAGTGCCGCTCCGATGACCGACCTCGCGACCGGCCACACCACCATCCTGATTGCCGATGACCACTTGGTTCTCGCCGAAGGCCTTGCCGCCTCTCTCAGTTCGCACTTCATCGTGGTGGGAAACGTCCCAACGCTTGAACACCTCCGCGCCGCCATCGAAAGCTCCAAGCCGGATGTCGTAATTCTCGACATTTCTTTTCATGGTGTATCGTCGATCCCGCTGCTGGCCAAGTTGACCGCCGACCCCGCGATCCAGGCCCGCTTCGTGATGTTGACCGGGCTGGAGAGCACCGCGCTCGAAAGCGCTGCCTTCGAGGCGGGAGCTATGGCGTTCCTGCTTAAGGGCGCTGGGACGCAGGAGCTCAGGCTGACAATTGAGGCGGCGTTGGAAGGCAGGCGATTCTCTGACGGTGCGGAGCAAAAGCCATTGCTTGAGCAGCCTTCAGGAGCTCACGGGCCAGCCCTGCAAGTGGGGGGGCTCCTTTTGAGGCCGAGGCAGGTCGAGATCCTCAGTCTCATGCTACAGGGACTGACTCGGACCCGGGTGGGCAGGCGCCTGGGAATCAGCGCCAAGGGCGTGGACTACCACCTGAGCGAGCTGCGCGAACGACTCGGCTTACGTACCCTCCGAATGCTTCTGAAGTGGGCCGCGGGGCACGAAACGGAACTCCGGGAGGCTCTGGCCCGAGTCCAGCCGAAGGCCTAGTCTGAAGGCAAACGCGCAGAGCTTCCCACCCCATCGTCGCAACCAACCACGCCGTCGCACGCGCATCCCGCACCGCGGTGCGGGATCATCCTGCTGCCTAGGCTCCTGCGCTGACCCGCCACCCGCATCAAGCGCGCGCCGGTAAGAAGTATCCGGGTCGGACACCTAGAGGTGCATGCGACTGTTGGCCGCCGGCCACTCTGGGATCCAGGTCAATACACTCCGTCACGGTAACGCGTCTGCATCACAAATCCTGGCAAGGAGCGCTCCCGGACCCAGGCGGCAGCCTTCCTCCAAATGTGTCGAGTACGTTGCGAGGAGCATAGTTGGACGGGGCGTGCCGCATTCTGTCCCCGACTGAAGGATGCACATCTACACCCGCAGCATGGTGTTTTCGGATGTCGCGGAGCTGTTGACTCAAGATGCGGTACTTTCCCGTCATCGAGTCATGTAACGCTGAGTTATAGCACGCCAAATAGTGAGATAGAAAGTCACGGTCGAATGCCAAGCCGAGCGACTCGGCTTTCGCCACCGTCCAGTGAAGTGCGATATTGGCCAGCCCGTCGGGTGTGCTGCTGCCACCAACGTTACTGTGTGCACCCGCGAACCAAGCCTGCTCTAGCTGCCCCGCCCAGCCTGGTGATCGCTCCCACACGCTAGGCTCGAACGGCTTCCGCTGTTCGTCAATCGCGAGCGCTTGGTATGCGTGCGAGATCTGTGGCGTAAGCCCGATCTCATGGTACATGTACTTCTTGGCGTTGAACGATCGGCCAGTCCCACGTGATGAACGGATAGATCACCTGGAAGTTGTTCGGGTCGGCACCGATGCCGTCGGTGATCGCCTCGTACATCAGCCCCCAGGCTTTGTCGTTGTCACTCGCGGTCGCGGGAGTGGCGACCGGATGGTCGACAGTGGTGGCGAGAGGATGGTCCGTGGTGAGGACCGAGCTGAGTGAGTCGGTTTGCCCTCGGCGCATGTGGAGCCTCCAGGATTCGGGTTCCGCCAGCACTTGGCCCCGGCGGGATTCGCAGCCCGACTCCGTTCCCGATGGTCGGGGGATTCAGGCGCGATAGAAGTTCCGATGGAGCGGCGAGAGGACAATTGGGGGGGTCCCTAGAATTGCGATAGAAATTACGGCCCGAACGACCTGACCGGGGCAATTTCTAGCCTCGTGCCAGGCACGCTCGGGCAACGTCGGGAAGGTAGCTACTTGGCGACCGGTGCAACCGGGAACTGTGCGGGGATTGGGCTTGTGCCCGGGGCGGCGTTTACAAGCAACGGGGATTGGGCGATGATCAAGGGATGAAAGTGGCCGCTCGAGCTCGCGTCCTTATCGCTGACGACCATAGCCTGATCGCGGATGGGGTTGCGCTTGCCCTCGGCCCCTACCACCAAGTTGTGGGGATCGTCGTCGCCCTGACCGACTTGCGACATGCAATCATCGACGCCATGCCGGAAATCGTCGTCCTCGACGTCAGCTTCGCTGGAGCCTCCTCACTCACCAAGATGTACAGTCTGATTGAGGAGTTTGGCACCCGACCTCGATTCGTCATCCTGACGGCACACCAGTCACGAGCGATGTGCAATGCTGCCCTCGAAGGTGGCGCACGAGGCTTCGTGCTGAAAGGGAGTTCAACCCAGACCCTTCGCGTCGCAATCGACACGGTACTAGCGGGCGGGGTGTTTGTTTCGGATCGGTCGTGCGTCTCGGTCGATGCCCCAGTTGGTGGAAGCGGCCCCCGATCGCGCTTGGTCGTCGGGGGCCTGGCGATGCCGCGCTGCCGCCTCAAGGTCCTTGCCTTGGTCGCCGAGGGGGTACCACGAACGGAGCTGGCTTCCCGCTTCGGCTTGACTGTCAAGGGGGTGGAGTATCACCTGGCCTCGGCCAAGCGGCAGACCGGGATGCGGCGGACGCTCGATCTGCTCCGATGGGTCGAGGAACATCGGAGCGAGATCGAGTCCCAGTTACGGGGCGAATAGGCGCTGCGCCCCGGTGCACTGTGCCGTCAGGAGCCAGCGGGTCCGAAGTCGCCGGTTACCTGATTGGAGTCGCCGCTGCTGCCTGATGGCTGAAACGGTGTAAGTGTGACTCGTGCGTACACCTCATCCTTGGCACCGATGACCCAGCCGAGAATGATGGTGTCGGGGTCCTCGTCGAGCGTGCTTGAGGCGACCGAGGCACTGATGGTGCGCTCGATACAACCCTGTGTGGCGCGCAGGCAAGAATTTCTCAAGGTGATGAGGTAGTCGTCCCAGATTGGGTCGTCGCCGAGGAGGGCCACCTTCTCGATGAACACGCTGTTCGCCATCGCTTCACAGCTCGAGAAGCAGACTCGGTACGTGACCGTCACCTTTCGTCGGTTGCGCTGATCGCCGCGTTCGATGGTGAGGCGGACATTGCTGATGCTGGCCATTGGCGTATCTCCTACTGAAAGAGTTCCCAGTACTCGGGGCGTGGCGCGCTGCTCCCGCTGGGTAAGGAGACAGAGCTTCCAAGCCTACAGTAGAATCACGGAACGGTCGCTAGGGATTTCACCAGTCAATGGCTAGGCGCATGGCTTAACCCGTGCCGTAAGCATCACGTTCCACATCATCAGCCAGGACTCTCGCAGCGTGGGCCGGGTTGCGCGAAGCCACGCTGCTCGCCTTGCTCTGCACCCCAATTCGACGAGGCAGTTCGGGTAGCGTAGATTTCTTACCTACCGGAGGGTCGTCGGATGGAAACGCGTCGACGGAAGGCAGATGGTCGGCGGGTGTTTACGCCGCAGTTTAAGCAGGAACAGGTCGCCCGCGTTGAGCGCCAGGAGCTCACGGTGGCGGAGTTGGCGCGTGCGTTGGCGGTGTCGCCCCAGTTGGTCCGGCAATGGCAGCGCCTGAGCACCGCCGGGAGTACGGCGGCGGTCACGGCGAACGAAACGGTGGTGCCGCTCAGCGAGCTGCGACTGGCGCAGCAGCGCATTCGCGAGCTGGAGCGGATTCTCGGCAAGAAAGTCATGGAGATTGAGTTTCTACAGGCTGCGCGGGACGAGGTAAAAAAAAGACCGCGCTTCTACACCGGGTCCACGCGGTGACGGGGCGCAAGATGGCGGTCATCTGTCGGGTGCTCGGGATCAGTCGTGCGTGTGCGTATCGCACCAGTGGGGGACGGCCCGCCCGCTACGCCATGGCCGACGACCGCGTCGTGACCGCGCAGATTCGATCGATCATCCGCACCCGCGCCGCGTGCGGGCGCTCGTGAACCGCGAGTTTGCGACTGACTACAATCTCAAGCGCATTCGACGCGTGATGGACCTCCACGGCTGGACGCTGCCCCGGTCGGCCCGCCGCCGGACGGGCCGGGCGCACCGGGGCCGCATCCAGCGGGACGTCTCCAACGAACGGTGGTGTAGTGACGGGCTGGAGATCGCGTGCTGGAACGGCGAGCTCGTGCAGGTCGCCTTCGCCCTCGATTGTCATGATCGCGAAGTCATCGCCCACATCGACGTACCGCGCGACCTGCGCGGGACCGACGTCCAGCACCTCATGCGGGCCGCGGTGGCGGCACGCTTCGGCGTCGACACGCGGCCGGACACACCGATCCAGTGGCTGAGCGATAATGGCAGCATGTACACCGCCCACGACACGCAGTGCACGGCGTGACGTCCTCCCAGAAAAGTTGGGCAGTTCTAAACTAGGATAGATTCGGTCCGCGGTCCTCACCAAGAGGAGCGGGACCATGAAGCGCTCGAAGTTCTCCGAAGAGCAGATCGCCTACGCGTTGCGGCAGGTCGAGAGCGGCACACCAGCGGCCGACGTGAGTCGACAGCTGGGCGTCAGCGAAGCGACGATTTACCTCTGGATGAAGAAGTTCGCCCACCTGGGCGTGAGTGAGCTGCGCCGCCTGCGCCAGATCGAGGACGAGAATCGTCGGCTCAAGCAGCTGGTGGCCGATCTCACCCTCGACGAGCACATGCTCACGGAAGCCCTGCGAAAAAAAAGCTGAGGCCGGCTCGCCGCCGCGCCTTGGCCGAGTGGCTGCACGCCACCTTCCAAGTCAGCGTGGTGCGGGCGTGTCGGCTGGCCCATGTGAGTCGGACAGCGTGGTATCGTCGTCCCCAGCGCGACCCGCAGCTGGTGTTGCGTGCCCGCATTCGCGAGATCGCGCTGGCGCGGCCACGCTTCGGATGCCAGCGCATTCATGTCCTCCTCCGGCGCGAAGGGTGGCTGGTGAACATCAAGCGGGTGCGCCGCCTGTACCGCCTCGAGGGACTGCAGGTGCGGTCGCGGGTCCGGCGTCGCAAGCACATGGCCCTTCACCGCGGCCCGGCGCCGGCACCGGTGGGGCCGCAGGATCGCTGGAGCATGGATGTTGTGCACGATCAACTGGCGGACGCGCGGCCATTCCGCGTGCTCACGGTGGTGGATCAGTGGAGTCGACTCAGCCCATTGCTGAGTCCGGCCTTTTCGATCCGCGGGCAGGATGTGGCGGAGGCCCTCGATCGGGTTGCGGTCACGACGGCGCTGCCACGGTCGATCATGGCACGGAGTTCATGTCGCGGGCGTTGGGGGATTGGGCAGATCGGCGTGGCGTGCAACTCGACTTCACGCGGCCAGGCAAGCCCACGGATAATGGGCACATCGAGTCGTTTAACGGCCGGTTGCGCGACGAGTGCCTGAACGTGCATCAGTTCGCTTCGCTGGCCGATGCGCTGGACAAGATTGAAGCGTGGCGAAGCGATTACAATGCAGTGAGGCCCCACAGCTCGTTTGGGCACCTGACCCCGATCGAGTTCGTCACCCAATGTCATGACAAACGGACGGCGGAACCGCGTCATTCTAGTTATGAACTGTAGCTAAACGGGACCAACGTCAGAGCGGCGGATAGGTCGGAGTCTGGTGTAGTTGACGCGGGACGGCGATTGTGCGACAATCTTGCGCGCACTTCACGCGATCGCGGTGCAGGAGTATACGACCCCGACTCCCCAACCGAGCGTGTTTCTTGCTGAAGGAACGCTTAGGCGTCACGACGCTGTCCATCGTAAATTGTTGCGGCGGCGTGATTTGCGAATTGTCGGAGGACGGCGGCTCGGGATGGATACGCTGCGTTTCGCCGCATTCGCGCTACAATTCGGTGTTGTTTCGGAGTATTTGTCGTACTCCGATACCAGTCACTCGCCACGAACGGGGTTCCCCTGGACCTCTCTCAATGGCTGATGCTTCTGAAGCAGTACGGTCCGGTTGTGGGGGTGCTGATCGCCTTCATCGTCTGGCAGTCGCGGAAGATCGATCAGCTTCTCGATCGCCACGAGAAGGCATACTCGGGCGAAATCGAACGAATGTCCCAGCACATGGGAAGGCTCTTGGATCATGTGCTGGGTCCCCTGCCTTCGTCCACGGAGGCCCCGACTATGGGGGAAATTCGTGCTCGGGCAACGAGGGAACTTCCCTCGCCTGACAAAAACGTGGGAGGCGGCAAATGATCGCTTTGTTCGTCGCACTTTTCGTGCTTGCAATGTCGGTTGCCATTCAATCGGTACTGCTGCGAAGTCACCGGAGGCTTTTGACTGCGCAGGAGCAAGCGTTCCGCTTTCACGCGATCCGCGACGAACTGGAGTTAATGGCGGTCAACAAGGAGATCTCTCCGAACGACCAGGTATTCGAGTTCGTTCGGTGGACGACCAATGTGTGCATTCAGGGCGCCGGAAAATTGACCCTCCGCGAGGCGCTCCGAACCGTAAAAACGATCGAGAGCAGTCTCCCAGCGGAGATGCGAGGTTCCGATCACGGAAGGTTCGTCAAAGCGATCGAGCGACGACCGGAGTCGCTGCAGAAGCTTGTGGGGGAGATGTTCTTCGCGATGGCGACGATGTTGGTCGCGAACGATTTCTGGGTTCGCTTTGGCCTACATTGCGCCAAGGCGATCAACACGACCAACAGCATGTTGCACAAGCCGCTGCTCAAATTCCAGCGGATAGTGGACTCAGCCGCGACTCTGTTGTCGCCGACCCATTCTGAGGCTGTATCCTACGCCCGCGAATATTCGGAAATGGGACATAGGCTAGTAGCCTAGCGGTGGTGCTTTAGCGTCTTTGCGTCCCCGCGAGGAGCGGGCATTGTAACGGCTTGTTCTACGGCCCTCTCCCAATCGCCATCGATGGCGAGGGTTTCCGCTTTTGGCCCTGGCTTCTTGGGGCAGAAGTGGCCTTCAAGCACAACGCTCGGAAGATGGATGACGGGGCGCGGAAGCTAGAGACAATTTGGGGTGCGGTCGGCAAGCGGCTCACCAATAGGTCGAGCGCGGCGGTCTGACCAACTGATTCAAAAATGAATATCTGCCCGGGGTCGCCACTGGCGATCCCGTGTCGTTTTATGCAAGTTTCAGGCGGACAAAAAAAGGGCCCGAAGGGCCCCTTGTGCGTAAGGTACATACTCCCGGAAACCAGACATCCCCCGTGGATAAAGGCGAACGCTTCATTGTCGATGTGCGCGTCGGCCTCTTCACCTTCCTCGCCACGCCGCCTGAAGGCTTCGCCGTCGGTCTCGATGAGGTCGAGGGTCGGGTTTGGTCGATCTACTTCTGCGAAGTTCTGATCGCACGTTTCACTGAGCGGGACCACATCATTCGGCGCTGACCGGCAGCTCGTCGATGTGTCAACCGTGTACCAGGTTTAGAGTGTCATCGATCCGCCCGGTTTCTCTCTAGTCAGTGGCCGCGACTCACACAGGTCTTCGGCCTACCTCTACCCTACCTCACCGGTTGTTCGCTCGCGCCGACCCGAATTCCTTCAACGGCCCGCACGTGTGCGCTCGTGGCTGCGGCAGAGGGCTGCGACGCAATCGCGAATGCTGCCAAGGTTGACGCCAACTCTCTTCAACTGCTGTTCGCACTCACGTGACAGGCTCTTCTCGTTCAACAAGCAGGCCAGGAGCCTGCACAAGTCACCGGTGTCGGAGTCCCGAGGCGGCTGGTACGGGTCATCCCCTCCCTTCCATACAGCCGCGCTGGCAGCCTGCTCGCGGGTAAACGGCGTTCCGCGCAGCGTGACCCCTTTGGCCATGATTCGGGCATGATAGATCCCTGCAAATGGCGCCGCAGTGCTGCCCTCGAAGATCCCCGGTTCGATTTCGGTCAGCGGCAACGCACCGAGCAGGCCGCCCGGCCGCGTCAGCTCGACGTAGGCCTGCGCCCGCCTCTCGACCGGGATACCGTATTCGGTGAGTATCGCCTGGAACGTCAGGGTGGCGCCGGGCTCAAAGCTGGTCTGCTCAACGCGCGCCGCCATTCGCAGATTCGAGTAGGTATGGATCGCGACGCTGTAGCGTGCCCCATGCGTGGCGAATGACTGGAACAGCCGCTGATCCCGATGGTCGCGTAACCGCGACAGTGCCTTCTTGAAATCGCGGTGGTCGATCGCT
Source organism: Gemmatimonadales bacterium (assembly GCA_039915685.1). Taxonomy (GTDB): domain Bacteria; phylum Gemmatimonadota; class Gemmatimonadetes; order Gemmatimonadales; family GWC2-71-9; genus Palsa-1233. The sequence goes on along the minus strand of JBDSMU010000067.1, from coordinate 11,232 downwards.
AACACCGCGTGCCAGACGCCCGCCTGCTGCCCGGCCCCGACGGCGACAGGCAGGGTGAAGCGATAGCTTCTCGTCTGCTCACCGATGCCGTAGCTCATGCCCAGGCCGGGCGCCATCGCTGCGGTCATAGGCGTGCCGTCCGGCGCCTCGAGCGCGATATCCACGACATTCTCATCGGTCAGCAACAGTGCCGTGCAATCAATGTCGGCCTCAGTGAGGTAAAACGGGATCCTGATCGTGGCACCTGGCGCCAAGTAGCCCATGGGGTCGAGAACGATGCTGGTGTTCGTCACCCCCGCGAGAATTTGCAGGAAATATTTGCTCAGCCGAAAGTAGTCGTCGATAGAGGAGCCGAGCACGCCGGTGAGCAACAGATTGCCGCCGCTGCCGTTGGCCAGCGCCCGCAACGCCGCGGTGTTGACTTGGCCTTCGCTACCCAGGCCGATGGCAAACGTGCGGCTGTCGATCGCACCGGCGACGTCCGCAATCCAGAGCGGTTCGTTCTCGAGGCCGTCGGTCAACAAGATCAGCGCCTTGTCGTCGTAGCCGCCTGCGGGCAGGGCGTTGAGCACCTGGCGGGCGCGGTCGACGCCGTCGCCCACCGAGGTGTTGCCCGCCGGGTTGGTGTTGTGGTTGTTGACGGCGTTGATCGCGGCTACGCGCCCGACGTCGAACATGTTGTTGCTCGTGATCTTCGTCACCGCCAGGCCCGGATAGACGGGATCGTTGACCGAATAGGAGTTGTGATCAAAACGGATCAGTCCGACGCCGTTGTCTTGCTGGATTAGCTCCATGAACTTCCGGGCCGCGTCTTTCAGCACCTCCATCCTGGTAGCACCCGAAGTGCCGGCCGCCCAGGCCATGCTGCCCGATTGGTCGAGCGCCATCATCACGGCAACCGTTGGCCGGCTGATGGCGTTGGCCTTCAGCACGAACGTGAATTCTTTGCCATTCTCGGGACATTCGAATGTGACCGACCCGTCCGTGACCGGTACGCCGGCGGCGCCCGCGGTGAACGAAAGCCAGATCCGGGACTCCGCAAAGATGTTAGCTCCGTGTTGGGCGATTACCGCGCCCGATGGGGGATGCAGGATCGCGAACGGCCCGACCGGTCCCGCTCCGGTTTTCACCCGGATCGTGACGTTGCCGCAGCCGTAGGCGCGGAATATCGCAGCCCGGACCGCCGTCTCGCTGGCCGGTACATCGTTGAAGTTGACGACGGGCGGCGTGCCGACATTCACCACTTGCACGATGGGAACGCCCGTGAAATTCGTGTCATAGCACGGCGGAAAGACCACGGAGGGGTGCTTATACGTCTTGGGGACACCTTGATTCTCCGGCGCGTACCAGGGCCGAGTGAAGTGCGCGACTCCAAACTGATCTTCCGAATGCCCGGTTGACCACGGCTCAACGTCGTGATTGACGTTTTTTTTGGACATGAGCGCCCACCAGCACATCCGCGTTTGCTTCCGACCCGTACACCAGGTCGGGGTCGAGCCTTTCCGGGTGAGCGGGATCCGTCTGCCAGCGGGCGAAGAGTCGATCCACGTTCGAATGCAGCAAGAACACGAACGGATCGCGGAACGAGGCGTGCTGACCACCCATGCTTACGAAGCCATGCATCCCGTCGTGGATGCCTTCCAGCAAGCCGCGCATGGTTGGATAGTCTGGAGCGTTCACGATGGCCGTGTCGCCAGCGGCAGATGCGGGGGAACCGGAAACGTGTCGTACGACCGTCGCGGGTGGGTCGGCCGGATTCCCGGTGAAGTCGCGATGCTGGCCAGCGCCTGGCACGTAGTAGCCGGCGCCAAGCCAAGGCTCGCCGATGTCGGCGGAAGAGGAGCCCCCGTAGCCCATGAGAGTCGCTGTGAACAGGTTCAGGTTGCCGGTCGTCCCGCCGCCGAGGTTGGCATTGGGGATGTCCCGCGGATCTTGCGTCCAGTCCCAGTAGTGCAACGACAATTGCGGGTTGATCCGCCGGATCATTTCCTCGAGCCGATTCACTATCTCGCGGTGCCACGGAACGAACTCCGGGCCACCGTGCACGTGAGTCGCCTGATGGATTTCATCCTGCTTGAACCACCAGCTTACCCCGCCCGGAATGGCATCGGTCCTGCTCCCGGGGAAATACCGGTGGTTCATCGCGATCAGTGCGTCGCGGAGCAGCGCCCGCTCAGCCGGATCGACGGCAGCGATATTGCGACGGATGCCATCTCCGAGTGCCATAGCGCCCTCCATGCATCGGTGATCGTTGAACACGGATCATTTCCGCGCGGTCCAACTAGTGGCGACACCTGCGAGCGCCTGGCGGCCTGAGCGGTTATTCCCGCGGCCACCCCGACGACACCTCTTCGTTCCGACCCCTACGACTGCTTCCGTGCCCGCGTCTTCCTCCGGCTGGCTCGCGGTGATGCTCCGGATGCCGAGCCGTCGCGCGTGTGACCGGGGAATGCGATCTGCACCAGAGATGCCCCTCCCGAAGCATCGATGGTTATGCGCTCAATGCCGTGGCCAAGCAGACGCAGGAGCTCCGCCTGCCGGGGGCGGTCATCAGCGACCACCGTGACGACCCGCTTGCCCGCTCCGCGGGCTGTGAGCGTCGGCGCCCTGCCATCATGTGCAATCAGGATATCGACTTGGTCCACCGGCTCCGGCAGCTCCAGTTCATACTTGCCGTTCAGCGCCAGCCCGCGGATACCGTGCTGCTCCACGATGCGCGCGCTGAACGCCTGGCGGCCCGTGGGGACGAGCCGAATGCCGACCTTCCCGAGTGGATCGTCGCAGTCCCCGGTGGCGTGGGCTGAGAAGTCAACCACCGATTCGCGAGTGGCCACCAGTTCGCGTTGCTGCTGCCACCAGTGTGGCGCGTCGATCGCCGCCTGGAGGGCGCGCGGATCCATCACGCGCACACGGTCAAGGATGCCACGCCGGCGCTTGAAGTATGTCATCGAGGGACCGGGTCGACCGACAAAGCACATTTCGTTGAAGCGGTACTTGCGGATGAAATGCAGGGCGGCCACGGCGTTGCCGTGCCCGGGACCAAAGTCCAGCAGCCAATGGGCGCCCTCGGCAACCTTCCAGCGGCCCCCGATCTCGATCACCGCCAGGTTGGATGGATTGAACGCGATACAGTCCTCCCCAGCGAGACTCCCGCTCGGTGCTGCCCCTCGATCGGTGAGCCAGTACATCATTGGTGTCACGCTGCCACAGATCGGGCGCCCCACAAAACACATCAAGCCGAGCTTGTAGTGCTTGATGATCGCGACGATGCGGTCGGCCTCCGCCTTGCTGGCGCCGGTGTCGATCATCCAGTGGTTGCCGTCCACCACCTTCCAGCGGCCGCCAAACTGCGCCACCGCCAGATTGGCGCGGTTGAAGCCCAGGCGGTCCTCCGGAATCCATGGCGGCACGATCTCGGTGACCGTGTTGCCGGCAATCCGCAGGCCGGTCCACTCGGTATTGTCACCAAAGCAGTCTTCACCAACGGTATGCTTGGCATTGGTTGTCGACTGCAGGGTGTAGTCGCCGTTGGGCACGTTGTCGATCACGATGTACTGGCACGCCAGCCCGCTGTTGTACACGTCGGCCCACCCTGCGGAGATGCCTTGGTTGGAGTTGCAGTTTCCGAAGCGAGCTGTGGGGCTCGCGTTCGCTCCGATGCGTTCGATGTCAATAGCGCAGAAGGCCTGTTTGTATCCGATCGTGGCCAGTGAGCCGTTCGCGTTGAACAGGAGAAACTCGTTGAAGTCACGCAGGTGGTAGTGGCCATGTCCGGCGGACCAGACAAACAGGTCGGGCCGCGACGCCGGGCTGCCGATCACCAGATCGGAGCTGCCGGCATTATAGGACAGAAAGTCGAACCGCATGATCTTGTGCGTACCCGGCGTGACACAGCCATCCTGCACATCATGATCGTTCGCAGTGAAGATCTGGTTGCTGATCGAAAAGCTGCGAACCCTGGTAACAAGATTGACGCCCATTGGTAGACCTCCCCGTTCTGCTGACAGTTAGTTTCTAAACAAACGGGCTGCTTGACTTTGACCGCGTTCAGACACAGGTCGGAATCGGAGTAAGGTTGCTCTGACACTGGCTTAGGATCGCGAACCACTCTCCGCGTGCGCAACAGGTAGTCGGCGACGGTCGCAAGCCCAAAACCGATGCAAGCGCCTTGAGCACCGTGATCGAGAATCGGAACGCCGACGCCGCGATACGAATTCAGCGGAGTGTGGGTCGGGACATCCACAAGAGTTGGCTGATACATCCGATCGCGAATGTCGATGGTGTCGGGGCGTGCATCCGGTGTGCGCTTTGCGAGGGACAGTTTCGCCTTTGTGCGGCCACAGCGGTTGCCTCCGTGGATGGTGAATGAATCGTGCGGTCGATGGCTTGTTTACCGTGACGATCGCTCAAGACTGTTACGGCGAACTCATGCATCCGTCAAGTACTAGGCACGTCACTAGGACAACTCCTAGCACCCCTGGCTGGTCGTGCTCGGCGTTACAGGTCGGGCTGTGCAGGCGCTTGGCGCAGTCGTGTGCACGCGGCGAATCTGTGCACCTTGTGAGCGCGTCTCGTCGCCTGTGGTGGTTGCACATGCCGGTCTTCCCGAAGCCCAGTTTTCCCTAAAGAATCAACATCACTGCCGAGAAGAGGCGACTGAGCGCCCAGCTGACCAAGGATAAGCTGCCGCCGATGTCATATGGATCACCGGTGACCGGGACGATGGAACATCGCCAACCTCGCCGCGCAGGATGGTTGACGTTCACCCTGCATCAGTGGGGCAGTTTAAGACTAGGGTATGGTCGCTGCTTCCCGGCTCGTACCGAACGGGCGCGGACCATGATGCGTTCGAAGCTTTCCGAGGAGCAGATTAGCTATGGGATGCGCCAGCCGTAGAGCGGGGGCCCGGCTGCCGATGTTCGTCGCCAGCTGTACTCGATACGCTTGGCGTGGGCGAAAACCAGCATCACCGCCACTATGGCTGACACGACGTAACTTGAACAGATGACTACGCGGCGCATGGCGAGACCCCTACGTGAGGAGGGATGACGTGATGTTGACGATGTGCATCCATGATGTCGTGTTTACTGCTGTGCTACGAGTTCTTCAAAGCGGCGCAGGTCAGGCACAAGGTGCAGCGGCCAGCACCCCAACTCTGTTCCAGTATCCCCGTAAATCACGTGCAGGTTGCACATGGCTGTCATGTACCCGTGATAGAGCAGCCTCGCCGATACGTCCTGGCCCAACTTGAACAGGGTTGTGCCCACTGCTGCGTTCTGGGCAGCGATCTGATTCCACGCAGATTCTGTTGCCGGATCCAACGCCGCGATGACCGCCTCAGCACGCGCTCGAACTTCAGGCACGCATTCGTCGGCAAAACTATTGGCGACTTGGAATGGACTCTGGGTAATCTGGATCAACACCCCGGGCACCTTTCCCGCGTCCTTCGGATGACGTGGATCGTAACTCGCTACGATGACCTGCCGACGGACATTTGTCGTGTTGACGTACAGGACCCCGACCGTCCGGAAGAAGCCGGAGATCTCTCCGATCCACGGGATGCGTAAAAAGCGTACCGGCAGCCAGGGAACTCGGGCCGAAGCGTTGACCACCACTAGTTGTCGCGGCGCTTTCAGGTCCGGAATGGCAGTTCTGAGCCTTGTCCGGTTGCTAAACCCAAGAGCCCATTGGTCAGCCATGTTGTCGTAGACCCCGCCGTCCGACAGGACCAGCTCGCGAACCGACTCATCAGGATGCGTTAGATCCGGTGTCCCATTGAATTGATGGCGGCTCGCGGGCAGACGAAGCGGCGGGAAGCCTCCAGGAAAGTTTGCCGATGCCTGAACCGCTTCGTGGAGAGGAATATCGTCGGGTATACCAACGCCCATCGCATGGGCATAGACGAAGTCCCCTGAGAAATAGAGTGATTGGGCAGTCCGGAGTTCCGTGGCGCAGAAGACGTGGGTGACGCGTTTTTTGATGTTTCGAAGCAGCGTTGTCCTACCTCCAGGCGCGAAGAGGGTTGTTCGAAACGCCAGACTGCAGATTCGACTCCGCAAACCAAATGGCCAGCCCCAGATCGCGATCAACAATAGGGATACCGCCAACCTGTCGCCAACTGATCTTTCGAGCATGACGAACGGCGCTAGCACGATCACCAACCCCGCAAGCAGCACCCCGATGTAGGCGCGAGTAATGGCCGCACTGAACACGGTTCCTCGATTGGCTATCCGGCTTGCGAGCGGTCGCACTACTTCGTTTTCGAAACTCGATGAATCTGTGGCTTGAAAGTCGAGCGACTGCGCAATAACGCCATTGGTAAGTGAACCACCAGAGACTGACGCGATTGAAGTGACGTCCTTCGCTCGGCCGGCATCAACGACGTACATCAGGGCACCGAGCCCGAAAAGGGACGCCCGGTGACCTCCTCCAGAAAGCGCAATCGAGATGCTCGGACGCGACGTTTCGGCGTTGTGTATGGCCATGGCGCTCACCTGACTTCGAAGGTGCGGTAATCGACCGGAATTAGGTGCGAACACGAGGCTCCGAGAGAGTAGCGCGTTCGAGGCAGAACACCACTAGGACCTGTCCTAGTCCGATCATCTCCTACTCTCTCCCATCACAAGTCTCAGTTTCGCGCGCCACTCCTGGCGCTTCCAACTACCTGGCCCTATATCGGATTCATCCTTCTCCCCGGAGTTGCATATGACGCGCCGGTTGTCACACCAACTTGCTCTGCTCTGCCTTCTCGCCCCTACCGCCTCAGCACAACAGCCCACGATGACCGCCCATTTTATCGACGTGGGCCAAGGGCACGCCACCCTGCTCGAGTTCCCTTGCGGAGCGATGCTGGTCGATGCCGGTTCGGATGAAGAGCACCTCACCGCGCTCTCCGGGTACCTGACGACCTTCTTCGCTCGCCGCGGGGATCTCAATCGCATCCTCGACGTGGTCCTGATCACCCACAACCACATCGACCACACCCGGAGTCTTCGCGACGTCGTCGAGGGATTCAATGTCACTCGCTATATCGACAATGGGTTCGATTCAGGGCCCGGCACCGGCAATCCCAATTGGCTCAGGCGGGAGGTATCCGCCGGGCGACGGGGAACGGTGATCCGCGCGATTGACCTCACAGCGGTGACGAGTGTATCCGACCACGGCGGGTTGACGGACGCCGAGATCGACCCCTTCTCTTGCACGGACATCGACCCTCAGGTTCACATTCTCTGGGGTCGGGCAGACAGCACCGTTGACTGGTCCAGTTCAGACTTCGATAATCAGAACAACCACTCTCTGGTCACCCGGATCGATTTCGGGGAAGCGTCGTATCTCTTTATGGGAGACCTGCAGGAGGCGGCGATCGAATCGATGATCCAACTATATCCTGCTGCTGTCGATGGTGTGCTCGACATTGACGTACTTCAGGTGGGGCATCACGGCTCCCACAACGCCACCATTCCAGTCCTGCTCGACGCGGTCACTCCGGTGCTCGCAGTCATCCCGATGGGCGCATGGACGTTCGGTCGAGGCAGCGCGGCCCAGTTCACCACCTTTGCATATGGGCACGCGCGCCAGAACGTGGTTGAACTGCTGAGCGCCGCCATCACTCGACGACGCTCGCAGTCGAGGTCGGTGATGGTCGGCACGGGCAGCAGACAATTCACCGCGACGACGGTGCGCAAGGCGATCTACGCAACTGGCTGGGACGGAACCGTACGGGTGGTGGGAACGGCGGACGGAAGATTCACGGTGTATCGAGAGTACTGATTGGGGGTCGAGGAAAAGAACTCGCGCCGTAGCGGTCCTAATCACTGCGCCGGGCTGCGCATTGTCGACCACGGCGCCGAGTTCATGTCGCGGGCGGTGGAAGACTGGGCCTGCCAACGCGGCGTGGCGCCCGACTTCACGCGACCCGGCAAGCCCACCGACAACGGGCATATCGAGTCGTTCAGTGGGCGGCTATGGGTGATCTCACTTCGCCGCTAATAGAACGTGCATCAGTTCGTCTCGCTGACGGACACGGGCGCGAGAATCGAGGCGTGGCGATGTGCTTACAATGCGGTGCGACCGCACAGTTCGCTCGGGCACCTGACACCGATCGAATTCATCACCTAAAGCCAGGGACAGAGAACCCACGAAGCAGCGTCACTCTGATTCCGAACTGTGTCTGAATGGGGCCAACGTCAGTGTACACCGCCGCTACGCCCGCACGTGGCAACTCAATGGGGTAGAGTTCTCGATGGCTTTTGTGGCACCAGTCTCCCCACACGCGCGGTTGCTGACACTAACGTTCCGGTCGCCACCCCGATGGCTGCGAAAGTCGCGACGGGAACGACGATCGAGGACAGCGTGACACTGGCAGGTTGGAATGCCGCGGCAGCACCGGTAAAGTGAGAAAGGACCCGGAGGGCGGCAAACAAGAGGATGGACGCCCCTCCGCAGAGCGCGCTAGCATGGTACCATCGCAACGACCGACCACCGCTGACACCGCCCCATATCCTCAGCCCTATCGCGAATAGGCACCCTACGAGCCACCCTTCAACGATGCGAATCACCAGTACCAGTGGGAGAGCGCGCACGGCCGCGTCCAAAGCCAAATTGCCCAACAAGGCTGGGATCTCGTACATCACGAACGTCGCGAGCGTCCAGAGCGATGCCGTCACTGCAGCTACGATGCCGCCTGCGCGCATTTGATCGCTAATACGCATCATGGAGGGTCTGCCGTCGGATTCGAGTAGGCGACCATTGATCGCCGGAGTGGCATGGAGTACGACCTGATATCACCGGGCGGCGGCAGAGGCAATTATGCCCCTTCGGATTCCGCATGAGCCGATGACAAGCGGCAGCCCGCCCGAACCTTCCGCCTTGAAGTACGCCATGCCCGCACGACCAAATCTGTTAACACTTTCGAATCACGGGAAATTGCACCCGTTGACGCAGCCCGCCAACAGCTGATGACAGAATTCTTCAGATCGCCCCTGGGTGTACTTGCACTCAAGATACAAATGGATGCAGTAGTCCGTGCATGCTGAGTTTTCCTCGGTGGCACTCGCGGTGGCAGCTGTGGGGCCAACCGACATTACACCTACCGACATTCCACATATTACCAAGCGCAGCAGTCTTCGCACAGTTACCTCCTTGAGTATGAGCAACGACCTCACCTGCCGGACACCATCATACTAGCCACTGACTGAGCATCACCTGCCGGGGGTAAACTCCCTCAGTCGAACCACGCCATCGTCGGCCTGCGAAACAGCCACCACGCCGATGGGAGTAGAACGAAGCATTTTCGGACGATCCGTCAGCCGCACCCGACCTTTAAGCGCTCCGACACTGTCAACCCGCTGCAGCACCATCGCCTGCCCTTCATGCCGAACTATCCATAGACAATTGTCACCACCGATCTCAAATAGCTCCAAATTGACCATATCAGGCTTGCTTGTCGCGAGCATCTTCTTTACGTAGGTGGCACTATCGAATCGCATGCCGCCCGGTAACGACGCCTTAGCACCACGAAACATTGAATCAGCTTCGGCGTGTAACCAGGTGCGATCAGCGTCGGGTGATTGCGGAATCGGCCACGCGGTCGAATTTCCACTTCTGTCTAGCACGCTTACGGTAGTAAACGGCACCATCTCCGCTACGAGATAGCCGCCTCGATAAAGCCTAGCGCCAAAAAAGTTTGCGTCCACCCTATTGTTCCCGTAGAGGCGACGCAATTCCTCCCTGATGTGAAGCGAGTCGGTTAGACGCCCGTCGCGGAGCTGCATGGTGTAAAACGTCGGACCGTGAACCATTCGAGCCTCATTCACGAGGACTGTAACGTCGTCCACACCTGGCCCATCGAACATATGGCTTGTCAGTCCCGGCGATTTGAAGGACCTCACGGCCCGGTGCTGCAGGTCGTCTCTTGGCCCGAAAACAGTTACTCGGGACAATGCCGCGTCGACGACTACAAGATCGCCGCTCGATCGCGCCACTATTGCGGTCGGGGCGCGGAATTCCCGCGGCCCCTCCCCGCTCCCCCCAACGCTGTCGACACGTTCACCTGAAGGCGAAAAACGTACAAGCCGATCATCATGTTCGTCGACCAACCACCAGTACCCACTCGGATCTCGAACTATGTCAGCGAGTGAGTTTTCGCCGGCGAGTTCAACCGACCCGGCCTCCACAATGCCGAAGTCTACAGTTGGCATCGACTGTCGATGGCAGCCGGTGAACACGAGTAGAGCGGAGAAGGCGACGAAACCGGCGATTCTCACGCGTCGCGGGGAACTATTCAGGGTTGTCACAGGCGAAGAGACAACCAGCGAGAAAGCCCTCGCAGTAAGCAGTGTTGCCCATCTGCTCACGACAAGACGCGGCCTGCCAGACGCAGTTGAATCTGCACCACCAGTTAGCGTCTTCCTCGGCTGCTCGCGCCTCCCTTGCCGAAAAAAACAGAACTGTTGTTGCCAACAATGTCACCGTCCGATGCCATTTCCTCACAAGCTACCCCCGCTGTTTGAGATGAACTGCGCCCGCAACCACCTACGTGAGAAACGCGTCAACGCTTAGAACTGCTTTTGAACACTCCCCCCGCCTGCTCCACGGCGGAAGCACCCATCACGCCAGCATGGTGAAACACGACGCGACCTTTAGCAGTCACGATGATCGTTGTCGGTACGACAGCTGCCCAGAGATCGCGGGCGAAGCTGGCTGGGTCGTCAAATTGCGCTACCTCGACAGTGCTGGCGTCGAAATAGTTCCGAACGATCGGCAGGCTTAGCGTCTCTGAAGTGATGGCATACACGTCAAGACCGGATTCACGCGCTGCATTGGCTAGAACTTGCCAATCCGATTTTTGTGCTTGGCAGGCTGGGCAGTCGGTGCGGAACAAGAAGATCACCGCGCCTTTAGCGCGGTTCCCGCCAATACCCGCATTTCCCGCGTTCGTCGTGAGGTCGACCGGTGTCATTTGGGAATCAGCTGGAAATTCCATCCGAGGTGGGGACTCGGGCAGACTCTTGTTCGTCCGTGATGTGTAGAAACTCCACGCAGCCGTACAGGCGAGCGCTATCACAGCAACATCTGCTGCTATGCCAAGACGGGTGGCCATCGACTCGCTCCAGTGCATGCATGGGGTTCTGCGACTGCCACTTCAGGGGACACGCCCATTCTGCAACGATTTCGCGCTCTGTCAACGTAGGAGAAATCCTAGGTTTGGCCCCACAGACAAAGGCCGCACGG
>JBDSMU010000004.1:0-23682 GCA_039915685.1 Gemmatimonadales bacterium | reverse complement strand
TGGTCGAGTTCACGACGAAGGAACTGAACGACGTCAAGAACATCGGCGACAAGGCCGTGCAGGAAATTGGTGAGTTGCTGCAGCGCGAAGGGCTCAACTTCGGGATGCAGTTCGAGGAGGCCGATGGCGACCTCCGGATCGTCAATGAAGGCACTCCCCCGATGGCCATCGCGGGCAACGGAGAGGAAGCGTAAATGCGGCACCGCAAAAAGGGACGCGGCCTTTCGAGGTCGACGAGCCACAAGCGGGCAATGATGCGCAACATGGCGGCATCGCTGTTCGAACATGAGGGGATCAACACCACCATCGCGAAGGCGAAGGAGATCCGGCCCTACGCCGAGAAGCTCATCACCCTCGCGCGTCGTGGCGACCTGCATGCGATCCGCCTGGTGGAGCAGAAAATCAAGGATCGTGCGATCCTCACCAAGCTGTTCAAGGAGATCGGCCCGAGATTCGCGGCGCGCCCCGGCGGCTATACCCGGATCCTCAAGCTCGGCCACCGTCCCGGCGACGGCGCCGAGATGGCGCGGATCGAGCTCGTGCCGGAGTGACGGTTTCTGGAGCTCCGGTCGGTGACGCATGCATCAAGGGGGCCCTCGGGTCCCCTTTTTCACATCCCCGCCGGCAGGCAGAACGGGTGGCACTTCGAGAAGTACCACCCGTGATGGACGCGCTCCCAGCAATTCAATCAGGCGGTTGGTGCAGCGCTCGTTGCTTTGACGACCATGCCGCTCTTGATGCACCGGGTGCAAACCCGAACCCTACGCGGGGCCGCGTCGATCAGGACCCGGACAGTCTGCAGGTTCGGGTACCAGCGCCGCTTGGTGCGATTGTTGGCATGGCTGACGCTGTTGCCGGTCGTCGGTCCCTTGCCGCACATGGTGCAGGTACGCGCCATGGAAAACTCCAGAAAAACGTGGTTGTGTGACAGCCGTGAATCATAGCATACGCCCGCCGGACAGGCAACTCCGGATGGCCCACAAACGTCCCGGAGGGACCCGATGCCCACAGCGCTGATCACCGGTATCACTGGTCAGGACGGCTCCTACCTCGCCGAGTTCCTGCTGGACAAGGGCTACGACGTGGTCGGGGTGGTCCGCCGGACTTCGCACCACAGCTATGAGCGCATCGACCACCTGATCGACCGGGTCCGAATCGTCGCCGCCGACCTCCTCGACCAGCATTCTCTCACCGTGGTGATGAAAGACGTGCAGCCCGACGAGGTCTACAACCTTGCGGCGCAGTCGTTCGTCCCGACGTCGTTCACCCAGCCTGTCCTGACGGGCGAATTCACGGCGCTCGGTGTCACTCGCATTCTCGAGGCGCTGCGCCTCGCCTGTCCGTCAGCGCGCTTCTACCAGGCGAGTTCGTCGGAGATGTTCGGCAAAGTGGTGCAGACGCCACAGGATGAAGACACGCCGTTCTATCCGCGTTCGCCCTACGGCGTGGCCAAGTTGTACGGTCATTGGATCACCGTCAACTATCGCGAGTCGTACGGGTTGTACGCGGTGAGCGGCATTCTCTTCAATCATGAGTCACCGCGGCGCGGCATGGAATTCGTGACCCGCAAGGTGACCGACGGCGTAGCGCGCATCGCCCGCGGGCACGCCTCCGAATTGCGGCTCGGCAACCTCGAGGCGCGTCGCGACTGGGGGTTTGCCGGTGACTACGTCGATGCCATGTGGCGGATGTTGCAGCAGCCGACACCGGAAGATGTGGTGGTTGGCACCGGCGAGACCCACAGCGTCGGCGATTTGGTGCGCATCGCCTTCGCGCATGTCGGGCTCGACTGGAAACAGTATGTGAAGGTCGATCCTGCGTTCTATCGCCCCGCCGAGGTCGACCTGTTGCTCGCCGACCCAACCAAAGCCCGCACAACGCTCGGCTGGGAGCCGAAGGTGTCGTTCGAGGGTCTGGTAACGATGATGGTCGACGCCGACATGGCTCGGGTCGCCGCGAAGTGAAGCTGCTGATCACCGGTGCCGACGGCTTCGTCGGCCGCTGGCTGGTGCGCGCCGCCTGCGGCGATGGTCACGACGTTGTCGCCGCAGTGCTCCCGGGCACCACGCTGCCTGACCAGTGGCGTGATGATCACGCCGGTATCGAGGTGATCGAAGCGGATATCCGGATCGAAGCGGACCTCGCCCGCCTTGCGGCGGCCCGTCCCGATGCGGTGGTCCATCTGGCCGCCGTCGCATCTGGTGCTGCCGCCCGCAAGGATCCCGAAGGAGCGATGCAGGTCAACGGGATTGCGACGGTGTGGCTGCTCGAGGCACTCGGATCCACCAATCATGCGACTCGTTTCCTTTACGTGTCGAGCGGCGAAGTGTATGGAAAGGAACACGACGCAGCGATTGTGGAGAGCGTCGCGGTTTACCCGGTCTCGCCGTACGCCGCGAGCAAGATGGCTGCAGAGGTGGCCGCGTTCGGGATGTGCGAAGGGACCAAAATTGAGTTGATCATCGCCCGCCCGTTCCCGCACACCGGCCCGGGGCAGACCACCACCTACGTGCTGCCCGCACTCGCGGCACGTCTCGTCGAGGCCAGGGTAACTGGATCGCCGACGGTGCGAACCGGCAATCTCGACGCCGTCCGCGATTTCCTCGACGTGCGTGACGTTGTCCGAGCATACCTCCTCCTCCTCGAGCGCGGTGTGCCCGGAGAGGTCTACAACGTCGCCAGCGGCGTGGGACGGCGCTTGAGTGACTGTTTTGACGCGCTCGCCGGCATCGTGGGCGTCAGCGCGACGGCCCAACAGGATGCCGCACTGCTTCGGCCCGGCGATATTCCTGTCCTGATCGGCAACCCGGCCAAGCTGCGCGCCGCGACCGGCTGGGTGCCGACAATTTCTTTTGAACAGACCCTCCAGGACCTCGTGGATGCCCAAGCGCACTGACCTCTCTTCGATCCTCATCGTTGGTTCCGGCCCAATCGTCATCGGGCAGGGCGCAGAGTTCGACTATTCCGGAACGCAGGCGGTGCGCGCGCTCCGAGAGGAGGGATACCGGGTCATCCTCGTGAACTCGAACCCCGCCACCATCATGACCGATCCCGAAATCGCCGACGCGACCTACGTCGAGCCGGTGACGCCGGAATGGGTCACGAAGGTGATCGAGCGGGAACGCCCCGACGCGCTGCTTCCGACGATGGGCGGACAGACTGCGCTGAACGTGGCGATGGCGCTGGTGAAGGATGGTACGCTGGAGAAGTACGGGGTCGAACTCATCGGTGCCAACGAGCGCGCCATTCGTGTGGCAGAGGATCGTGCCGAATTTGCGCAGGCGATGAAGCGGATCGGGCTTGCCACGCCCGCGGGTTCGGTGGCAACCACCATGGAAGAAGGGTACGCAGCCGTCGCGCGAACCGGTTATCCGGCGATCCTTCGTCCGTCATTTACCCTCGGCGGCACCGGTGGCGGGATCGCATACAACCGCGAGGAATTCACCACGATGCTGCATCGCGGGTTGGAGCTTTCACCGGTCACGTCGGTGTTGGTCGAGCGCAGCATCATCGGTTGGAAGGAGTACGAGCTCGAGTTGATGCGCGACGGTGCCGACAACGTGGTGATCGTCTGCTCGATCGAGAACATCGACCCGATGGGTGTCCACACCGGAGACTCGATCACCGTGGCGCCGGCGATGACGCTCACCGATCGCGAATACCAGGCGATGCGTGACGCGTCGATCAAGATCATTCGCGAGGTTGGTGTCGCGGCGGGTGGGTGCAACGTGCAATTCGCGGTCGACCCCGCCACCGGCGAACAGCTCGTGATCGAGATGAATCCGCGGGTGTCCCGTTCGTCAGCGCTGGCGTCGAAGGCCACCGGCTTCCCGATCGCACGGATCGGTGCAAAGTTGGCCGTCGGTTACACCCTCGATGAACTGCCCAACGACATCACCAAGACGACGCCCGCGTCGTTCGAGCCGGTGCTCGACTACGTGGTCGTGAAGATTCCGCGGTTCGCCTTCGAGAAGTTCCCAGCCGCCGATCCAACACTGACCACCCAGATGAAGTCGGTGGGTGAAACGATGGCGATCGGCCGCACCTTCAAGGAGGCGCTGCAGAAGGGTTTCCGAGGACTCGAGACCGGGCGCGCTGGCTGGGCGATCGGCGACGGTCCGATTGACGATCGCTTGAGCGCGACCGATCGCGAGACACTGCTGTCGGCGATCCGCACCCCGACACCGGAGCGATTCTTCCAGATCAAGCGGGCCCTCGTCGCCAAGGTGAGCGTCGAGCAGCTTCACGACGCGTCGCGCATCGATCCGTGGTTCCTGCAGCAACTCGAAGAACTGGTCACGATGGAAGAGGAGTGGATTCGCCACCCATTCGGCGCCGACGACGCGGCCGATCGTACCGCCTTGCGGCGGCTCAAGCGCGCCGGCTTCTCCGATTGGCAGCTCGCCGACCTCAAGAACCTCCCCGAAGATCACGTGCGTGCGTCGCGGCACCGACTCGGCCTCCGCCCCGTCTACAAGACCGTCGACAGCTGCGCCGGCGAATTCCCGTCGACCACGCCATATCTCTACTCTTGCTGGGACGAGGAAACCGAAGCGGTCCATGATGGCCGCGAGACCGTGATCATCCTGGGCTCGGGGCCAAACCGAATCGGACAGGGTGTGGAGTTCGACTACTGCTGCGTTCGAGCGACGTTGGCGTTCCGCGAACTCGGCTACCGCACCGTGATGGTCAATTCCAATCCGGAGACGGTATCCACCGACTTTGACATCTCCGACGTGCTCTACTTCGAGCCGCTGACGCTCGAGGACGTGTTGGAGATCGTCCACGTAGAGCGACCGATGGGCGTGGTCGTGCAGCTCGGCGGTCAGACGCCACTCCGACTTGCGAAGGGGCTGGAGGCGGCCGGTGTGCCAATTCTCGGCACCTCGCCCGATTCAATCGATGCCGCCGAAAACCGGCACCGGTTCGAGGCACTCGCCAACGAACTCGGCATCCGGCAGCCTCCGGCCGGCACTGCGCAATCGGTTGATGTGGCAGTGGCAGTCGCCGAGCGGATCGGGTACCCGGTGCTGGTGCGGCCGAGTTACGTCCTCGGCGGTCGCGCCATGCGGATTGTCTACGATACCCCTGAGCTGCAGGAGTTCTTCGACGAGGCGGCGCGCGTCGCTCCAGGGCATCCGGTGCTGATCGACTCGTTTCTCGAGGACGCCTTCGAGGCGGATGTTGATGCGATTTCGGATGGCGAAAAGGTGATCATCGGGGGCGTGATGCAGCATATCGAGGACGCCGGCATCCATTCCGGCGATTCCGCCTGCGTGTTGCCGCCCTACCTCATCACCGAGGATCAGGTGGAGCAGATGCGGGAGCAGACCCGCGCCTTTGCTCGGCGACTCGGCGTGATCGGCCTGATCAACGTGCAGTACGCCATCAAGGATGGTGTGGTGTTCGTGCTGGAGGTGAACCCGAGGGCATCGCGCACCATCCCGTTCGTGTCAAAGGCCACCGGCGTCCCGCTCGCCGGGCTTGCTGCGGCGGTGATGGCCGGACGCAAGCTCGACGATCTCGGTCTGACCGATGATCCCCTACAGCCGTACGTGGCGGTCAAGGAGGCCGTGTTCCCGTTCGCGAAATTCTCAGGCGTCGACGTGCGCCTAGGGCCGGAGATGCGCTCGACCGGCGAGGTGATGGGGATCGCCGATTCGTTCGGGATGGCATTTGCCAAGGCGCAAGCGAGCGTCGATGGCGCGCTCCCGCTTGAGGGAGCGGTGTTCGTCACGGTGAACGATCACGACAAGGCGACCGTGGTACCGATTGCACGCCGCTTCCACGAGTTGGGCTTCCAGGTGCTCGCGACGAGTGGCACCGCCCAGTATCTGCGCGCGCGCGGTGTCCCGGCCGAGCGGGTAATGAAGGTGTACGAGGGGCGTCCGAACGGCATCGACCTGATGCTCTCGGGCCGCATCCAGTTGCTGGTCAACACCCCCCTCGGCAAGCTCACCCAGCACGACGACTACTCAATGCGCCGTGCCGCGTTGCAGCATGGGATTCCGTACACCACCACGATGTCGGCGGCGTCGGCGGCGTGCGATGCAATCATCGCGCTCAAGAGTCGTCGGGGCGAGGTGCGGTCGCTGCAGGAATGGCACGCCATGGCGAAGGAACTCGCGAGCACATGACTGGAGCACGGGACGCAGCGTTCGCAGCGGCCCTGCGCGGCGTGGTGTCGGGCCGCGTGGCGGAGCACGAAGCCCTCGCTCGTTGGTCCACCTACCGGATCGGTGGGCCGGCGACCGTGCTGTTTCCGTCCGGGTCCGAGGATGTGGCGGCTGCGCTCATCCACTGTCGTGATGCCGGCGTCCCGTGGTTCGCGGTTGGACTTGGCTCGAACCTGCTTTTTCCCGACGACGGTCTCGACGCACTCGTGATCAGGATGGGGAAGGGAGTCGATGGGGTCACGCAGGATGGCGATCGGTGGACGTTCGGAGCCGGCCTGCCGGCGCCCACCGCGGCAAAGCGCACCGCATCGGCCGGGTGGGGCGGGGTTCACAAGATGGTTGGGGTGCCGGGGAGCATCGGCGGCGGGATCGCGATGAACGCCGGGTGTCATGGCGCCGAGTGGCGCGACACGGTGGAATCGGTCCTCGTCGTGGGCCAGGACGGGCACGACCGTGTCATCGCCGCCGGTGATGCCGGCTTCGGATATCGGCGCAGCGCCCTTGGCGACGTGATCGTGTTGGCCGCGACGGTGCTGCTCCGTCCCGAGGACCCAGAGCTGCTCGAGGCCGAGACCGACGCCCTGTACCGCTGGCGGCGCGATGGCACGCCCTTCAACCAGCCTTGTTGCGGGAGCGTGTTCAAGAATCCGGTCCTGCCGCCGGGGTGGCCGGTGGAAAAGCCGCGCAGCAGCGGACAGTTCATCGAGGCTACAGGCCTCAAGGGATTACGCGAGGGGGCCGCGGAGGTGTCACCGATGCACGCGAACTATTTCATCAATACCGGTGGAGCCACGGCCGACGAGGTCAGGAGGCTGATGCGCACTGTGAAGACGCGTGTGTACGACCAATGGGGCGTGACGCTGGCTCCGGAGGTCAAGCTCATCGGCGCTGATGGGGCTGTTGGCCCGCTCTGATCCCGTCGTGATTCGGTAGCCAGTGATGCACCCCCCCGTTGTGCAGTGCCCTATCTTTGCCTTGCCCGAAGCCAGCCATTGGCCTTGGCTCGGGCTGGATCGCGCACCGACCCCGGCCCGGGTTGCGCGTCCCGACCAGGGTCTGGAGGTGGGTGATGGCCGAGCATTTCGTGCACGAATCGAGTTACGTGGATGAGGGAGCAACGATCGGCGAGGGCACCAAGATCTGGCATTTCAGTCACGTCATGCCCGGTGCGGTGATCGGCGACCGCTGCAACCTCGGCCAGAACGTCGTCGTCATGGGCGGCACGCGCCTCGGCAACAACGTCAAGGTGCAGAACAACGTGTCGATCTACGAGGGCGTCGAACTCGGCGACGACGTGTTCTGCGGGCCGAGCTGCGTCTTCACCAACGTCATCAATCCCCGCAGTCATGTGTCGCGCAAACACGAGTACCGACGGACTGTGGTCGACCGAGGCGTTTCGATCGGCGCCAATGCCACCATCGTCTGCGGCGTGACGCTCGGCGAATACGCGTTTGTCGGGGCGGGGGCCGTGGTTACGAGCGACGTGCCCTCCTATGCCCTCATGGTCGGAGTCCCGGCCCGTAGGGTGGGTTGGGTGTGCCAGTGCGGCGCCCGCCTCGTCGTCCGGGGCGCCGAGGCCACATGCGCCGAATGTGGCGCGAGCTACCGGGAGGCCGAAGGGCGGCTCGGGCCGTTTGTAGGCGGACTGCAACGCGGCTAACTTCCCATGTTGCTTGAGGTTGAGCCTCTTTTCCGGCCCTTGCGAGGTGGCGTGGCATGAGTGTGCCGATGTTGGACCTGAAGGCCCAGTACGCGACCGTGAAGGACGCGGTGCTGGCACGAATGATGGACGTGATCGAGCGGCAGTATTTCATCATGGGCCCGGAGATCGCCGAATTGGAGCACGCGGTGGCAGACCTGTCGCACGCCGCGCATGCCATCGGTTGTGCGAGTGGGACTGACGCGATCCTCCTCCCACTCCGGTCGCTCGAACTTCAGCCGGGCGACGAGGTGATCACCACCTCGTTCACCTTCTTCGCGACCGCCGGCACGATCCACAACGCCGGCGGCACGCCGGTCTTCGTCGACATTGACCCACACACGTTCAACATCGATCCCGATGCGATCGAGGCCGCGATCACGCCCCGCACCAAGGCGATCGTCGTGGTGCATCTGTATGGACAGATGGTGGCGATGGAGCGGATCATTCCGCTCGCCGAAAAGCACGGTCTGGCGTTGATCGAGGACGGGGCACAGGCAATCGGTGCACGCCGCAAGGTCGACGGTGCGTGGCGGATGGCGGGCGAACTTGGCACCGCCGGCACCTTCTCGTTCTTTCCCAGCAAGAACCTCGGCGCGTGGGGTGACGGCGGCATGATCGTCACCCAGGACGCGGCGCTCGCCCAGCGGCTCAAGCGTATGCGCGTGCACGGCGGGGCCAAGCAATATCATCATGAGGAAGTCGGGCTCAACTCGCGCCTCGATTCGCTCCAAGCCGCCATCCTCCTCGCGAAGCTGCCGCACCTCGAGGCGTGGGGCGCCGGCCGTCGGGCGCGCGCTGCCCGCTACGACGCCGGATTCTCGGCAATGGCGCCGGTCACGTCGCCAACCGTCGACCCGGCCAACGAGCACATCTTCCACCAGTACACCGTCCGCGCCGAGCGCCGTGATGCCCTCCGCGAACACTTGACGGCGCGCTCCATCGGTTCGATGGTGTACTACCCCACGGCGCTGCACCTGCAGCCTTGCTTCGCCTCGCTCGGGTATCGCATGGGTTCGTTGCCCGTCACCGAGGGCGCGATGGCGGACGTGATCTCGCTCCCGATTTATCCGGAGCTCACCGACGCACAGCAGGACGAGGTGATCGGCGCGGTGCGGGACTTCTACCGGTGAGCCGCACCCGGGTCGGCGTCATCGGCGCCGGCGCGTGGGGCAAGAACCATGTGCGCACTCTCGCGGGGATGAAGGACGTCGAGCTCTCGTCGGTGTGCGACGCGAGCGAGGCGACGCGTGAGCGTGTCCGTACGCAGTACCCCGATACGCACGTCACCGACCGACCCGCCGACCTGCTCGGCCGGGTTGACGCGGTGGTGATCGCGGCGCCCGCTCCGCTGCACTGCGCGCTCGCGCTTGAGGCGGTGGCCGCCGGCATCCCCGCGCTGGTGGAGAAACCGTTCGCCCTCTCGGTACGCGATGCGGAGGCGATGGCCGAGGCCGCTGGGCGGGCGGGCGTTCCACTGCTGGTCGGTCACCTGCTGGTGCACCATCCGATCATCGACGTTCTCCACGGCATGCTCCGCGATGATTCGCTCGGCGCCCCGCACTACCTCTATTCGCAGCGGGTCAACTTGGGGCAGGTTCGTCCCGACGAGAACGCGCTTTGGTCGCTTGGTCCGCACGATGTCTCGATCGCGTTGCACCTCCTTGGCGAAGCGCCGGTGAGCGTCGCGGCGCACGGACATGCCTACCTCCAGCCAGGCATCGAGGACGTGGTGTTCCTCACGATGCATTTCCGCTCAGGGGTGGTCGCCCACGCCCAACTTTCGTGGCTTGATCCGCACAAGGAACGGAAGCTCACCGTGGTGGGCTCGCGACAGATGGCGGTGTTTGACGACATGGCGCCGCGGGAAAAACTCCGCATCTACGACAAGGGCATCGATCGCAAGGAGGCGTTCGTGTCGGCCGCGGAGTCACTTTCTCTGCGAGAGGGCGATATCCGTATCCCCCGCGTTCCCGGAGGGGAGCCGTTGCCCCGGCAGCTGGCCCACTTCGTGCGCGTAGCGAGGGGCGGTGTGCCGGAGAAGACCGATGCGGCTGACGGGGTCCGGGTTGTTCGGGTCCTGGAGGCCGCCAGCCGTTCGCTTTCCGCGGGCGGAACTCCCATGATGGTGGAGAATGCTGGATGAGCTTGGCAGATGAACTGATCGCGCGGGCAGAGCGCCGCGACGTGACATTCGGGATCGTGGGATTGGGCTACGTCGGCCTACCGCTCGCCGTGGAGTTGGCGCGGGCCGGTTTCCGAGTCCTCGGGTATGACATCAGTGAGCGCGTCGTCACGGGGCTCAATGGCGGCCATTCGCACATCAAGGACATCTCCGACGCCGAGGTGCGGGAGCTCCGGGAGAAAAACTTCGAGGCTACGACGGACGGGGCTCGTCTCGCTGAGGCTGACGCGATCTCGATCTGCGTCCCGACTCCGCTGTCGAAGTACAAGGACCCCGATGTGTCCTTCATCGTCGCTGCGACCGAGGCGATCAAAGCGTCGCTCCGGCGGGGACAGGTGATCATTCTCGAGAGCACCACCTATCCCGGCACCACCAGGGAGATCATGCTCCCGGCGCTTGAGAGCACCGGCCTCACGGTGGGCAAGGACTTCTTTCTTGCCTTCTCGCCGGAGCGGGTCGATCCGGGAAACGCGAAATACGGCACCAAGAACACCCCGAAGGTGGTCGGTGGCATCACTCCCGACTGCCACAGGGTGGCGTGCGCCATGTACGCACCCGCCATCGACACGCTGGTCCCGGTTTCGACGACCGAGGCAGCCGAGCTTGTGAAGCTGCTGGAAAATACTTTCCGCAGCGTCAACATCGGTCTCGTCAACGAGATGGCGATCGTGTGCGACAAGCTCGGCGTCGATGTCTGGGAGGTGATCGACGCTGCCGCGACCAAGCCGTTCGGGTTCATGAAGTTCACCCCCGGACCCGGCCTCGGCGGGCACTGTATTCCGATCGACCCGCACTACCTTGCGTGGAAGATGCGGGGCCTGAACTACAAGACCCGATTCATCGACCTTGCCGGTGAGCTCAACAGCGAGATGCCGCTCTTCTGGGTTCGCAAGCTCATGGAGGACCTCAACCAGCACGGCAAGGCGATCAAGGGAGCACGCATCTTCGTGCTGGGCGTCGCGTACAAGAAGGACATCGATGATCTCCGCGAGAGCCCGGCGCTCGACATTCTTGGCTTGTTGCATCAGTACGGCGCCGATGTGACGTATCACGACCCGTACGTGGCATCGTTTTCCGAGTCCGATCGCGATTACGTGTCGGTGCCACTCACGGCGGAGGCGCTGCAGGCGGCCGACGCGACATTCATCATCACCGACCACTCGAACATCGATTGGGAGTTGGTGCGCGACAATTCTGTGCTCGTGGTCGACACCCGTCACATCCTGGGATCGGTGCGCTGATGCGGGTCACGGTGATCGGGTCCGGGTACGTCGGGCTGGTGGCGGGCGCATGCCTGGCCGAGACGGGCAACGACGTGGTGTGCGCCGATCACGACGCTGCGAAGGTGCAGCGACTGTGCGACGGCGTGCTGCCGATCTACGAGCCGGGCCTTGAGCCCCTCGTCGCGCGCAACGTCGAGGCCGGCCGGCTTCGTTTCACGACGGACCTGCCCGGAGCGATTCAACACGGCGACGTGGTGTTCATCGCCGTGGGCACCCCCCCCGGTGAGGACGGATCGGCCGACCTCCAGCACGTGCTCGACGTGGCCCGCGCGGTCGGCCGCAATCTCGACCGCTTCAAGGTGGTGGTCACCAAGTCAACGGTCCCGGTCGGGACGGCCGAGAAGGTGCGGGCCGCTGTGCGGGCGGCGGGTGACGGTGAATTCGCCGTGGCGTCAAACCCCGAGTTCCTGAAGGAAGGGGCGGCGATCGACGATTTCATGAAGCCCGATCGCGTGGTGCTGGGCACCGACGATCCGCGCGCCGAGGAGTTGCTGCGGGAGCTCTACGCACCGTTCGTTCGCTCGGGTTCCCCGATCCTCTTCATGGATATTCCGTCCGCCGAGGTCACCAAGTATGCGGCGAACGCCATGCTCGCCACCCGCATCTCGTTCATGAACCAGGTAGCCGAACTGTGCGAGCTGGTGGGCGCCGACGTGTTTGCCGTCCGCAAGGGAATCGGTAGCGACAGTCGGATCGGCAACGCCTTCCTCTTCCCGGGTCCGGGATACGGCGGGTCATGTTTCCCGAAGGACGTGAAGGCGCTGGTGCACACTGCGCGGAGCGTGGGAATGGTCCCCGACCTGTTCGAGGCGGTCGAAGCGGTGAACCAGCGGCAGAAATCGGTGATGTTCGACAAGTTGGCAAGCCTGCTCGGAGACGTGGCGGGTACCACCGTCGCGGTGTGGGGCCTGTCGTTCAAGGCCGGCACCGATGACATGCGCGAGAGTCCCGCCATTCCGCTGATCAATGCATTGCTCGCCGCGGGGGCCTCAGTCCGTGCCCACGATCCCGAGGCCATCGACGCCGCACGCGGACTCTGGGGCGATCGCGTCACGTACGTCGGCAGTCCATTCGACGCGCTCGAGGGCGCGGATGCACTCGCGGTCGTGACCGAGTGGCTCGTCTATCGTACCCCCGACTTCGAACGCATTCATTCCATGCTCGCGCGCAAGGTGCTGGTCGACGGGCGCAACCTCTATGAACCCGGACGCCTGGCACGCATAGGCTTCCGATATGCCGGCATAGGCCGGCGGGCGGGCTGATGCGAGTTGTGATCACTGGTGGGGCGGGGTTTCTCGGGTCGCACCTGACCGATCGATTCCTGGCAGATGGGCACCAGGTCGTCGGTGTCGACAACTTCATCACGGGCAGCGCCGACAACGTCGCGCACCTTGTGGGACGGGACGACTACGAGTTCATCGAGCAGGACGTAACGATCCCGTTCGATGTCGATGGCGACGTCGACGGCGTGCTGCATTTCGCATCGCCCGCTTCGCCCATTGATTACCTCGAACTGCCGCTCGAGACGCTCAAGGTGGGCTCGTACGGGACGCACAACTCGCTCGAGCTGGCCCGGGCCAAGAGCGCCCGGTTCTTCTTGGCATCGACCTCGGAAGTCTACGGTGATCCCGAGGTGCATCCCCAGCCCGAGACCTACTGGGGGCACGTGAACTCCGTCGGTCCACGGAGCGTGTACGACGAGGCCAAGCGCTACGCCGAGGCCGTGACCATGGCGTACCGGCGCACGTGCGGCGTCGACACCCGGATCGTCCGGATCTTCAACACGTACGGGCCGCGGATGCGCCCGAACGACGGACGCGTGGTGTCGAACTTCATCGTGCAGGCGCTGCGAGGCGAGCCGATGACTGTTTACGGCAGCGGGTTGCAGACGCGCTCCTTCTGTTATGTGTCCGACCTGATCGAGGGGATCTACCGTCTCTTCCATTCCGACCGCGATGAACCGACCAACATCGGGAACCCGGTGGAGTTCACGATGCTTGAGCTTGCCGAGGCGGTGATCAAGGTCGTCGGCGGCAACTCGTCGGTTGAGTTCCGGCCGCTCCCGATCGACGATCCGAAGCAGCGCCAGCCCGACATCACCATCGCCCGCGCCACGCTGGGCTGGGAGCCGCTCGTACCGCTCGCGGAAGGGCTGGTCCGGACCACCGAATACTTCCGCGGGGTGGTGGGTGGACGTTAGCGCCGACCACCTGCTCGGCGAGGCTCGAGTGCGGTTCGGCAACCGCGATTATTACGGAGCACTACACTGCCTCGACGACGTCGAGGTCAGCGGTCGCGCCTTTGCCGATGTGCACCAGTTGCGCGGACTCGCGCTGTCACTCCTCGATCGCCCGGCCGACGCACTGGTGGAATTCGATCGTGCCCTGGCCCTCAATCCGCGTTACGTCGAGGCGCTCCTCCACCGCGGACTCACGCTCAACCAACTCGGACGGGCTGACGAGGCGGCTGCGGCCTTTACCCAGGCATCGACCGCTGCGGGCCCTCCTGTGGCGGGGTTGTCCTCGTCTGCGGCGGCACGACTCGCCAATGAGCATGCACGGTTGGGCGACCTCTACGCCGAAGCGGGGGCGTTGGGCGAGGCGGTCCTGGAGTACCGACGCGCGGTGGAGTTGGGCGTGAACTTCCTCGACCTGCGCCTTCGCCTCGCGCGACTCCTGCTTGAGGCCGGGAATCCCCTTCAGGCGAGGGAGGAACTGGACGCGATCCTCGCGGTGCGCCCTGACTGGATCGACGCACGCGTGCAGCTCGGGCTGGCCCGTTACCTTGCTGGCGATCCGGCCGGCGCTCGAGAAGTGTGGCGCGCCTGCCAGCTAGACCGCCCCGATGTGGAGCGGATCGGTGCCTATCTCGCGATGGTGGAGAGCATACCGGAATGAACGTCCTGCAGTCCCGTTGTCGGTCGTGGTGCGCCGCTTTGACTGTAGTCCTCACCATCGCCTGCGGCGGGCGGGGTGGATCGGCTGTCCCCTCGCCGGTAACCGCCGGGACCGCGTCTGCTGCGGCGATCGACTCGTTGTGGGTTCGCGCAGACGATCTTTATGGCCGGGGTAAGTGGGATGATGCCGCCGTGGCGTACGAACGCGTACAGCTTGAAATGATTTCGGGCGATCCTCGGATCCCTCGGGCACGCTTCCAGCTCGCCGAGGCCCGGCTCCACCAGAAGAGCAATCTCCAAGCAGTCCGGGAGTTTCGGCGGGTCTCTGACGACTTCAGTGGCGACTCGCTGGCGCCGGTGGCGCTGGTCCGAGCGGGCGACGCCTACGCGGCGCTCTGGCGACGTCCTGAGCTCGACCCAACCTACGGCACTGTGGCACTTGCCACGTACCAGGAAGTCGTGAGCCGCTTCCCGGACACGCCGTCCGCCACCGTGGCGCAGGGCAAAGTGGCGGAACTGGAGGACAAGTTCGCCTACAAGGCCTATCGCGCCGCGACGTTCTATATGCGCTACAAGGCGAATGACTCGGCGATTCTCCTGCTCAAGGACCTGATCGCGACCTACCCCCGCACCGCGATCATTCCCGAGGCGCTGGAGGCGCTGGTCGAGACGTATCGCAAGCTGGGCTATCTCGAGGACGTCGCCGAGACATGCGAATATTTCCGGCGGTTTCACGCCGAGTCACCGCGCCTTGCCGCCACGTGTCAAGCGGCGACTCCCGCAGCGGCGCCAAAGCTCGGGGGAACACCGGGGAGCTGACGTGCACATCGGCGTTCTCGGGGGCTCTTTCGACCCGATCCACAACGCGCACCTTATCGTTGCCCAGCTCGCCCGCGAGCAACTCGGCCTCGATGCAGTGCGTTTTGTCGTTGCCGCCGAGCAGCCCCACAAGACTGATGGCCATCACGCGCACGGCGCCGACCGGGCGGAGATGGTCGCGCTCGCGCTGAAGGGATCGCGCGGGCTGGAACTCGACCGCAGTGAACTGGAGCGGACCGGGCTGTCCTACACCGTGGACACACTGCGGCACTTCCGGGCGACCATGCCCGAGGCGCGGTTCGTCCTGCTGCTGGGTGCCGATGCGGCAGCAAAGTTCCTGACTTGGCATCAACCTGCCGAAATCCGTCGCCTCTGTCAGGTTGCAGTCTTCCGGCGTGCAGGAATGGCAGCGCCCGGCGGCTTCGACCTTGCCGTGGACATCCCCGCAATCGACATCTCATCGACGGCCATCCGCGAGCGGGTTAGCGCGGGTCGCCCGCTCAACGGATGGGTCCCCGACGCAGTCGGCGACTATATTTCAGGGTTACGGCTATATCGGAGCGTTCGGGCATGATCAAGCGGTTTGTGGAGTCGATTTTCGGGGCGCGACATGACCGGGAGGTCAAGCGGCTGCAACCGCTCATTGCGCAGATTCACCAAGAGGAAGAACGCCTCGGCGCCCTGAGCGAGGAAGAGCTGAAGGGTCAGACGGCCCGATTTCGCGGCATCATCGCCGATCGCACCGAGCCGCGTCGCGCCGAAGTGGTTCGACTCAAGGCAGCAAAGCATGACTGTGCTGATCCGGCGGAGCGCGACGGGATCGAGGGCGAACTGGTCACCGCCGAGGCCAGCTTCCGCCAGGGGGTCGCGGAGGCGCTCGATGAGATCCTCCCCGAAGCATTTGCCACCGTACGCGAGGCGACTCGCCGACTCGTTGGCACCACCGTCGACGTCATGGGTCAGCCGACGACGTGGAACATGGTCCCCTACGATGTGCAGCTCATTGGCGCCATCAACCTCCATCGCGGGCGCATCACCGAAATGGCGACGGGTGAGGGGAAGACGCTGGTCGCGACGATGCCCCTCTACCTCAATGCGTTGCCCGGTCGCGGAACGCAACTCGTCACCGTCAACAACTATCTGGCGCGTCGCGACTCGCAGTGGATGGGGCATGTCTACCATTATCTCGGTCTCACGGTTGCGTGCCTCGACGATACCGAGCCGTCTTCGCCGGAGCGTCGCGACGCCTATGGCGCCGACATCACCTACGGCACCAACAACGAATTCGGCTTCGATTACCTGCGTGACAACATGGTCTTCTCCATCGACCAGCGGGTGCAGCGCGACCACATCTACGCGATCATCGACGAGGTCGACTCGATCCTGATCGACGAGGCACGGACGCCGCTCATCATTTCGGGTCCGGTGGGTGACGAGGACAGCACGCATTACCGCGGGTTCAACGCCAAGGTCGCCGAGCTGGTACGCCAGCAGATCGCAGTCGTGAACACGCTGGTCGCCGAGGGCGGAAAGTTGCTCGCCGATGACAAGACCAAGAGCGAGGCCGGCGTCAAGCTCTTTCAGGCCCAGCTTGGCATGCCCAAGAACAAGCAGCTGGTGAAGTTGCGCAACGAGACGGGCGTGCAGCAGTTGCTGCATCGCACCGAGCTCGACCATATCGCCGACCGCAAGCTGCCGACTCGACAGCAGTCGATGCGCGGGATCGAGGACGACCTGTTCTTCGTGCTTGACGAAAAGGGGCACTCGGTGCATCTCACCGATCGTGGTGCCGCGACGCTCTCGCCGCACGATCCCGCGTTCTTTATTGTGCCCGATATCTCCGAGGCAATCCACGCGGTTGACCAGGATCCCGATCTTGATGCACCGGCCAGGCTGGAGGCGCGCCGGCAGATTGAGGCCGACTACGCTGCGAAGAGCGAACAGCTCCACATCATCCACAAGCTGCTGCAGGCGCATGCCCTGTACGAACGCGAGGTCGATTACATCGTCCAGGAAGGGCAGGTACTGATCGTCGACGAGAACACCGGACGCGTGATGCATGGGCGCCGGTGGTCCGAAGGCCTGCATCAGGCGGTTGAGGCCAAGGAGGGCGTGACCGTCAAGGGCGAGACGCAGACGCTCGCGACGATCA
This sequence comes from Gemmatimonadales bacterium, assembly GCA_039915685.1. Lineage (GTDB taxonomy): Bacteria > Gemmatimonadota > Gemmatimonadetes > Gemmatimonadales > GWC2-71-9 > Palsa-1233. The sequence continues at coordinate 6,472 of JBDSMU010000004.1, read as the reverse complement.
CGATCCAGAATTACTTCCGGATGTACGAGAAATTGGCCGGCATGACCGGTACCGCGGAGACGGAGGAGACGGAATTCTACCAGATCTACGGCCTCGAGGTGGCCGTGATTCCCACCAACAAGCCGATCTGCCGCGACGATCGCGTCGACCAGATCTATCGGACGCGGCGCGAGAAGTTCAACGCGGTCGTCGACGAGGTGGCGCGGATTCACGAGGCCGGCTGGCCGGTGCTGATCGGCACCACCAACGTCGAGATTTCCGAGACGCTCTCGCGGCAGCTCAAGCGTCGGGGGCTCACGCACGAGGTCCTCAACGCGAAGTATCACCAGCGCGAGGCCGAGATCGTGGCGAAGGCCGGTTTGCGCGGCGCGATCACGATTGCAACCAACATGGCTGGACGCGGTACCGACATCAAACTCGACGCAGCGCTCGATCTCGCCGCCGAGAGCGCCGGCCTGCACATCGTCGGCACCGAGCGTCACGAGTCACGACGTATCGACCGGCAGTTGCGTGGACGCGCTGGCCGGCAGGGCGATCCGGGAGAGTCGCTGTTTTTCCTCTCGCTTGAAGACGACCTGATGCGCCTGTTCGGCGGCATGGAACGCATCTCGCGGATGATGGACAAGGGCGGGGCGGAAGAGGGCGAAGTGATCACCGGCAAGCTGATTACCGCTGCGATCGAATCGGCGCAGCAACGTGTCGAGTTGCAGAACTTCCAGCAGCGCAAGCGCCTGCTGGAGTACGACGACGTGATGAACCAGCAGCGCGAAGTGATCTACTCGACGCGACTGTTTGCGCTGGAACGTGGAGCCGAGCTCAAGGCGGAGGCGCGCAAGATGATCGCCGCCGCCGTCGAGCGGATGGTGACGGGGTTCATTCCCGAATCGGCGCGTCCCGAGGAATGGGATCGGGCGGGGCTACGGGATGTGATGACGCTGCAGTTGCTGGTGTCCGTCGACGAGCTGCTCGACGACGATGCAACGCCCACTATCGATGCAATGGTCGATGCCGCACAGGAAGAAGGTGAGGCGGCGTTCACGCGGAAGGTGGAGTACCTCGAGGAGTTCGGGAAAAAAATCGGCTACGAGGGCGTTGACCTGCAGGTGCTCTCGCAGGTCATGCTCGGCGTGCTCGACGAGAAATGGAAGGACCACCTCTACGACCTCGACCACCTGCGGAACGCGATTCAGTACCGCGCGTACGGCCAGAAGGACCCACTGGTGGAGTACAAGAAGGAAGCGTTCGAGATGTTCGAGGATCTCCTGCGGGACATCCAGACGACGTTCGCGGAGCGCTACCTCAAGATCCAGGTCAGCGCCGATGGCCCGCCACCACCGCCACCACCGGTCGCGGTGCCAACCGAACTCTCTGCGCCATCGACCGACGACCTCTTCGCAGGGTCTGTCACCCGCTCGGCTGGCCCGGCGCCAACGCTGAGCACGCCAATGGGCCGCCTTGGCGATCCGCTTGCCGCATCGCCGGTCGCCATGGTCGGACGCAACGACCCTTGCCCTTGCGGATCGGGCAAGAAGTACAAGAAGTGTCACGGCTCTTGATGTAGTGGAGGACCGAGGTGGTCGACACGAGCGGCGGTGAGGGGCGGTTCCCGCCCATTCCGCCGTTATTGCTTTGCGGAAACGGGGCCCGGGGTGGTGACTCGTCATCGCTCGCCGGCCGGGCGTTCGTGCGACCATCACCCGATGACCATCGTTGCCGATCCCGACGACCGCCCCCGCGAGCGCCTCTGGCGACTGGGCCCCGCCTCCCTCACCGGGGCCGAACTGCTTGCAATCCTGCTGGGGACCGGCGATCGTGAACACAGCGCCCTGACGGTTGCCATGCAGTTGCTCGACACGTCGGGCGGTGGGCTCAGGAGGCTCGCCGCCCGGCCACACGGTGAGTTGCAGCAGGCCCCCGGTGTTGGCCCCGCCAAGGCGGCCCGGCTCGTTGCCGCCTTCGAGCTCGCAAGTCGGCTGATGGGGGAGGATCGCGCAGTCCGGCCACGGGTGAGCGACCCAGCAGATGTCGCGCGACTCGTTGGCCCCCGGCTCCGCGACCTGGCGGTTGAGGAGTTTCATCTGCTCGCCCTGGACACCCGCTGCCGGGTGTTACGAGATGTGCTGGTGACCCGGGGGCTGCTCGACAGTTCGCTGGTGCACCCCCGCGAGGTCTTCCGCGCTGCGATCGCCGAGGCCGCCGCCGGGATCATTCTCGTCCACAACCACCCGAGCGGCGATCCGACCCCCTCGGCCGAAGATCGCGCGGTGACTCGGCAGTTGGTGGCCGCCGGACAATTGCTCGACCTGCCAGTGCACGATCACGTGATCGTTGCCGGTGACCGGTTCCTCTCGTTTGCGACCGCGGGGTTGTTGTGACCACTGGGGCTGTCTCGAACTCGCTCGGCGACATCGCGCCCGGATTCTTCCTGGCGTTGGAGAAGCACGCCGAGCGGCTGGACATCCCGTTGATCGATCGTGCCCTTCGCTATTCGGCCAATGCCCACCGGGGGCAGAAGCGGATGAGCGGGGAGGACTTTGTCGAGCACTCGATCGCGGTGGCATCGATTCTGGCGACGCTGCTCGTGGATACCACATCGATTTGTGCCGCACTCCTGCACGACGTCGTCGAGGATTCCGACGTGTCGACCGACGACATCGCGCGGGAGTTCGGCGCCGAGGTGGCGGCGCTGGTCGACGGCCTCACCAAGATCTCGACGCTCACCTTTCGATCGTCCGCCGAGGAGCAGTCGGAGAACTACCGCAAGCTGCTGATGTCGGTGGCGAAGGATGCGCGGGTGATCATCATCAAGCTCGCCGATCGACTCCACAATATGCGCACCCTGGAGCACCTGCCGCAGCCCCGCCGGGAGCGGATCGCCACCGAGACGCGCGAGATCTACGCGCCCCTCGCGCACCGCTTCGGCATGGCCAACGTCAAGGCCGAACTGGAAGACCTTTCGTTCAAGTTCCTCGAGCCGGAGGACTACCGCGAGCTCGCGACCAGCGTGGCCGACAAGAAGATGGCGCGCGAGGAGATGATCGACCGCCTGCGCACTCCCCTCACCGCCGAGCTCAAGCGCGCCGGGATCGACTGGTTCGAGGTAAGCGGTCGGCCGAAGCACCTCTGGTCGATTGTGCAGAAGATGCGCAAGCGCAACAAACCGTTCGACGGCATCTACGACCTGATGGCGATGCGCGTGATCGTCCGTACCGTGCCCGAGTGCTATCACGTGCTCGGCGTCATCCACCACGTCTGGACGCCGCTGCACGAACGGATCAAGGACTACATAGCATCACCGAAATCGAACGGCTACCAATCGCTGCATACCACCATCTTCGGGCCCGGCGGGCAGCTCTTCGAGATCCAGATCAGGACGCAGGAGATGCACCGCACTGCCGAGTACGGCATCGCGGCGCATTGGCTGTACAAGACGGATGAGGAGGGGCAACTGGACCAGCAGCTTGGCTGGTTCCGCCAGCTGCTGGAGATGCAGCAGGAGACGCATACTCCGGAGGAGTTCCTCGAGTTCCTCAAGGTCGACCTGTATCACGACGAGATTTTCATCTTCACGCCGAAGGGCGACGTGAAGCAGCTGCCGAAGGGTGCGACCGCGATCGACTTCGCGTTCACCGTGCACACCGATGTCGGGCTCCACTGCCAGGGCGCTCGGGTCAACGGTCGCATCGCCCCGCTGCACCGCGAGCTCAAGAACGGCGACACCGTCGACGTCCTCACGTCGCCACAGGCGCGACCCAGCCGCGACTGGCTCAGCCACGTCCGGACCGGGCGCGCCCGCAGCAAGATCAAGCAGTGGGTTCGACAGGAGGAGGAAAGTGTGTCGCGGCAACTTGGCCGCGACATCCTCTCGCGCGAGTTGAAGCGCCGCCGCCTCGACGCGACGGCTGACGACGCCATGAACGCGGCTGCGGAGCGCCTCAACCTGGTCGACGCCGAGGCGCTGGAGGTGTCGCTGGGGCGCGGCGACCTGGCGACCGGTCAGGTGATGAAGGCGCTCTTTCCCGACCTGCCGGGTGATTCGCTGCAAGCCAAGCCGCCGACGATGTTCGGGCGAGTGGTCGACCGCCTCCGGCTCGGCCGCGGAATCCGAATTCAGGGTGTCGACGGCCTCGTGGTGCGGTATGCGCAATGCTGCCAGCCCGTACCGGGAGACACCGTGGTGGGTTATGTCACCCAGGGTCGCGGGATCTCGATCCATCGGGCCGACTGTCCGAATCTGCTCACACTCGATGATGTCGAGCGTCGGGTCGAGATCGACTGGGTCGAGCAGGAGGGCGAGACGTTCGCGGTGCGCCTCGTCCTGACCGGCGAGGATCGTCGCGGGCTCTACGCCGACGTGATGCAGCAAATCTCGCAGACGGGCACCAACATTCGTGGCGCCGACCTGCACTCAAAGGATGGAACGGTGTTCGGGAACATTTACGTCGAGGTCGACAACCTCTCCCATCTCGCCAAGGTGCTCAAGGCGGTCAAACGCGTGAAGGGGGTCGCCACCATCGAGCGCCGCGAGGCACAGGTTACCTGATGGCATCCTGGCTCCTCAAGACCGAATCCTCCACCTACTCCTGGGATGACCTTGTAAGGGAGCAGAAGACGCGATGGGATGGCATCACCAACCCCGCGGCACTGATCGCCATTCGGCAGATGCGCGCCGGCGACGAGGCACTGATCTATCATTCTGGCGCCGAGCGGGCGGTGGTAGGTATCGCGAGGATCACCCGGGGTGCATATCAGGATCCCGCGCAGGATGATCCGCGGCGCGCCGTCGTGGATCTCGAGCCGGTGCGGGCCCTCAAAGTGCCGGTCGCGCTTGCCGCCGTCAAAGCCGAACCCGCCCTCGCCGACTTCGCACTCGTCAGGAACTCGAGGCTGAGCACCATGCCGGTGGAGCCGGCGGTGCGGCGCGCGTTGGGCCGGTTGGGCGTCAAATAGCATCGCGCCGCGACCCGAAGATAGCCCGAAGACCAGTTTATATTTGTCGAATGCCCAAGTTCGAGGTTCGTGCCCCCTTTCAGCCCGCCGGCGACCAGCCCCGCGCCATCGCGGAGCTCTCGGCCGGGCTTGCCCGCGGCGACCGCTACCAGACCCTGCTCGGCGTGACTGGCAGCGGCAAGACGATGACGCTTGCCCACGCCATCGCGGCGCACGGCAAGCCGACCCTCGTCCTCTCGCACAACAAAACGCTGGCAGCACAGCTCTATGGTGAGTTGAAGCAGTTCATGCCGGCGAACGCCGTTGAATACTTCGTCTCGTACTATGACTACTACCAGCCCGAAGCGTATGTCCCGAGCACCGACGTGTACATCGAGAAGGACGCCTCGATCAACCAGGATCTCGAGTCGCTTCGACTGCGCGCCACCTCGTCGTTGATGGAACGCGACGACGTCGTGATCGTCTCGACGGTCTCGGCGATTTACGGACTTGGCGATCCGGTGGCCTACCGCGCGTTGATGGTGAGCGTTGCCGTTGGGGAACAGCGCGGCCGCGACACGATCCTCACCGACCTGGTCGGGATCCAGTACCAGCGCAACGACGCGTCGTTCGAACCCGGGACCTTCCGGGTGCGCGGCGACACGGTCGAGATTTTCCCGGCTTACGATGAGCAGGCCGTGCGCATCGAACTGTGGGGCGATCAGGTCGAGCGGATCAGCCGGTTCCATCCCGTGAGCGGCAACACGATCTCGCAGCTCGACCGCTGCGCCATCTATCCGGCAAAGCATTTCGTCACCCAGCGGCCGACCGTTGAGCGCGCCGTGGGGCGGATCCGCGAGGAACTCGCGGTCCGTCTGCACGAACTCAAGAGCGCCGGCAAACTCCTCGAGGCACAGCGACTGGAGTCGCGCACCACCTTCGACATCGAGATGATGCTCGAGGTGGGCACCTGCGCGGGGATCGAGAACTATTCGCTCCACCTTTCGAATCGCGTTCCCGGCGAACGCCCCGCGTGCCTCATCGACTATTTCCCGCCGGAATTCCTGGTGGTGGTCGACGAGTCGCATGTGTCCCTCCCGCAGATCAACGGGATGTTCAACGGTGATCGCTCCCGCAAGACCACGCTCGTGGATTACGGATTCCGCCTCCCCTCGGCGCTCGACAACCGCCCCCTGAAGTTCGAGGAGTTCATGGCGCTCGCGCCGCAGATGATCAATGTCTCGGCGACACCAGGCGCGCTCGAACTCGACCTCGCTGGCGGCAAGGTGGTCGAACAGATCATTCGACCAACGGGTTTGGTTGATCCCGTGATCACCATTCGACCGGTCAAGGGACAGGTCGACGATCTCCTCGGCGAGATCCGTCTCCGCGAGGCAGCGCGCGAAAGGGTCCTGGTGACCACGCTCACCAAGCGCATGTCGGAGGACCTCACCGATTACCTGCAGCAGGCAGGGGTACGGGTCCGCTACCTGCACAGCGACATCGATGCGATCGAACGGGTCGAGATCCTGCGCGGGTTGCG
>JBDSMU010000198.1:0-4163 GCA_039915685.1 Gemmatimonadales bacterium | reverse complement strand
TACGTCGCTGCATCGGCGTTGTTTGCCGCGGGGGCGAATGCATCGTTGCTCGCATCGGCCGGTTTTACGTCGGCACTTACGTCGCGGCTGCTCACCGGCGTGGCGCTCGCGGGGGTGTACCCACCGGCCATGAAGATGGCGTCGACCTGGTTCAAGGACGGCCGTGGATTGGCGATCGGGACGGTGGTCGGCGCGCTCACCGCTGGCAAGGCGCTGCCCTACCTGCTCGGCGGCGTGCACGTCTCGCTCGAGGCGGCGGTCCTGGTTCCGTCGGGTGGCGCACTGTTCGCGGCGATACTTGTTGCGTTGGCGTATCGCGATGGGCCGCACGCGTTTCCGGCGCGGCCGTTCTCGTGGCAGCTCGCCGGCAGCGTGGTCCGCGACCCGATGCTGCGCCGCATCAGTGGTGGATACTTCGGCCACATGTGGGAGCTCTACGCCTTCTGGGCGTGGCTGCCGGCGTTCCTCGCGGCGTCGGCGGTTGCGTCGGGCCACGGTGAGGTCTCGAAGCTCTGGAGCTTCGCCTGCATCGCGATCGGTGCGATCGGATGCCTGTGGGGTGGCTGGGCGGCCGACCGGGTGGGTCGTCCGCGGGTGGTGCGCACTGCACTGGTGACGAGCGGCGCTTGCTGCCTGCTCAGCGCGCTGCTGTTTGGGGCGACATTCGGTGTGGTGATCGGACTTTGTCTCGTGTGGGGCATCGCGGTGATCGCCGACTCAGCACAGTTCTCGGCGCTGGTGACCGAGCACGCACCGCCACACGCGGTGGGCACGGCGCTCACGTTGCAGACCTCGCTCGGCTTTTTGCTCACCATCGGTTCGATCCAGTTGCTGCCGGTGCTGGCCGGTGTAGTGGGGTGGCGGTGGACGATGATGGTGCTGGCGCTGGGACCGGCGGCGGGGCTGTGGGCGGTGCAAGCGCTGGATGGTATAGCACCTGACTCGCTCAATCCAAACCCACCAGGCCACGCCAGAAGGTGAGTGTCGAATCGAACAGGATCATTGCGGCATTCGCACGCGAGCCTTCGGCCGGCGCACACAACTGATGCCGACTGCCAACGTTGCGAGGACGTCCCCTGCGCTCATCGCTGATCCCGTGCGTGACAACGCGACCCGATATGCCCACACATTGGTAGTATCAGCCTTGCAGCCGGGTGCGTTTCCAGACCACAGGCGTCCGGCTAGACCCGTCGCGCAACCGGACACGGCGAACGCAACCGCTCCGTAAGCAATTCCATTGGCGGCGCGAATCAGATCCACTCAATGATCCCTTTGGAGACTCGTGCGACCGTGAAGAGCCAAAACTGGTCTTCCGGGCGGCCAAGGCTGTCGATTGCCGCGAAGACGTAGATCGAATCAGCTCGGACAACGTACGCTGTTGCATACGGCGTGGCCGTCGAATCCATCGTCAGGCGCACCCGGTTGACGCTATCCATGACCCATTGACATACCGCGGACGAATCCACCATCGTGATGTCAGTTGGCTTGTACGGAAGCGTATCCAGCACAAGCACTGTACTGTCGGCGTCGAAGAAAAACCGCCGCGCTTTCTCGAACACCTTCGTAGCGGCAGCTGTTCCAGTGACGCAGGGTGCACCGATGGGCACTAATGAGGTCGCAGGCTCGGCCTGCAGGTAGATCGCCATGCATCCGGCGACGGCGAAGGGAATGAAGTGTTGGCGCATTCTCATTTGTCCGTCCCTACTGTAAAGGGTCACAAGAACTACGCGGATGGGTTGTGTACTCGCCGGTTGGATCCGTCACGTACACATTCTCAGCGTCGACAATAATCATCGGTATTCCGCCTTGCCCGTCTAGGTCACCTTTGGACGGGCCCGTGCCCAGGCGGCGTCGGGTGCCTGGCGCAAGGGGTTTACCCGTGTCGCAGAGCGGCGGGTCTGGAAGCCAGTCACCGGGCTTAAAGGGGTGCGGATGCCACCAAACCCGTGGGCCGGTGTATGGCCAAGGGACGCTGACGTTCGGTCCATAGGCCCGACATGCGTTAGCGCCGGTAAGCACGGGTAAGAGTGAGTCGACGAGCACACCGCGGCCGGAATCGAAGAGCCCACCCAGTCGCTCCATTCGACCAGACTCAGGACCCGTTGCGCCAGATGCGTCCCACATTTTTTTGAGGCCACGACGCACCCTTGCGTCATCGAGCAGCGAATCACCTGTCACGCAAGCCAGCACATTCACCCGCTTGGTCACCTGCTTGGCTACGCCGTTAACGATTGCATCCGCCGTCATGGTTCCCGACACCGTCGGATTCTGTGTCGGGCAGGTTCTGCTGCCTGCGCAACCAGCCACGGAGGCCGACGTCCCTGAATCGGCAACCCAGGTCCACACGATGTCAACCGTCAAGGAGTAGTCTGCTTGCACGATGGCGGGGGTGTTGACGATGGTGAACTGCGCATACTGCCATCCGACGTTCTTCACGATCGTGGTGTTCCACTCGTCCAGCGACATATCCGCCGGAATCGGATCGACCTCCAGCGTGTACGCGCCCGAGTAGAGAAAGCAGTGCACGCCGGGTACACTGCACCAACTGGTGTAGTAGGGCGCACCCCTGTTGTAGATAGCATACCCTTGGCCTTGAACCTTGAGGGTATCCGGTCCGGCGTGAGCGGTGGTGAACCGGCCCCCTTGCGACAGTGACCCGTTCAAGTAGAAACGGAAATCGAGATTAGCCCACATGATCGACCCGCCGCCGAGGCCGCGGTATGTCATCGGGCTGTCATGATGCGTCAGACCCGCGAGCGTGTCCCACCGAGAGTCCATGCTGTAATTGATCGTCGCGGACCCGGATCCGGTTATCACTGCGAGTGTCGGGTACGGATAGGCCACCCCTAGCGGAGTGCTGTCGCTGTCGCTCGAATTCACAACCTGCACGGTGGCGCTACTTGGGTCGGCCGCCTCCAGCGCGAAGGACGGGGGACGAAAACCGATTACTCGGCCCGGCTCGGGCGAAGGCATCGTGGTGGGATCGTCGCCGCACGCAACAGCAATGGCGAGGCACGCAATCGCTGCCAAGGGTGCAAACTAACGAACTCGTGCAACGGCACGGTCTTCCATAGGGGCCTCGCGTCCAGGGCGGAACGCCAGCGGTCCATCGGGCATTTGCTTCCATGCTAGCATTGCGACGCAACCTGCGCAACGCGTGGTCGCCGTCCGCCTTCGCCGTGACCGTGCGAGCCGGCTGGGACGCTCAGCGCGACTTCGCCACGCCCGGGAGTGCACCTCGGCGATGACGACGATTGGAGCGGAACCTCACCCCCTACCGGCGGCGTATCTTTCGATATGCCGTCCACCGCCAATCTCTCCCCCGACGAACTCCTCCGCTACGCCCGCCACCTGACGCTTCCTGAGGTCGGCGTGAGCGGCCAGCAAAAACTCAAGGCCGCTCGCGTGCTGCTTGTCGGCGCCGGTGGGCTCGGCTCACCGGCTGCGCTCTACCTCGCCGCCGCCGGGGTGGGCACCATCGGCATTGTCGACGTCGACGTGGTCGACGCCTCCAACCTGCAGCGACAGGTGCTGCACGACACCCCGTCGATCGGTGAACTCAAGGTTGAGTCGGCCCGCCGCAGGATGAACGCACTCAATCCGTTCGTCACGGTCGAGCCAATCAACGAGCGGCTTACGTCATCCAACGCGCGCGAGATTGTTTCCCGCTACGACATCATCCTCGACGGCAGCGACAACTTCCCGACGCGTTATCTCGTCAATGACGCCTGCGTGCTCGAACACAAGCCGTTCGCCTACGGCAGCATCTTCCGCTTCGAGGGACAACTCTCGCTCTTCGGCATGCCCGAGGGACCGTGCTACCGCTGCCTCTTCGCCGATCCGCCTGATCCCGAACTCGTGCCAAGCTGCATCGAGGCTGGTGTGCTGGGCGTGCTGCCCGGGCTGGTGGGCACGCTCCAGGCCCTCGAAGTGCTCAAGTGGATCATCGGAACGGGAACCAGCGCATCGGGGCGGTTGTTGCTCATTGATGCGCACGACCTTCGGTTCCGCGAAATCGCCGTGCCGCGCGACCCCGCGTGCGCGGTGTGCGGTGATGCGCCGACGATCACCGAACTCATCGACTATGACGCCTTCTGCGGAACCGGGCTCCGCACCGTGGATGGCGAAGAGATCGATGTGCCGTCGCTCTCCCTCGCACTGGG
>JBDSMU010000099.1:0-12848 GCA_039915685.1 Gemmatimonadales bacterium | reverse complement strand
CGGCAGCCGCCTCTACGTCGTGAACGTCGGCAGCAGCGACATCTCCGTCTTCGATGTCACGAGTTCCGGATTGCGTCTCGTCGAGCGCGAGCCGTCGGGCGGGACACAGCCGTTCAGCCTGACCCTGCGCGGTGGACTGCTGTACGTGCTCAATCGCGGCAGCGAGCCGGCGGCGGCACCGGCAAACATCACAGCATTCACCGTGAGCCCGACCGGCATGTTGACGCCGCTTGCTGGTTCTACGCGGCCTCTCAGTACTCCATATCCAGACCCGGCGCAGGTGTCCTACACGCCAAACGGACTTTCGCTGGTCGTCACGGAGAAGGCGACGGACAAGATCGACACGTACGCCCTGGGCAACGACGGTCGTGCGATCAGCGCGACGCCCGCGGTATACGCATCGAATGGAGTGACGCCGTTCGGATTCGATTTCACGACCACCGGCACGCTGGTGGTGTCCGAGGCCTTCGGTGGAGTGGTCGGTGAGGCGGCGACGTCGTCGTACTCGCTCGCGGGAGGATTCTCCGTGATCAGCGGGAGCGTCCAGGACACGCAGTCGGAAGTGTGCTGGACGGCCATCACGCATGATGACCGGTTTGCGTACGTGACGAACTTCTTGACGGGGACGATCTCGAGTTACACGGTGAATGCCAATGGCAGCATCACGCTGCTCAAGGCCGTTGCAGGTCGCACGGCGTTTGGCTTCGGGCCACGCGATGAAGAATTCACGGCGGATGGACGGTATCTCTATGTCATCGACATCGGCCTCACCGACGAGGCGACTCGCGGTGTGCACGGGTTTCGCGTGGAGAGCGACGGAAGCCTGACTGCGCTCGGCGTGGCGCGGATATCAGGATACCCGGCCGTTGCCGGGCTCGACGCACGATAGCAAATGGACGCTCGGACCGCTCCGACGAAGAACGGAATGGCCGAGCTCCCGCGATATGCGGACTCAGCGTTGCGCCGAGATGGATTTATGGCGTGCCGCTGAGGCTCGCTCGCGGGGAAACGTGATCCTGCCAGCGCCGATCGCCATCTCCAGATCGCGAAGGCCAATCGCGGGGGAGTGGCCACCACCGATGTGGCGGTACTATCACTGCTCGCAGCGCCTTAGCGCTCGAACGCACCCCTCTCGCCAGACGATGGGTGCGTCCGGTCTCGATCGGCTTGCCGCGCCACGCGGCAAGCTCCTCGAGGTTTCCTGCATCTCTGAACTCCCGGGGTACTACCCGAGCAACGGCGTCGGCGCACGAGTGACAAATCCGCCCGCGACCGCCAGAACCTGGCCCGAATCCCTGCGTGTGTCGAAGGCCTGATTATCCGGGGTGATGAACTCATTCCGGATGTAGCGGAACGTCGCCGCGTGCTCTGCCTCCACCCCCGCAATCGAACCCGCCGCGGCAAGGATCCCAATATCGTCGATATTGCCGACCTGCCCGAGATAGGCAGTGACGCCGACATCTTCCAGCGTCTGCGATACACTCAGAAAGGTCTGCGCATTGTCGAAGGCGCCCGGGAAACTGAAGGCAAAATCATTGCGATCGACGGCGGCGGCGCCGAGCGCGTTCTGGAGGAACAGGACATGCGCGATTTCGTGATCTCGCACCGTGCGCACGAAATCTTCGACCTTGAAGATCGCCGGCTTCGGAGGCCGCACCGCAGACAGCCCAGGCACAAATCCGGGGAGCCCGCGCCCATCGGGATCGAGTGAGGCGATCGTCGCACCGGCCGGGAGACCCTGATTGTCGGCCCGGATATAGAAGGTCGATTCCAGATACTCCAACACCAGCGCAAAGTTCAGGATCTGCGTATCGGTCAGCGCCTCCCGCTCTGCCCAGCCGGTGAGCGCGGGAAAATTGCAGACGCCACCGCCCTGAGCGTGGAGGTCGGAACCGAACCCGCGGCCTCGCAGAAGCATCTGCGCCAACGCCGCCGCCCCGGCGGCCATGGCCAGTGTGCTCAGGAACCGGCGTCGCTCGGCAGGACGTGACAGCTCCTGCGGATTGAACTCAATCAGCTTGGTAGGCGACATGGTTACAGTCCCTCAACGACGAAAGGTGAGATACGCCCCAGCACGGTTGCCGCCGACAGCGGCACCTCGAAGGCGACCGGCGCGGGTTCCTTGCGCTTGTTCATCGCCCGAAAGGCGGCGGTGTGTCGGGCCTCGATCGTGAAGATGGTTCCCGCCACGCTCCGGATGTTCTTGTCCGAAATCCGCGGGAGTGCGCCGAGGTACGCGCCGACACCAGTCTGCTCGAATGTCTCCGCGGCGTCCAGGTACTTGTTCTCGTTCTTGAGCACTGCGCTGAAATCGAAGGTGATGTCCTGCTCGAAGGCCATGCCGGCAAGCGCGGTCTGCAGGAAGGTGACGTGGCAGATCTCGTGGTCGCGTACGTTGGTGGACACCTCAAGCACCTTGCCTCGCAGAATGCCCGCTCCGACGGCGGCCTTGTAGAACTCCGATTCGAGCAGCTCGAGAAACAACGCGAACTTGAGAATGTCGGTATCGCTGCCCAGTGAACGCGGCAGCCTCGGCCCTACCACGGTCACCACGGAGCCGGCGACGTCCTTCTTGGCCGTGAGCGTCGAGCTCGGTGCCACGAGGCTGTCCGCATCCGCGCACGCCCCGAGTAGCACGCCAGCGCCGACCGCGCCGGTCCAGGCGAGGAAGTCGCGGCGATCAGTTTTCATGTGTGTCATCATTTCTCCAGAGAGAGTACCACAGTGAGTAGTAGCAATCGGTGTTCGCGCTCTTATCAGGCAGGTCGGCGTCGATGGGACGCCGTCCGTGTCTGATCGATCGGCGGTAGGCGTGACGCCAAGCGATTGGCATCACGTTTTCCGGCGGTGGGCGAGGGTCGTATCGAGGAAGCTGTCGAGTGTCGTGAAGCTGCCAGCAGGGGAAGCGCCGCCACACCTCTCCTGAGGCTTAAGACGTCAGCTTGCGGTTGGGACACACATTATGCGAATCACCGATCATCCACGGCTCGGTTCCCGGCCAACATTCCTTCGCCCGAGCCCAGTCGAACGCTTTCCGCCGCATCATGAACGCAACGGTGTCCAGCAGCGTTTGCCGCTACCGCCGGGCAATCGCCTTGTAGATCCTGAACTGGACCCGCGATGTCAGCGGCGCCGGCACCACGCCGCGGGAACTGGCAACCGCCCGCTCGACCGAAAAGCTCGCCTCCACCGGCATCCGCAGCGCGCCGTCGCGCCCTCGCCCGTCATGCGAGTAACTGAGACCGAGCCCGATCCGTGTAACGCTGGACCGCGTCCCGATGCTGAGGTCCGCGACGTTGGCGCCGGTGACGGGTGTCTGGCCGTCGATGTACTGGAAGGTGTCCGCGCCGCGTCGCTCATGTTGGAGCAGACCGGTGACGGCGAGATTTGTGGCCATGCGGAAAAATGGTTGGGCGATGATCGCGACGACGTCTCCGGGATCGCGCGACGTCGCGGCGAGGAATCGGGCCGGAAGGAGCGCCTGAAGTGGCGAACCCACCCGTGCCTCGGTGTCACCGGCGAGCTGCCGGATGTACTTGCCCTCCGCCCTGACCCCGATGCGTCCGCGCAGCACTTCGACCGTTGCTCCCACCTCGATATCGGTCTGTCGGTCGCCCGTTCCCTGGTCGAGGAGTGCGCCCACGGCGGGAGATTGCCCGGTCGGAAATCGGACGCCGCCTCGAAGCCACGCCGCAGATCTCGAACGCGCGCCCTCGCGGTGGAACGCCTGGAGGATCACCCCGGCTTCCACGTCCCCAAGTGCCACGCGCGGCGCACCATTGCGTGGGCTGTAGCCGAAGGCCGTCTCGGCATCCAGCAGGGCGTCGAACCCCGCCGGCGTGAGGGGCCCGGTCGGAAGCGCCGGATTGCTACTGAATCCGATGCCGAAATCGTCGTTGAATGCGCCCCGGACCGCTGCCACCCTCCCCAGGAGCGCGGTGCCTGATGCGCTGCCGGTGGTGGGCAGGACAGGGCTTGAGAGTTGGGGGTCGGCGAGTAGTTCGAAGAGCATCGATCGGACGCCTGGCCCGGTCGCGAGGAGCGCTTGGGCCCTTGCTTCGCGCGACGGGTCTGCAGCGAAGTCGCCCCGGCCAAGGCGTGTCGAGAGTTCCGACAGTGCCTGATCGAACTCTGCGAAAAAGGTGGCAGTTTGATTGGCGCCGGCGGTGGTTCCGAGAATGGGATCAGACGGATTGAACCCCAGGGTACCGCCGGCCGAGTCGGGCCGCAGGTCGACCTGGGTGCGAACCGAGACGATGGGAACATTGCCGTACACCGTGACCCGCCTGGTGATCCCGTACGCGAGACCGATGGTGCCCACGCCTCGCTGCCACTCCGCGATGGGCGCGACCCGACCCAGGTTGTTCGATGGGGCGGGGGCGCCGAGGATGGCGCTGAGCCGGGAGTCAACTTCGGCGACGAGCGGCGTCGCGCCTGCGTCAAGCACGCTTCCCGGCGTGATCAGGGTGCCGAGCGGTTGGCGTACGCCATCGCGCCAGAACTCTGTCGTGGGATGGAAGGCTCCCCGAAGCTCGATCCGGAGCGCGCCGGCCGGGGCATTGAGCGAGGGAAGTTGGGCTCCAAGCGGACCGGTGACCGTGATGAGCAGACCGCTCCAGAACAGAGCGCGCGAGACGATGCCAGGTTTCATCGGCAGAAAACTAGCGCGTAGGATGCGCACCGCACCGCGCTGGCATATTCTTGGCATGCTCGGGTGGCGAAATGGCAGACGCAGGGGACTTAAAATCCCCAGGGGGAAACCCCGTGCGGGTTCGATTCCCGCCCCGAGCACTTTTCCCGTCACACCGAGGAGCCATGCGAGCTGAACGTCGAGGATTCACCATCATCGAACTGCTGGTCGTGGTGGCCATCATGGGCCTGCTCGCCACTCTCGCCCTGCCGAAACTGGCCGCGACGCGGCAGCGTGCAACCGTGGCGACGATGATCAGCGACCTCAAGAATTTGCTCACCGCCCAGGAGGCATTCTTCGTCACCTATCGCGACTATGCGGACGGCATCGCGTTGTCGGAGGTGCCAGGCCCGGGGGCCGCGGGACGCGTGGTGTCGCGGCTGTCGCCAGGGAATCAGGCGGTGGTCTCGAGGCAGAATGGATCGGGCGGAGTCGGCTGGTCGGCGACGATTACCAATCCGTCGGTCACCGACCCGACCCGGGACACCTGCGGAATCTTCGTGGGTGCTGTTTCCTACTCGCCGAACGCCGCGGTGACGATGCCTGGCACGGTGGCGTGCTATTGAGCCGGCGGCGGGCCTAACGCCGCTGCAGGATGTCGAGACTGCCGCCAAGGAATGACTCAGGGCGCGCGGCGTGGTCAAGGCGCAGCACCCCTCCATTCACGCTGCGCTCCAACACGAATCCCTGTCCCGAAATGGTGTACGTGACACCTTCTTCGACGGGTCCGGCGTCCGCGAGCTTCGCGGGGTATCGTCCGTGCGACCGCCGAAATACATCCACACGGGCCCGCTCGAGAAATAGCGCGTAACGCGCCTGCGCCTCGGCACGTTCGGGTGAGAGGACTGCCGGCGCCGGCGGACCGCCGAAAATTGCGGCCGGGCGCGCGATCCATGCCCACGCGAGCGTCGCCGACAGCGCCGCGAGGAGCAGCACCATGGGTGCTTGCCGTTGCTCGCGTTGCTTCGCCGCCTGGACGGCTGCCTTGCGTGCCGTCGCCTCCTGCCGATTCGAGTCGATCACGTTGCGGACAGCCGTGCGCAGCTCATCCTGGCGATCAGGTACGGAGAGACCGCTATGGTGGGGGCGTGGTGAGCTGCTGGTATTCATCACCCACCCACCCGCTCGCCGGCCAGCGCCCGCATGACCTGCTCGGGGAAGTTGCGGATGTCGATCGGTTTCGTGATGTAGCCATCGAATCCCGCCGCCATTGCCTTCTCCCGATCGCCCGACATGGCGTGTGCGGTGAGCGCGATTACACGAAGCCCCGAATGAGCACTTTCGCGGATCTCGTGAAGCAGTTCATAGCCGTCCTTGCCGGGCATCTGGATGTCCATCAGCACCAGTTCAGGTGTCGCCCCGTCGAGCGTCGCGAAGAGGGTCTCGCCGCCGGGAATCCCGGTAACTTCGTGGCCCTTCAGCGTGAGCAACGTCCGAAACAGTTTCATGTTGTCGGGGCTGTCCTCGACAATCAGCACGTGGGCCATCGTCACTCCATCCGGCTGCGCTTGAGGACGGCCCGGACCCGCGCAACCAGTGAACGCGGTTGGACCGGTTTGGTGAGATAATCCTGCGCGCCCAGCTCGAGGGCATGGGTTTCAGTGTCGTCGGTCCGGGCGGTGAGCATGATGACCGGCAGGCCCGCGGTGGTCACCCGCGCGCGCAGCTCCTCGAGCACGCCGAGACCGGTCAGCCGGGGCATGTCGTGGTCGAGTAGCACGAGGTCGATCGACTTGGTGTCGATCGCGTCCAGTGTGTCGAGACCGTCTGCAGATTCGATGACCATGAATCCCTCGCGCTCGAGTACCGTGCGCACCAGTCGCCGCATCTGCGCATCGTCGTCGGCCAGAAGGATCGTGGCGCCGGTGCCGTCCTCGGCACCGGTACCACGACCGCGGGTGATCGCCGGGACGTCCTGCGGCGCAGGTCGCGCTGGCTCCGACGCTCCGGTGTCGTGCGCCTCGCCGAGCACGCGGTGGATTTCGTCCAGCGAGGTGAGTCCGGTCCAGAACCGATGCATCCCGCTCTCCCGGAGCGTCTTCATTCCGTGCGGTCGTGCCGCCGCAATCACCTGCTCAAGCGGCGCATCGGCCTCGATCAACTTGGCGACCTTGCCCTCGATCGGCAGTAACTCGACCACGGCAACGCGACCCCGATACCCGGTGCCGTTGCATCGCTTGCAGCCGATTGATCGCATCGGCGCCACCGTACCAACAAAGTCATCGGGTGGTCGAAGTTCAGCTGGCAATTCTTCAACCGGATGCGGCTCGGCGCAGTGCGTGCACAGCCGGCGTACCAGTCGCTGCGCCACCGCGCCCTTCAGCACCGTCGAGATCTTGAAGAGGTCAACGCCCATGTCGCGCAGGCGCACGATCGCAGACACCGCGTCGTTGGTGTGCAGCGTGGAGAACACCAGATGCCCGGTGAGCCCTGCCTGGATCGCAATCGACGCCGTCTCCGCGTCGCGAATTTCGCCAACCAGCACAATGTCCGGGTCCTGCCGGAGCACCGAGCGCAACGCGGTCGCGAAGGTGAAGTCCTGGGCCTCATTGACCTGCAACTGGGAGATACCGTTCACGTCATACTCGACTGGATCCTCGACGGTCACGATGTTCACCCGGCCCGTCTTGAGGTGATTGAGTACGGCGTACAGCGTGGTCGTCTTGCCTGACCCGGTTGGACCCGTGACCAGCACCATGCCTTCGCGATACCCCAGCATCCGAAGGAGCGGCTCTGCCTCATCGGCGGGGAGCGCCAGTTCTCCGACCGAAGTCTTGAGGTTGGCCTGATCGAGGATCCGGATCACCAGTTTCTCGCCCCGGCGTGCCACGGGGGCGGTCGCCACGCGCATGTCGATCGCCTGTCCATCCACCCGCACGCTGCTGCGCCCGTCCTGCGGTATCAACGAATTGGTCACATCCAGGCCGGCGACAATCTTCACCCGCCGGACCAGCGCGGGTCCGGATGCCTCGGGCAGGCGCATCACCTCACGCAGTACGCCATCGATCCGGTATCGCACGACCACGTGCCCCGATTCGATCTCCGCGTGCACGTCACTCGCGCCGCTCCGTACCGCGTCGGCGAGCATGGCGTCCACGAGCTTTGCCATCGGTGCGTCGAGCGCCGGATCGCGATCGGGTTCCGAAATGTCGTCGGAAATGTCGATCTCGATCCCACCGGTTTCGAGACCATTCAACAGTCGATTGATGCTGTTCTCGGGGCGGTAAAGCTCGTCCAGCTTTTCCCCGATCGCCATCGGGGATGCCACTTCGAAGCGTACGTCACGACCGGTGAGAAACCCCAAGTCCTGCTCGGCGGAGTAATCGCGCGGATCGGACGTCGCGAGACGAATCAGCTTCTCGTCCGCGCCCAGCACCACGACGTGATAGCGCCGCGCCGCGACCTCGGGAAGCATCGTGGTCATCCGGGCATCGGCCTGCTCGAGGTTTGCCGTCGGGACCTTGAATCGGCCCGCGATCTCGCTGAGAATCGCGGCCTCGTCGGTCGCGCCCGCTCGAACCAGGGCGATCCAGAGTCGCCCGCCGTCGGCTGGAGATGGTATGTCCCCGAGGCGTTCTTCCGTGAGAATACCGGCTTCGACCAGCATGGGACCGAGCCACGCGTCGGAAAATTCCGCCGTTGCAGGGCGATTCATGTCGTTCCGTCTGCCAGGTGAGTCGGGGGGGCGCAGCGCGCCGATTTGCCGGCTGCGACCGGAAAAGATACGATTCCCGCTGCCAATTGCATCTTGTCCCCGATTCATGGAGTGCGTTGCCAGATGTCCGAACGTCGAGTCGGAGGGGTCCACCGCGTGCCGGGCGATAAGAGCATCACGCACCGCGCGTTGATGCTGGCCGCGCTGTCACCAGGCCGGTCATCCATCGGCGGCGCCCTCACCGCGCTCGATGCCCGCTCGACCGCGACGTTGCTGCGGCAGCTCGGCGCGGACATCTCGCCGCTGCGCGCAGGCGTTGAGGTCACTGTGACGGGTCGCCGGGCGCTACAGATGCCCGTCCAGACGCTCCACTGCGGCAATTCCGGGACCACGGCGCGCCTGATGCTTGGAATCCTCGCTGCGCATGCCTTTGAGGCCCGCCTGACGGGCGACCAGTCGCTTCGGCGACGGCCGATGGGCCGAGTGTCGAGCCCGCTCTCTGCCATGGGTGCGGCCATCCTCCAAGGATCGGCCGGCGGGCTGCCGATCACCATTCGGGGGGGTGCGTTGAAACCGATTGAGTGGTTGCTGCCGATTGCCTCTGCACAAGTGAAAAGCGCGATCCTGCTTGCCGCTGCCGTGGCGGGCGTTGAGGCGCGAATCACCGAACCGGGCGAGTCACGGGACCACACCGAGCGAATGTTGGCAGCGCTGGGATTTGGCGTGACGCGCCATGCCGGCACGATCTGCTTCACCCCGACGGGGCGGTTCGCACCGTTCGACATTGTCGTGCCGGGTGATCCCTCGTCCGCGATCTTCCTCGTCGGCGCCGCGTTGATCGCCACCGGGGGCTCGTTGGACATCACGGAAGTGGGCCTGAATCCCACCCGCACAGCGGCACTCACCGTACTGCAACGGATGGGTGCATTCATCGGAATTTCGCAGACGGGAACTCAGGCCGGTGAACCGGTCGGTCGCCTGACAGTGCAACCAGCACGGCTCGTATCCACGACGGTACTCGCCGGCGAAGTGCCCGGATTGATCGACGAAATCCCGATGCTCGCCTGCCTCGCCGCGCGAGCGGAGGGAACGACGCGATTCTGCGGGGTGGGGGAGCTTCGCGTCAAGGAGAGCGACCGGCTGGAGCTGATTGCGTCGAACCTCAACGCGGTCGGGGGCCGAGCGACAGTCGACGGTGATGACCTCGTGGTGGACGGCACTGATCGCTCGTTCGTCGGCAGCGTCCGCACGAACGGTGACCACCGCATCGCGATGGCGTTCATGGTTCTCGCCACCGAACCCCGAAACCGGATCATCGTGGATGATCCCGGCTCCGCTGCGGTATCGTTCCCGGGATTCCCGGCCGCGCTTGCCGCCCTCTTCGTGGAGCACAAATGATGACGAGCCCGACCGTCATAGCAATCGACGGTCCGTCGGCCTCTGGCAAGTCCAGCACGGCCGCGGCCGTGGCCGCAAAGCTCGGCATGACGCATGTCGATACCGGTGCGCTCTACCGTGCGCTCACTTGGCTCGCGCTTGAGGGTGAGCTGGAGGACGCCGCGACGATTGTGGAGGCCGCCGACGCCCGAAGCCTCCACCTGACGCCCCGCGATCAGCGGCTGATTGTCGTGGCCGGAGAGGACGAGGACGACATCGACGAGCAAATTCGCTCGGAACGGGTCACCGCCGGTGTGTCGGCGGTTGCCGCCCTGCCCGAGATCCGGGCTTGGGTCAATCGCCGGCTCCGGGTCGCGGTGCGGGCCACCGGGTGGGCGGTCTTGGATGGCCGAGACATCGGAACCGTGGTCTTCCCCGACGCCGCCCTCAAGGTCTTCCTCACCGCGAGTCCCGAGGCCCGGGCGCGCCGTCGGCTGGCCCAGCGGGGCGGCACGCCAACGCCCGATCAGGTTCGCCATGAGGCGGAACTACTCGCGGCACGCGATCGGCTCGACGCCGCCCGGGCGGAGGCACCCCTTCGCCAAGCCGCGGACGCGGTCCTGCTCGACACCACCGAGCTGACGTTCGACGACCAGGTGGCCCGAATCGTCGATCTTGCCCGCGATCGCGGGTTGCCCCTCAGCTGAAGCGCCCGTAGCTTTCATGGCTGTCCCGTATCAGGTGATCCGGGGCGCCGAGGAATATCCCTCAACCCGCGCGGCCCATGGCGCGGTGGCTTTTACCGCAGGACCCATCCCGAATGCCAGAAACCGCCAGCCCCACCACCGATTCCGAATCCGAGATTGTCGCCGACGCCACGGCGGCAGCCGACTCGAACGACAACACCGAGGTCACCGACGCCGTTGCCGCCGCACCCGCCCCGGCCACGATGACGTCGACGCCCGAGATGCCGTTCGCCAGCTCGAACGGAATCCGGGTGCGCGCCGACCTGTATGACGAGGACTACTCGGACGACGAATACGAGGAGATGCTCGCCCTGTACGAAGGCACGATGTCGCAGATCGCCGAAGGCGAGATCGTGAAGTCGAAGGTGCTCCGCATCACCGAGAACGCCGTCATTCTCGACGTCGGGTTCAAGTCTGAGGGTTCGGTGCCGCTGGACGAGTTCAAGGATCCGCAGAACCTTCAGGTCGGCGATGAGGTCGAGGTCTTCCTCGAGCACCTCGAGGACCAGGAAGGCGCGGTCGTGTTGTCGAAGAAGAAGGCCGACTTCATGCGGGTGTGGGAGAAGATCCGCCAGGCGCATGAGTCCGACCAGCCGGTCGAGGGCACCCTGATGAAAAAGATCAAGGGTGGCGTCGTGGTGAACCTGATGGGCGTCGATGCCTTCCTCCCGGGCTCGCAGATCGCACTGCGCCGGGTGCCGAACATCGACGAGCTGCTCGGTGCGACCTACGAGTTCAAGATCATCAAGCTCAACAAGCGCCGGCGCAACATCGTCGTGTCGCGCCGCGTGATCCTCGAGAACGAGCGGGCGCACAAGCGCGAGCACCTGATGAAGGAGCTCGAGGTTGGCCAGGTCCGGAAGGGTGTCGTCAAGAACATCACCGACTTCGGGGCGTTCATCGACCTCGGTGGCGTCGACGGCCTCCTGCACATCACCGACATGTCGTACGGTCGCGTGTCGCACCCCAGCGAGCTCGTGGCGATCGGTCGCGAGGTCGAGGTCAAGATCCTCGACATCGACTGGCAGCGTGAGCGCATCTCGCTCGGCATGAAGCAGCTCCAGAGCTACCCGTGGCAGAACGTCGCCGAGAAGTACCCGGTCGGCTCGCGGGTGCAGGGCAAGGTCGTGTCGATCACCAATTACGGTGCGTTCGTCGAACTCGAGCCCGGCATCGAGGGGCTGGTGCACATCTCCGAGATGAGCTGGACCCGCAACGTCCGTCACCCGTCGAAGATCGTGTCAATCGGCGAGACCATCGAGGCGGTGGTGCTCAAGGTCGACGAGGGCGACGAGAAGATCTCGCTCGGCATGAAGCAGACCGAGCAGGATCCGTGGATGGTGCTGCCGCTCAAGTATCCGGTCGGTACGCGCCTGGCCGGCAAGGTCCGCAACCTGACCTCGTTCGGCGCCTTCGTCGAGATCGAGCCGGGCATCGACGGACTGATCCATATCTCCGACATGTCGTGGACCAAGCGGGTGCAGCATCCGTCGGAAGTGGTGAAGAAGGGTGACGCGGTCGACGTGGTCATCCTGAATATCGACAGCGACAACAAGCGGATCTCGCTCGGTCTCAAGCAGGCGACCGACGATCCGTGGCTCACCATTGGCGAGAAGTTGCCGGTGGGTGTCGAGCTCCGGGCCACCGTGCTCCGCCCAGTCGACAAGGGCATCGTTGTCGATCTTGGCGACGACATCGAGGGCTTCGCCCCAGTGTCGCAGATGGGTATCGGGACCGATCAGCAGCCCGAGGACGTGGTGGTCACCAATCAGGTGGTGCTCGCCAAGGTGCTCGAGGTCGATCCGATCCATCACCGGATCGTGGTCGCGATCATCGACTACCCGGCCGATGGCGTGCCCGAGGAGAAGATTCCTCTCGGACAGGCCGTGACCCCGATTCCCGATGACACCGACGACGACGAGGACGACGACGAAGGCGACGACGCCTGATCGTCCGGCCTGCTGGACAACACCACGGGCGACCGGGATGATCGGTCGCCCGTGGCGCATCCGGGCCGATCGGCCCTACGGCGCCAGCATGTGCCGGGTGGCCCGGACGCCCAACTCGGCTAACTTGCAGGCACATGACTGACAGCCATGCCCGCCTCCACGACCTGCACCACCGACAAGCCCTGAGCGAAGAGGGCGGTGGTGCCGCCCGCGTCGCCCAGCAGCACCGCAAGGGAAAGCTCACCGCACGGGAACGGCTCGACCTCCTGCTCGATCAGGGAACGTTTGCAGAACTCGACCGCTTCGTCACCCATCGCGCTATAGGGTTCGGGATCGAGGACCAGCAGCCTCCCGGGGACGGCGTCGTGACCGGCTGGGGCCGGATCGACGGCCGCCTCGTCTACGTCTTTGCCCAGGATTTCACCGTTTTC
>JBDSMU010000094.1:0-3372 GCA_039915685.1 Gemmatimonadales bacterium | reverse complement strand
CGAGCGCTGCTCTGGATCAATCCGCACACCTCCTTCTACTTCCGCTCTGAATTGCAGATGACGAGCGACGAGGGACTCAACGCCTACGGAGCGGTGACGTGGGGCCAGTTCTTCATCTACCAGGGATTCAATGCGACCGCCGGCTGGATGCACACCTCGAGCGGGGCCGACAACATCGACGAGTATCTCGAAACGGTGGAGCAGCGCAACGGACGGTGGATGTACCGCCACGACGGCACGTGGCATCCGGTGGCGAGTCGTGAGATTACGGTACCGTATCGGTCGGGCGACCAGATGGAGACGCGCCGGTTCACGGCGCACTTCACGCCGCACGGCCCGGTGGTGCGGTCGGCCGATGGCAAGTGGGTGACCACGGCGCTGATGAACGATCCGATGCACGCGCTCATGCAGTCGTACGACCGGACCAAGGCGAAGAACCTCGCCGAGTACTTGAAGGTGATGGAGCTGCACACAAACTCGTCGAACAACACACTGTTCGCCGATGCCGAAGGCAACATCGCGTACCTGCATTCGAACTTCATTCCTCGCCGTGATACGGCATTTGATTGGACTCGTCCAGTTGATGGCACCGTGTCGGCAACAAACTGGCGCGGAGTGCTTTCACTTGATGAGACCCCAAATGCGATAAATCCAGAGTCGGGATGGGCGTACAACGTCAACAACTGGCCGTGGTCGGCGGCAGGTCCGAATAGCCCAAGCCGCGCGGCGTTTCCGCGCTATGTCGAAGTCGGCGCCGATGAGAGCATGAGGGGCCTCCATGCACTCGGACTGCTCCCTGAAATGCATGGCGTGACGATGACCTCGCTCCGCGACGCCGCATTCGATAGTTATATGCCGGCGTTCGCGATCATGGTGCCGGCGGTGATTCGGGCCTATGACGGTCTCACCGTCGCTGATTCGATGCGCGACAAGCTTGCCGGACAGATCGGTGTGTTGCGAGACTGGGACTTCCGGTGGTCGTCGGCGTCGGTCGCCACCTCTCTCGCGATTTACTGGGGCACGGAACTGCAGCGACGCCAGATGGGCGCGGCAAGCCGTGCGGGATTGGGCCTCGAGCAGTTCATCGCCGGACGCGCGACGCCGGACGACCTATTGGCGGCGCTGACTGCAGCGAGTGATCGACTAATCGCCGACTTTGGGAAGTGGACGACACCGTGGGGTGAGATCAATCGCTTCCAGCGGCTGGATAATCGGATCGTGTCGCACTTCGACGACAGCAAGTCGAGTATTCCGGTGCCGTTCACCTCGGCCACCTGGGGCTCGCTGGCCTCGTACGGTTCGCAACAGTATCCGAATACCAAGCGGTGGTACGGCACCAGCGGCAACAGCTTCGTGGCGGTGGTCGAGTTCGGTCGCGACAGCGTACGCGCGCGCGCCGTGACCGCGGGCGGCGAGAGTGGCGATCCCGCGTCGCCACACTTCAACGACCAGGCCGCGCGGTATGCGAGCGGCGAGCTCAGGCCGGTGTACTTCTACCCCGGGCAACTCGTCGGACACACCGAGCGGGTGCACCGGCCGGGGCAGTGACGCGGGGCGACCAGCGCTGTGAGCATCAGGTTCCTCTTGTGCGGCTGACAGCGTCGGTGAAGCGGTGATGGTGAACAGGCGGACTTGACGGGGGGTGCGACCGCTCGTATCATGATTTCATGACATACCGTCATGAACCACCCAAACGGCCGCCACGGGTGGCTGAGCCGGTGCAGGTCTACCTGCAACCACCCGACCGCGAGAGACTCGAGCGGCTCACCGCGCGCCTTGGCACGACCAAGTCGGACGTGCTCCGTCGCGGCTTGGAGGCGCTCGAGGCGCAGACCACCACTCGCTCCACTGCTGCCGATGGCGGGAGAGTGACGCTGCCGACGTTTGCCGGTGGGGCGCTCGCCCCGGGTGTCGATCTCGATGATAGTGCGGCGCTCCTCGACCTGATGGACGAGGAGGCTCCACCTGCGACTGATTGACGTCAACGTCCTCGTTTATGCCTTCCGGGAGGACGCCCCGGCGCATTCAGCACATCGCGCGTGGCTCGAGGCGTTGGTGCGGTCGGATGAAGCTTATGCCGTGTCCGATCAAGTGTTGAGCGGCTTTCTCCGGATTGTCACCCACCCGCGAATCTTTCACCCGCCAGCACCAATCGAGGCGGCGCTTGGGTTCGCGAATGCGTTTCGCGCCCAAAAGAATGCGTTGTTGATCGCTCCGGGTATCCGGCACTGGGAGATATTCCAGCGACTCTGTCGCCAAGCCGGCGCGAGAGGGAATCTGGTCCCCGACGCGTGGCTTGCGGCACTGGCGATTGAATCCGGCTGTGAGTTCGTGACCACCGATCGAGATTTCGGGCGCTTTCCCGGGCTTCGGTGGTCGCACCCGTTGGCCTGAGCCTCGCGCTGTTCTGTTTCACCACCACCGCCCCTGCAGTAGATTTGCTGCTCCCGACACAACCGAACTCCTCAAAACCCGAGCGAGGCGCGTGAGCGCACCGGCCCGCCTGACCGCCGCACTCGCCGACCGCTACACACTTGTCCGTGAACTCGGCCAGGGCGGTATGGCCACGGTGCATCTCGCGCATGACATCAAGCATGGCCGCAATGTCGCGATCAAGGTCATGCGACCCGAGGTGAGCGCCGCGGTCGCCACCGATCGGTTTCTGCTCGAGATCCAGACCACTGCCCGACTCCAGCACCCCCACATCGTCCCCGTCTTCGACTCGGGAAGCGCCGACGGCCAGCACTACTTCGTGATGCCGGTCATCGAGGGTGAATCACTTCGCGCGCGGATGGATCGCGAGGGCCCGCTCGCGGTGGAAGAGGCCATCCGATTGATCTCGGAAGTGGCAGGTGCGCTTGAGTATGCGCACAGCCAGGGGATCCTTCATCGTGATCTCAAGCCCGAAAATATTCTGCTGAGTCGGGGGCACGCCCTGCTGGCAGACTTTGGAATCGCGCGTGGGGTGGGGAAGCCGGAGGTGGAGCGGCTCACGCAGATGGGCATGTCGCTCGGCACACCCGCGTACATGAGTCCTGAGCAGGCTACCGGTGAACGTGAACTCACGGCCGCCTCCGACGTGTACGGGCTGGCTTCCATCCTCTTCGAGTTGCTCACTGGGGAAGTCCCGTTCAGCGGGGCGACCTATGAGGCGATTCTCGCCAAGCGCTTCACGCAGGAGGCACCTCGTGCCCGGGCCAAGCGCGCCGAGACCCCACCGGCATGTGATGCTGCCATTGCGAAGGCACTCGCCCGCGACCCGGCGGATCGCTTCAGGACCGCACAGGAGTTCGCCGCAGCGCTCGGCTTGCGTGGTCAAGCCGCGACGGCCGATGAGATGTCGATCGCGGTGTTGCCATTCGCCAACCTCAG
>JBDSMU010000085.1:0-10833 GCA_039915685.1 Gemmatimonadales bacterium | reverse complement strand
ACAGCCCACTGTGCCTCGATCGGTCCGTAGAATGAGCCGTGGGGCATTACCCGATTGATCATGCCGAATGTTGCACCGATACAAGACCAGGACCAAGCGACGCGCCTAGTTTCCGCCAACTCGATTGTGGAGCTCCGATGCGGATTGGTACCTGCACACTCATTGCCCTGCTGGGCCTCGCGCCGCCAGTGTGCGCCCAGCAAGGCACCGCGAACGCCGACTTCCTCGGCTACTGGGGCGCGGAACGGTTCGCCGGCCCATTGGTTCGCGGCGAGCTGTTGCTGACAAGATCGACAACCGGCTGGACCCTGGGTGCGGGAGGCATGGAAGCGCGAGGCCCCGCCAATGGTGATTCGCTGGTGATCACGCTGCCAGGCGAGCAGGGCACGTTACGAGCGTGGAACCTCGGCGGGCCGGCGCCCGAAGCATTCTGGATCCAGCCGCCCGGCAACATCGGTGCGTATGCGACCCCGCTGACGTTGGCTCGCATCTCACCGAGCGCTTGGCGTGCCACCATCACGCCGTTCGACGACCGGATGTCGCTCTACCTGCATATCACGCCCGACACCGCCGGCACGATGCGCGCCGTGATCCGGAATCCGGACTTCAATTTCGGTGCGCGCTGGCCATGGTTCCGTCTCACCCGCGGCGACGGCACCGTCACCTTCGTCGACCCCGTGACTGGCCGCGGTCGATTCACCCAACCATATGACTCGGCCGACGGATCGATCACCTTCTTCTTCAGCGATCCGATTGTGCTCCGGAAGCGCAGTGCCGAACAGGTGCCGGGACTGATGCCGCGTATCGGCGCAACGACATATAGCTATCGCACACCGATGCTGCTGGGCGACGGATGGCCCACACGATCAGCGAGTGCAGTCGGGATGAACGACTCGTTGCTGACAGCATTGGTACAAAGGATCATCGCCACTGATCCGGACAAGAATGATTTTCCGGCGATCCATTCGGTGGTGGTGTTGCACCGCGGCGTGTTGGTGCTCGACGAGTATTTCCGGGGGTACGCGGCCGACCAGGTGCACGACCTCCGTTCGGCGTCCAAGACCTTCACCGGCGTGATGGCTGGCATCGCGATGGCGCGCACCCACGCATTCACGATGGAATCGTCCATTGCAACGCTGCTGGATGCAAAGGAGATGAATCCCGACATCACCCTCGCGCACCTGCTGACGCACCGCTCGGGTCTTGCGTGCGATGATGACGATGAGATGTCACCGGGCAACGAAGACATCATGCAGGAGAAGTCGAAGGATTGGTATGGTCACGCCATCGCCCTCCCGCAGCTGCATCCTGCGGGGGCCCACTATGCGTACTGCTCCGCCGGCATAAACCTGGCGGGTGCTGCGATCGGCCGAGCGACGCACCGTTGGTTGCCGCGTTTCTTTGCTGCGCGAATCGCAAAGCCGATGCAGATCGACCGCTGGGCGATGAACCTGATGCCTGACGGAGAGGGATACTCAGGCGGCGGGATGCAGCTTCGGCCGCGGGACTTTCTCAAGTTCGGTGAGGTGTTCCTGCGGGGCGGCAAGTGGCACGGTCGTCAGGTTGTATCCGCCGAGTGGGTGGATGTGTCGACGTCGAAGCACAGCGATGTTCCCGATGGGTCTACCGACGGGTATGCCTGGCACCGCCACACGCTCACCGCGGGTGGGCGAGCGTACGAGACCTTCGAGGCGGGCGGGAACGGTGGGCAGTTCATGATCGTGATCCCGGCACTCGACCTCGCGGTGGCGGTCACGGCCGGCAATTACGGACAGTATCAGGTGTGGCGGCGGATCCGGGAGGAAATCGTGCCGCAGTACGTGATGGCGGCGGTGGGGCATCGGGGTTGAAACCCAACGAAAACCAACACAGGTGCCGCACGTGTGCGGCACCCGGCGACCGCGTGAACGCGGGTGCCGCATGAAATGCGGCACCTGTGTTGGCCGGAACGTGAATTGTTGGGATCCCCAATGGTTGAGGTATCAACGATGCGTCGCACATCCGCACATCGTGCATTTCCCCGTCCGCATGAATGCGGGTGCCGCACGAGTGCGGCACGTGTGGGGGGAATCTACATCGTACCCGACGCAGGTGGTTCGACCCCGCTGAACATGTCCACGACGTAGCGCCACTTGCCGTCGGCGCCCTTGCGGAGGACTTCCACGAACTTGATCGTGTGGGTCGCGCCGCCCATGGTGAAGCTTGCCGTTCCGACCTGATAGGCCAGGTCGCCGACGCCGTACGTTGTGGTCGGGGTAAGCACGAAGTCGCTGGCGCCGCCGGCCATGAGTCCGGTGATCGTCGCATGCACGTCTGCTCCCTGAAGGACCGGGGAGTCGGGTGGCATCAGCTTGGCATCTTCGGCATAAACGGCGAACACCGCCGCAGTGTCCTTGGCGTTCATGCCGGCCGCGAAGGCGGCATCGACAGCGCGCACCGCATTGAGCTCCGTCGAGGTGAGGGCGGTTGGGGTGGCGGGGGCAACGGCGTCGGCCGGTGTGTCGGACTTGGGTGCGCAGGCAACGGCCAGAAGGCCGAGCCCGAGCAGAGAGATCAAGCGCATGGGGTTATCTCCGGAGTGGGGTGGGAAACGCGTACAGGTGCCGCACTCGTGCGGCACCCGGCCTTGGCTGGAACGTGGTGCGATGATGTTGCGCATTCACCATCCGCGTGAACGCGGGTCCCGGGTTTAAGTGCTCAACCTTTCAACCCTTCAACCTTTCAACCTTTCAACCCTTCAACCTTTCAACCTTTCAACTCTTTTTTCAGTCCACCGGTGTCGCGATCCCTCCTCTTGCCAGCTTCTCGAATCGCGCATTCCCCTTGAGCGGCTTGAACAGCGGATCGCTGCGGAGGTAGCCCGGGGTGATGTAGTACTGCTGCTGCATGAGTTTTTCGAGATTGTCGAGCGCCCGCTCCTGTTGACCTGCGCCGATCAGCACCCGGACGTACTGCAACTGCACGTAGTTGGTGTTCCCGCGGCTGACGCCAGCCGTGTCGGCAATCGCAATATCGGCCTCTCGCAGCGCCTCGGCAGTGCGGCCCACGTAGTTGAGCATTACCGCGTTGATCATCCGAAGCTGCGGATCATCCGGGCTGGCGTCGATCTGCTGCTTGGCTACCGCAAGCGACGAATCGGCATAGGCCTTGGCGCGCACTATGTCGCCCCGCTGTGCGGCCGCATTGGCCAGTGATTGTCCCCACCATGCCACATCGTTGTCGAAGGCCGCCGGCTTGAGGCGAAAGAGCAGGGCGCGTTCCTTCTCACTGAACAGGAATGCCAGTTCCTGGTAGCCCGCGAAGTAGGCCACCAGTTCCGTTTGCGAGACACGCTGCAGCAGCTCCGCCAACGCCCGTCTTGCCCCAGCGGTGTCGGCGTTCGCGATGTATGCGAGCACGATCGTCTGCATATGGTTGTTGGCCGTGGGCTCGAGCGCCATGAGTTCCGCAGCGGTGGTTTGCGCCTCGCGGTACTGGCCAAGGTAGAGCTGCGCGCGAATGAGCCGGTCGAGCACACCCTTGGCAAGCGGGTCGATCTCTCGCGCGCGGGAGAGTTTCTCGAACATCGCGCGATAATTGCTCTCGGTGAAGTCGAATTGTGCAGAGGCGATGAGCGCTTCGACATTGCGCGGATCAAGCTCGAGCGCTCGGGCCACCTCGCGCTTGGCTGCCACCTGGTCGCGACCGATGTTGCTGTGATAGATCACCGCGACCTGATGACTGAACGACGAATCAGGGGCAAGCCGGAGCGTGCGTTCCATCGCTTCCTTCGATCGCCTCCCGATCGCCGGGTCCCTCGTGCCGTTCGCGAACAGGACGGCGCTGACGACAGAGAGTCGCCCCCACGCCTGCACGAAATTCGAGTCGAGTGCCACCGCCTGCTCATACAAGGCGGCGGCGGCGCGGGCGGAGCCGGGATCATTACCCGGAATCGCCCGCGCCTTGAGGTACAGTGCGTATGCCTCGGGATTGTCGGTCGCCTGACCGGCAAGATCCTGTGCCTGCGCCTGACCGACGGTGACGCCGAGGGCGCTGGCCACGCGGGTGGCGATGCGAGCCTGGATGGCGAACGGATCCGCGACATCACCATCGAACGAGTCGCGCCACGTCACCTTGCCCGTCTTTCCGTCAATGAGCTCGGTCGTGACCTTCACCTGCTTCGCACCGTCTGCCCCGACGCCCCATCGCACGCGTCCCATGAGCACGTGGTCGACCCGCAACTCGCTTGCGATATCCGTGACCGACTTCTTCGTGTCGCGGTACTGGTCGGCGCTCGCCGAGGCGATCACATTGAACTTGTCGAGCCGCGCCAGCTTGTCGCGCAACTCGTCGACGATGCCGTCGGCGAAATACGCATCGCTCGCCGCGCCCTGGGTCTCGAATGGCAGTACGGCCACGCTGCGCACCGCGGTGGCGCCCTTCGCCCCGAGCACCATCCATCCGCCGAAACCTGCCGCCAGCACCAGGAGGGCCGCGGCTGCCAGCTGCCACGGACGCACCTTGCGTGCTGGCGTCGTGACGATCGTTGCACCCGACGACGTGCGTGCCGTCTCTTCGGCCGCGGTGAGCGCGTTCGCCATCTCGGTGGCGGTGCTGTAGCGATCGGCCGGCGCCTTGGCGAGTGCGCGCAGCACCGCCGTGTCGATCGCGGGCGCGAGTGCGGTTCGGGTCTGCTGCAGCGGCCGCGGGGGATCGGTCATGCTGCGCGCGATGATCACCTGCGCCGTTGGCCCGTTGAACGGCGGCTCACCGGCGAGCATCTCGTAGAGGACGCACCCGAGGGCGTAGATGTCGCTGCGCCCGTCGAGGTTGGACTCGCCGCTGGCCTGCTCGGGACTCATGTAGTGGGGCGTGCCGATCGCGAGGCCGGTCTGGGTCAGCGCCTTCGCTCCCTCACCGGTCGCGCGGGCAATGCCGAAGTCCGCGACCAGGGCGTGACCGTCGCTGAGCAGGATGTTGGCCGGCTTGATATCGCGATGCACGATGCCGCGCTTGTGGGCATAGGCGAGCGCCTCGGCCACTTCGCGAGCGATCCGCAGCGCCTCGGCCACCGGCAACTGCTTCTCCCGGCTGAGCCGGGCCGGCAGCGATTCGCCCTCTACCACCGGCATGACATAGTAGAAGACGCCATCGACGGCTCCGGAGTCGTACACCGGGAGGATGTTCTGGTGGGTCAACTTCGCGGCGATCTCGATCTCGCGGAGGAAGCGCTCGGCGCCGAGCGTCTCGGCGAGCTCCGGGCGCATCACCTTAACGGCCACCTTGCGGTGATGCTTGAGATCTTCGGCGAGATAGACGGTGGCCATGCCGCCGTCGCCCAGCACGTGCTCGATCCGGTAGTGATCGGCCAAGGCTTTCCGGATACGGTTTACCTCGATCGTCCCGGTCGGCATGCTGCGCGACGGTACCCCCGGTTCAGTGGGGGTGGGATTGCCGCAATTCAGGCAAAAATGCGCCTGCTCGGGCAGCGGAGTGCTGCAAGACGGACACACGCGCGAGTCAGCGGGCACGGGATTCCGGGTTTGTGGGGAGACGTCCAAAGAAACGCAGGGGGGATGGGAAAGACAACACAGGTGCCGCACTTGTGCGGCACCTGGCCTTGGCCGGAAGGTCATGCGATGGCATCCGCCATCCACGATGCCCCCACAGGTGCCGCAGTTGTGCGGCACCCGGCGACCGCGTGAACGCGGGTGCCGCATGAAATGCGGTACCTGTGGTGGCCGGAAGGTCAATTGTCGGGATCCATGTTGTCGCGGTGCCAACGTGGCGCCGCATATCGTTCATTCCCCATTCGGCGTGAACGCGGGTGCCGCACGAGTGCGGCACCTGTGTTGGCCGGAACGTCGTGCGATGACGTTGCGGGTCCACCGTCCGTGTGAATGCGGCACTTGGGGGGACGCAAAGGCGGACCAACCAGAATATGTTGACATGTATGTCGAAACCGACTCCTGGGGCGATGGATGTCGCGGCCACGCCTTGTTGATGGTTCTTGGAAACCCGATCGTGAAAGCGACATTCGACCTGAGTTCGCTCACGTTGTACGGAGTTGCCGGCGCGGTAACCGGATATGCCATCAGCCGCGTCGACAATCGTGGCCATCCGAGCTCGCCTCGCGGTTAAAAGCCACGCTCGCTGTACATTCTTGACAACCAGCCGAGGCGCGAATGCCCGCCAAACTCACCACGGTCGCGCAGTACATTGCCGCCGCACCGAAAACCGTGCAGGCGCGCCTGCGCGAGATGCGGGAGTGCGTGCTCGCCGCCGCGCCCGACGCGGTCGAAGGCCTCAAGTGGGGAATGCCCTCGGTGTCGTACCGTCGGGTAATCCGCCGGCAGCATCTTCGTCGGCTGGTCCCGGGGTCGACCCAGCGGCGGTCAAAGCCATCTATACCGGACCGAAAGCAGCGCTCCGTCCCGTTCACGACAAGTTGATGCAAGAGCTGTCGGCGTTCGGTGACTTCGAGATCGCGCCGAAGAAGGGATACCTCTCATTCCGCCGGAAGAAGCAGGTCGTGATGTTCGGTCCAGCCACGAACTCGAAGGTCGAGGTCGGCTTCAACAGTGGATGGTCGATGGAGGCTCGAATAGGATGCGAGAAGGCACCGCCAAGGACTAACGTCATATATTTGACACTATTGGACGGCTGATGTAGGTTGCGGAGGTCGGCTACGGAAAATGGTTTCCGTGGCTTGTATGCCTATCTGCTAACTCATTGTGGCATAGAGCATTAGGGTCTTGGCTTTAATAGCATCAACTTGTTGACCTTCGTGAGGATTTGTGGAACTGATCCCTGAATCGGAGGTGATCCGCCGTCTTCGGACCGAGAGTCCTTGGTGGGCTCGGCCGCACCGGGTCGGCGCGCAGTTCGCCGACCACCGCCCGCGGGCCTACCTGCCGGAGCTGCTGGCGTTGGTCCGCGAGCGAAGTGTTCGCCGCGCGGTGGTATTGCTCGGCCCCCGGCGGGTTGGGAAGACAGTGTTGATCCACCACGCGATCGCGAAGCTGCTTGAGGCGGGTGAACAACCCGGCAGTATCGCGTATGTCTCCGTGGACCTGCCGCTCTACATGGGATTGTCGCTTGAGCGGTTGCTCGAACTCACCGCGCAGGCGTCAGGGCACGCCGTCCGCTGGGTGTTCTTCGACGAGATCCAGTACCTCCGGGATTGGGAGATTCATCTCAAGCGGCTCGTCGACGATCATCCGGATCTCAAGATCGTCGTGTCTGGATCGGCAGCCGCTGCGCTCAAGCTGAAGAGTCGCGAATCTGGAGCCGGGCGCTTCACCGATTTCCTGTTGCCTCCACTCACGTTCGCGGAGTATCTCGACCTCACCGGGTTTGCATGCCGGCCGAATATGGAATCGAACGGCAAGGTATCCGTCCCGGACATCGAGGCGCTCAACGTTGCGTTCGTCGAGTACGCGAATTACGGCGGCTATCCCGAGGCCGCGCTTTCGCCAGTAGTCCGGGCAGATCCGTCTCGCTACATCAAGAGCGACATCATCGACAAGGTGCTGCTCCGTGACTTGCCACAGTTGTATAGCATTGGGGACACGCAGGAGCTCAATCAGCTCTTTACGCGCCTGGCGTGGAACACTGGATGTGAAGTGGCGATGGACCGGCTGGAAAAGGAGGCCGGGATCTCGCGCAATACCATGAAGAAGTACCTGGAGTATCTGGAGGCGGCGTTCCTGATCCGGTTGGTGCATCGCGTGGATCTGGGTGCGAAACTTTTGCAGCGCAGCAACACCGACAAGGTCTACCTCACCAACCCTTCGTTACGAACGGCGCTGTTCGCACCACTGGGTGCCGACGATGATGGAATGGTAGCCCTGGCGGAGACTGCATTGGTTGCACAGGGATTTCACCTCTCACGAGAAGTCCATTATGCCCGGTGGAAGGACGCCGAGGTCGATCTGGTAATGCTCGACGCCAGGGGAATGCCGGAGCGGGCGGTCGAGGTAAAGTGGAGTGACCGATACGTTGATGCGCCGGAAAAACTGACAGGTCTGATCAGGTTTGCGCAGCAGCACGGTCTCACTGACGTGGAAGCAACGAGTCGGACCCGATTCGCGGAGCGGGCCGTGGGTGGTGTACGTATTCTCATCGAACCCCTTGCCGTAAAGGCATGGCGGGTGGGCGCAATCCAGGAGATCAGCAAATGAAACGCAGAAGTTTCATATCGCTCGCAAGTCTCGCAGGTGCCGCACCGTTGTTGCATGCGTCGCCGTATCCAACGCAGGACCGGGAACGGGCATGGGAGGTGCGCGCCGCCCCGCTCGACGGCGTGACTGTCGCCGAACTCCAGGCGATGATGACGTCGGGCAAAACTACCTCGCGAAAGCTGGTGCAGCAGTACATCAAGCGGATCAACGAGGTCGATCGGGTCAGTGGTGGTGTCAACTCGGTGCTCGAGCTCAACCCCGATGCGTTGTCGCTTGCATCCGAATCCGACCGCGAGCGTAAAGCCGGTGCGGTGCGCGGTCCGTTGCACGGCATCCCGGTGTTGATCAAGGACAACATCGACACGGCTGACCGGATGATGACCACCGCAGGTGCTCTCGCGATGGTTGGCAATCGTGCGCAACGCGATGCGTTCATCGTGGAGCGACTGCGTGCCGCCGGCGCCGTCATCCTGGGCAAGACCAACCTGAGCGAGTGGGCCAACTATCGGTCGCGACGCTCCTCCAGCGGCTGGAGCGGACGCGGTCGCCAGACACGCAATCCGTACGCACTCGACCGCAATCCGTGTGGCTCGAGCGCCGGCTCTGCGGCCGCGGCAGCGGCGTCGCTCTGCGCCGTGGCAATCGGCACCGAAACCGACGGCTCGATCGTCTGTCCGTCGAGCACATGCGGTATCATCGGGATCAAGCCAACCGTTGGGCTCTGGAGCCGAGCCGGCATCATCCCGATTTCGGCGACGCAGGACACTGCCGGCCCGATGGGCCGCACCGTGGCCGACGCAACAGCTTTGCTCGGCGCGCTCACAGGGGTCGATGAGAACGATTCGCGCACGGCCGAATCAAACGGACATGCGCATTCCGATTACACCCAGTTCCTCAACGCGGACGGCCTGCTCGGAAAGCGCATCGGCGTGATGCGCTCGCGATTCGGTTTCCATGAGGACGTCGATACGATCATGGAGGCGTCGATTGCGGTGATGAAGGCGCAGGGCGCAATCATCGTTGATCCGGTGCAGGTCAATGATCGTGGCGCGAGCGGGGCCGAGACCATTGTGTTGAGTTACGAGTTCAAGGACGGACTCAATCGGTATCTCGCTGCGCACCCCGGGGCACCGGTGCGAACGCTGGCCGACGTGATTGCCTGGAATAGTGCGCACGCCGACGTCTCGATGCCGTACTTCCAGCAGGAGACGCTGCTGCGCGCCGAGTCACGCGAAGGACTCAACGCAAAGGAGTACGAGGAGGCGCTGGCGACGCTATTGAAGGCGTCGCGTGCCGACGGGATCGACGCGACCATGGCGGAGCACAAGCTCGATGCAATCATGGCGCCGACCGGTGGGCCGGCGTGGCCGACCGACGTGATCGGCGGCGACCACTTTGGTGGCGGCAGCTCTGGGTATGCGGCGCGCGCCGGTTACCCCAACATCACCGTGCCGGCGGGGTACGTGCACGGGTTGCCGGTGGGGATGTCACTCTTTGCAGGGGCCTGGGCTGAGCCGGCGCTGATAGGGATGGCGTATGCGTTCGAGCAGGCAACGAAGGTGAGGCGGGCGCCGGGGTTTCTGAAGACGTTGCCGCTGGGGTGAGCGGCTTCCGCCATTGAATTCGTATATGTGCAACTCTTCAGCGGGCAGCTAACCTGACCGGATCCCGGTGATGACACCCGATCGCTTGGACGGTGAAGGTGCGGAGATCGTGCGACTTCAGTCGCTTATTTGGCCGAGCCGTCACTTTAGTGACGAGCGGAATCGTGAGAGAGGAACCATGAGCAAAGTTTTTGCGAATATCGGACTGAGTCTCGACGGCTACATGGCGCCGGAAGGGATGGACATCAAGTATTGGGATACGCCTGAGTACAAGAACTGGGGTGCGAAGTGGGGCACGATGATGAGCTGGATTCTCAAACAGCAATACTTCCGCGAGAATCTCAACTTCGGTGCGGGTGGAGAGACTGGTCCTGTCAACGATATGCTCCGGAACACCATGGAGCGTTCGGGTGCGAACATCATGGGCAAACGAATGTTCGACCAAGGGGAAATCTCGTGGCCAGCGGAGGCGCCGTTTCACACCCCGGTGTATGTGCTCACCCACGAGAAGCGCGAACCATGGGTCCGGCCGGGCGGCACGACGTTCTATTTCGTGAACGACGGGCCAGTGAGTGCACTCAAGAAAGCGCGGGAGTCCGCAGGCGATCGGGACATTCGCATCTCGGGCGGGGCGGATGTGATACAGCAGTACTTGAACATGGGCGCCATCGACGAACTGGACGTCGCCTTGGCTCCAATAGTGTTTGGCAGTGGAAGGCGGCTGTTCGAAAACGTGGACGAGCCCGTGCCGCAGTTCCGAATCGACACGGTGCTCAATACCCCAGATGCGACCCATTTGCGCTATCTGCGGGCGTAAAATCGGCTCAGGCGGGTGTGCGACACCTTTGGAATGTCCCTCGAAGCCCACTCGCTCCTGCCCAATGTTGAGGTGACTCGCTGATGCTCAACTTCCTGCTCGCCAAGTTCGGCCCTGCGCTGCTGCTCTGGCTTCGCCGACTGGTGGGGTTCGCGAAGGCTGCGCGTTGATGTCTCAACCTGAGCGGCTGCAGATCGTCGACGCTGACGCCGACCAGCGCTTCCGTGAGATGGTGACCGAACTGGGCTGG
>JBDSMU010000021.1:0-4804 GCA_039915685.1 Gemmatimonadales bacterium | reverse complement strand
ACTGGCGCGAAGCGATGCGCCACATTCGATTGCTCTTCGGGGATCGGGTCCCCGCCGATGCATGATCACCGGCTCATACACAAAGAAACAGACACGCCCCTGCGTCCAAGACCGTACCCCGCCAGATTATGGTGTATCTGTGTTAACGTCGTCCGTCACCCTTTCAACCTCTCAACCTCTTAACCTCTTAACCTCTCAACCCCTCAACCTCTCAACCTCTCAACCTCTCAACCTCTCAACCCTTCAACTTTTTCCCAAGGTTCTTCATGCGTCTCACGTTCACCACCGCTGGCGAATCCCACGGCAAGGCTCTCCTCGCGATCGTCGAGGGCATGCCGGCGGGTGTACCGATCGATGCGGCATGGGTTGATCGCGACCTCGGGCGGAGGATGCAGGGGTATGGTCGCGGTGCTCGGATGAAGATCGAGCAGGACCGAATCGAGTGGATCAGCGGGGTGCGCGCCGGCGAGACCCTTGGGTCACCGATCGCCATGCTGATCCACAATCGCGACTGGGCCAACTGGGAAGACGTGATGAGTGCGGAGGGTACCGGGGAGATTCGGCGCCGACGAGTGACGCGGCCGCGACCGGGGCACGCGGACCTCGTCGGTGTCCTGAAGTATGATCGGGTGGACGCGAGGGACATCCTTGAGCGCGCCTCCGCGCGGGAAACCGCGGCACGCGTCGCGGCGGGTGCGGTGGCGCGGCGCCTTCTCGCCGAGCTCGGCATCGACATCGGATCACATCTCGTGTCGCTCGGCGGGATTCGCGCTTCGGTACCGAATCCATTGCCTGTGCCCCTCAACGACGCGAGCGATGCGTCGCCGGTGCGCACCCTCGATGCTGGTGCCAGTGCCGAGATGACCGCGCGCATCGATCGTGCAAAAAAAGATGGCGACACTCTCGGCGGCGAAATCGAGGTGGTTGCGACGGGCCTCCCGGTTGGTCTGGGCAGCCATGTGAGTTGGGATCGCAAGCTCGACGGTCGGCTCGCCGGCATCCTGATGTCGATTCCTGCAGTCAAGGGCGTCGAGATTGGCATGGGCTTCGAGGCCGCGCGGCGTCCGGGTTCGGAGGTACACGATCCGATTGTCAGTGCCGATGCACCGGCGTCGGGAGGATTCAGGCGGGTGGGCAACAACGCCGGTGGTCTCGAAGGTGGGATGACGACGGGCGAGCCGCTCGTGGTGCGGGTGGCGATGAAGCCGATCTCCACGCTGATGTCGCCGCTCAAGACGGTGAACCTCGTCACCGGTAGCGACGCAAACGCGCAGAGCGAGCGGTCCGATGTCACCGCCGTTCCGGCGATGGGAGTGATCGCTGAGGCGCTTGTCGCCCTCGTGCTGGCCGACGCGGTGCTCGAGAAGTTTGGCGGTGATTCCCTGGTCGAGGTGCGGCGCAACCGTGACGCATACATCGCCGCCGCAGGCCAACGCTGGGTGGCCCTGCGCGACGCGACGCCGGGCGACGCCGACTGAGACGCCACATCGTCCTGATCGGACTACCCGGGTCGGGCAAGACCACCGTTGCGGAGCAGGCCGCCGCGCTGCTCGGTGCGCCGTGCGCTGACGTCGATGCCCAAGTTTGCCTGCAGGCGGGCAAGAGTGTCGCCGAGATCTTCGATACCGAGGGAGAGGAGGGCTTCCGCACTCGGGAGCGCAACGCCATGGAGGCCGCGCTCGACGGTCCACCGCAGGTGATCGCCGCGGGAGGAGGCTGGGCGGCTCAGCCAGGCCAGGTGGCGGCCGCCGAACTCCGAGCCCTACTTATCTATCTGTCCATCGCGCCCGTCGTGGCGGCCAGGCGCTTGGAGGGATCCACCGATCGGCCCCTCCTCCGTGCCGCTGATTCTGGCGCGCGCCTGACCCAGTTGCTTGCCGCTCGCGAACGCTTCTATCGCCTTGCAGCCGTTGAGGTTGCGGTCGACCACGCGACCCCGGAAACTGCCGCCGCTGCGGTGGCGACCGCAGCCCGCCAATACGGGGGCTGGTGACGCATCGGGGGGATCCGCCGTGCGGCTGCCGGGTTGCGGCAGGCGCCGCAGGGCGGGTATTAGGTTCTGCCGCACACTGACCTGGAGATTGCATGGCCACTCGCAAGAAGACCGCTGCCAAGAGATCGGGAAGCACCACGCGCCGGTCCACGGCATCGGCGGGCGCGGGCTCCGGTCAGGCACTGGTCATCGTCGAGTCGCCAGCGAAGGGGCGGACGATCGCAAAGTTTCTCCCGGCTGGCTTCATCGTGAAGGCATCGGTGGGCCATGTGCGTGACCTCCCCCGCAAGGCCAGCGAGATCCCCGCGAAGTACAAGGGCCTGGACTGGGCCCGGCTCGGCGTCAATGTGCAGGAAGGCTTCGAGCCGCTCTACATCGTGGCGCCCGAGAAGCGCGCCACCATCCGCGAACTCAAGGCCGAACTCAAGAATGTCGACGTGCTCTACCTCGCGACCGACGAAGACCGCGAGGGCGAAAGCATATCATGGCACCTCCTTGAGGAGTTGAAGCCGACGGTCCCGGTGCACCGGATGGTCTTCCATGAGATCACGAAGGAAGCGATCACCGAGGCGCTGGCGAATCCGCGCGATCTCGACCAGAACCTGGTTCGTGCGCAGGAGACCCGACGGATCCTCGATCGGTTGGTCGGCTACTCGGTCTCACCGATCCTCTGGAACAAGGTTGGCGGCAGCGGGCTATCGGCGGGCCGCGTGCAATCGGTGGCACTGCGCCTCGTGGTTGATCGCGAGCGCGAGCGACTCGCCTTCCGCACTGGCTCGTATTGGGATCTGCTCGCGACGCTCGAGCACGGTGGTGCGACGTTCGATGCGCAGCTGAATGCGCTGGGCGGAAAGCGAATCGCGACCGGCAAGGACTTCGACGAGCAGACCGGACGCATCGCAGAGGGCAAGGACGTCCTGCTGCTCGACGAGAAGACTGCGCGCGGGTTGGTCGAGCGACTGCGACCGGCCAAGTGGCGCGTCACCGCCGTCGACGAGACCCCGCGCACGCTGCGCCCCTACGCACCGTTCACCACGTCGACGCTGCAGCAAGAAGCCAATCGCAAGCTGCGCTTCTCGGCCAAGCGCACGATGTCGGCCGCGCAGGAGCTCTACCAGACCGGTTACATCACCTACATGCGGACCGACTCGACGGCGCTCTCCGACCAGGCGATCACCGCCGCGCGGCACAGCATCACCAAACTCTATGGTGACGCCTACCTGCCCGAGCGCCCTCGCCACTACACCAAGAAGGTGGCGAACGCCCAGGAGGCCCATGAGGCCATCCGTCCGGCAGGCAGCTCGTTCCGTACTCCCGACGACACCAACCTTACCGGGGACCTGCTGGCGCTGTACGACCTGGTCTGGAAGCGCACGGTCGCTTCGCAGATGATGGACGCGAAGAAGACCGCCATGAGCGCCACGATCGAGGTGGAGGACGCGACCTTCCGGGCCACCGGGATCCGCACCGACTTCGCCGGATTCCTGCGCGCCTATGTCGAGGGGTCCGACGACCCAGAGGCGGCGCTCGACAATCGCGACAAGCCACTCCCAGCGCTCGCCAAAGGCGACACGCCATCGGTGTCCGCACTCGAACCGGAGGGTCACGAGACGAAGCCGCCCGCGCGATACACCGAGGCATCGCTGGTAAAGGCGCTCGAGGAAAACGGCGTAGGTCGACCGTCTACTTATGCGAACATCATCGGCACGATCGTCGATCGTGGATACGTGATCCGCCAGGGCCAGGCACTTGTGCCCACGTTCACCGGTTTTGCGGTGAGCGATTTTCTGGTACTGCACTTCAGCCGACTGGTCGACGTGAACTTCACGAAGGGAATGGAGGAGCACCTCGACGAGATTGCCGGCGGCGATCAACACTGGCGGGAGTATCTCGAAGAGTTTTATCTCGGCGAAAGCGGTCTCGCCGCGCAGGTGGAGGAAAAATCAAAGCTTCCCGCGACGGCAGGTCGCACCATCGCCATCGACGGACTCGGCGCCACTGTGAAGATCGGCCGATTCGGGCCATACATCGAGAGTGAGTACGACGGCAAGCCGGTCAAGGCGAACCTTCCCGCCGACATCACCCCGGCTGACCTCGATCCCGAGCGGGTTGAGGCGCTGCTCCGCCAGCGCGCCGAGGGCCCCGCGTCGCTCGGTACCCACCCCGAGACCGGCGACTCCATCCTGGTGCTTGATGGTCAGTACGGCCCGTATGTGCAGCTTGGTGAGGTAGAGGAAGGCTCGAAGACGAAGCCAAAGCGGGCATCGCTACCGAAGGGCGTAACATCCGACACTGTCACGCTTGAGATGGCGGTGGGGCTGCTCGAGTTACCTCGCCTGCTCGGTTCGCACCCGGAGACGGATCGGCCGGTCAAGGCCGGACTCGGTCGCTTCGGTCCCTACATCCTGCACGACAAGGGCAAGGGCGAGGCGGAGTTCCGCTCGCTCAAGGCGCCCGACGATGTGCTGACGGTGGAACTCCCGCGCGCCCTCGCTATTCTCGCCGAACCGAAGGCGGTTCGCGGTCAGCGCGGGGCCACGGCCACGCCGGCGCGCGAGATTGGTGCGCACCCTGCCGACGGGAAACCGATACAGCTCTTCGACGGGAAGTACGGGCCATACATCAAGCATGGTGACCTCAACGCCTCCCTGCCACGTGGTTCCGATCCCGCGACCTACCCACTCGCCGCCGCGGTGCAGCTCCTCGAGGAGCGTGGCAAGGCGCCGAAGGGGAAGAGCGCGAAGAAGACCACGCGGAAGCGGCCGGCCAAAAAATGAGCACTTCCGCCACCGTGATCGGTGGGGGGCTCGC
>JBDSMU010000202.1:0-8274 GCA_039915685.1 Gemmatimonadales bacterium | reverse complement strand
CCGATGCGGTCGTTCGGCCGGGCGTTGACAAAGGCCTTGGCCTGTTGCTTCGCAACCTCGAGCCGGTTGGACGGTGCAAAGTCTTCCGCGAGCATCGAACTCGAGACATCGAGCGCGATGACGATCGCGATACCGTCGCTGCGAACGCTTGCGCGCTCGCCCGGTCGGTACGGACCCGCTGCGGCAACGATGAACGCGGCGAGGGCGAGTCCGCGCAGTGCGGGCGGTACCAAGAGGCGCCAGCGACCGCGCGCGGCGGCCATGAACGGCGTCGCATCACTCACCGTCATCACTGTTGGTGTCATGCGTCGGTGGCGCCACCACCACCACAGCGGGATGGCGAGCAGAACGAGCAGTATCCAGGGTCTCACGACGGCCATCACGACGCGACCGGATCGAGGAGCGCCAACCCCTCCGCGATCAGCGCTTCACGTTCGGACCCATGTGTCGCCGCAAATCGGACCGTGCCGAGTCGTGCGTGCCAATCGACGGCACGTGGCGCATCGGTCAGCGCATGGACGAGGTGCTCCAGCACCAAGTCCGCCTCGCCAGCGGAGTGCCACTGCCGCAGGCGCTCGACGTCGATCGGCGGCGCCATCCCCACCACGGGTGCCGCCGGCACGGGACCACGCCGGCGACGCCACCACCACGCGGCGAGGGTGATGCCAGCCACCAGCGGCAGGAGCAACAGGAACGGAAGCCAACTCTGGTCTGTGCGGGTCACCCATGGACGAGCCGCCTTCGGTGCCACGGTGCTGTCGGCCTGGCCGGCCGGCAACACGGATGCGACATCGAGGATGACGCGCGAATCGGGCAGTGTGTCGATGCGCCCATCAGCCCGAACCGTGATCGCGCCGGGAAGCACCAACTCGTTCCGGCCCGGGGCCCACACCGCGACCGAATAGGCGATGCGAACGCTGTCGCCCTCTCGGCGCACGTCTGGCGGACCAAGGAGAGTCACCAGCATGGAGTCAAGGGCGGTGCTCGGTTGCACCACGCTCGCGGGCGGCGCCACAACGCGATGCACGATGGTGAACGTGTCGCCGACGCTGTACCGCGCGCCCTGCTGCGTTCCCTGCTGTGCAGTCACGGTCAACGCCGGGCCGGGGCGCGACCGAACGCTGTGCGCAGCGCACTCAGGTACTCGCCATCGGTGGTGATGTTGACTTCCTGCACGCCCGAAGCCGCGAACACCGCGCTTCGCGCTTGGCGTGCGTCCCGCACCGCCTGCTCTGCGCGTTTCCGGGCCCTGGGGTCACCGCTGTCGAACAGCACGCTTGCACCGCTCTCGGCCCCCGCCAGCGTTATCCATCCGCCCGCGGGCACCGCCGTCTCACGACTGTCGTCGAGCGTGATCGCCGTCACCTCGTGTCGCGCCGCAAGACCTCGAAAACCAACTTCCCACCCCTCCGCAAGAAAATCGGACAGGATGAGGACGAGCGAGCGTCGCTTGAGGAGCGCGCCCGCTGCGCGCAGTGCGCCGGCCAGATCGGTGGCGCCACCGTCGGGTTCCATGGTGAAGAGCGCGCGCACCACCGCAAACGCGTGGCGCTGCCCGCGGCCCGGCGAGACCACCGGACCCACGGTGGCGCCAAAGGCGAGCAGCCCAATGCGGTCCTGCTGTTGCGCGGCGACGAGGGCGAGGAGTGCGCCCACTTCCACTGCACGCGTGGCCTTGGATTCGGGGTCGCCCACCGCCGTCGAGCGCGAACGGTCGACCACGAGCAGGACAGTGAGTTCGCGTGTCTCGGCAAACAGCTTGACATAGGGATGTCCGGTGCGGGCGAGGAGGTTCCAGTCGATGTGCCGCACGTCGTCGCCCTCGGCGTACGGGCGCACGTCGGTGAACTCCATTCCCGTCCCGCGAAACACCGATCGCACCTCACCGCCGAGGAGCGCATCGGTGGCCCGGCGCCCGCGCAATGCGAGGGTGCGGACCTGCTTCAGCAGCGAAGGCGGGAGGAATCC
The DNA here is from genome assembly GCA_039915685.1 of Gemmatimonadales bacterium. Lineage (GTDB taxonomy): Bacteria > Gemmatimonadota > Gemmatimonadetes > Gemmatimonadales > GWC2-71-9 > Palsa-1233. The sequence goes on along the minus strand of JBDSMU010000202.1, from coordinate 6,306 downwards.
TGCCATTTCACGGCACCGCCACCGCGCCGAGCACCTGCCGGATCACGGCGTCGCTGTCAATGCCCTCCGCCTGTGCATCGAAGGTCAGAACGATCCGGTGGCGTAGCACATCGGGCGCAAGGGCCTGAACGTCGGCCGGCGAGACGAAGTCGCGGCCGCGGAGAAAAGCATGCGCCCGCGCAGTCTGCGCCAGCGCAATCGAAGCGCGCGGGGATGCGCCGTAGGCGACCATAGGCGCCAGCGCGCCGAGACCCACCGCAGCCGGGTCGCGCGTGGCGCGGACGAGATCGACGATGTAGTCGGCCAGTCGCGGATCGAGGTGCAGGTGCTCGATCTCTGCCCGGGCCGAGAGCACCTGTTCGGGACTGACAACCTTGGCCACCGGGATCGAATCCGTGGTGGCACTCATCCGCATCAGCACCTCACGTTCTTCGGTCCGCTCGGGATAGCCGACCTTGACCTTGAGCAGGAACCGATCGAGCTGCGCCTCCGGAAGCGGGTAGGTGCCCTCGCTCTCGATCGGGTTCTGGGTGGCGAGCACCAGAAACGGGTCGGGGAGCGGGTGGGTGGTGCCGCCGATCGTCACTTGCCGTTCCTGCATCGCCTCGAGCAGCGCTGACTGCACCTTCGCCGGCGCGCGATTCACCTCGTCGGCGAGGACAATCTGGGCGAAGATCGGCCCGCGACGCACCGTGAACGCGGCGTGCTGCGCGTCATAGATCATCGTGCCAACGACGTCGGCGGGAAGGAGGTCAGGGGTGAACTGAATGCGCGAGAACGACGCATCGAGCACATCAGCGAGCGTGCGAACGGTAAGGGTCTTGGCGAGGCCGGGCACGCCCTCAAGGAGGACGTGTCCGCCAGTGAGCAGGCCGATGAGCAGGCGCTCGACCATGAGGTCCTGACCCACGATCCGGCGACTCACCTCAGTGGTCACTTCGCTGACCGGAAACTTCATGCGTCGTCCTCCATGGGCATGCCGATGGCCTTGTAGATGCGGGTCTCCTCCTGCGGGGTGATCACGCGCCAGCCACCCGACGGCAGGTCCCCGAGGCGTACCGGTCCGTAGGAGACGCGGGCCAGCCGCTCGACCTTTCCTCCCATTGCCTCGACCCAGCGACGTACGATCCTGTTTCGCCCCTCGGTGAGGGTCACCTCGAGGACGGTACGACCATCGCGACCGGGTCGTACTCGCACCCGCGAGGGCAGCACCGGACGGTCGTCGACCATCACCCGCCCGCGAGCCTGCTGCTCCAGCGCGCCGGCGTCGACGCCATGGACAAGCGCGATGTAACTTCGCGGGATGCGATAGCGCGGGTGGGTGAGCCGGTGCACGGCCTCGCCATCGGTTGTCAGGAGGAGGAGCCCGGTGGTGGCCACGTCGAGCCGTCCGACGTATGTGAGTCCCGTAGGATTTGGGATCAGATCGAGCACCGTGCGCCTGCCCTCCTCGTCGCTCGCCGTGGTGACGACGCCCATCGGCTTGTGCATGACGATCCAACGGCGGGCGACAAGGTTTACCACCTTGCGGCCCATTGTCACGCGCGAGCGCCCCGGTTCGACTGACATGCCGAGTTCAGCGGGTTTGCCGTCGACGCGAACCTTGCCGGCCTTGATCAGTTCCTCCGCCTGTCGCCGCGAGGCCACGCCAGCGCGCGCGAGGAATCGCTGCAATCGCATCGAGGTCATCGGCCCTCTTCCACGGACGCGAATGCTCCGTCGTCGCTCGCGTCAAGCTCCACCTGGTGCGGCTGGAGAGCAATGGTGAGTTCCTCGGCACGCGGCAGGTCGGCAAGGTCGTTGAGTCCGAGCAGTTCGAGGAAGAGCGGCGTGGTGCCGTACAGAAACGGCCTACCGAGCGCCTCGCTGCGCCCGACCACCTCGATCAGCCCACGCTCCTGCAGGGTCCGCAAGACGCCGCCGGAGTTGACGCCGCGGATCTCCTCGATTTCAGCTCGGCCGACCGGCTGCCGGTAGGCGATGGTTGCGAGCGACTCCAGCGTGGCCGCCGAGAGCCGTGGTTGGCGCTGCGCCGCCTGCGAGCGCTCGACCGCGGAGGCGAACGTTGCGCGGGTCAGCACCTGCCAACCGCCCGCCAGTTCCACGACCTCGACGGCGTGGCAGTCGAAGTCGTAATGCTCGCGGAGCTGGTCGATGGCAGTGCGCACATCGGCCGGGGATGCATCGGGCTCAAGCGCTCCGAGTTCCTCGACGGTGAGCGGACGGCTCGCCGCGAAGAAGACGGCCTCAAGCAGTTGCGACAGCGGGGTCAGCGAGCTCACGGGCAATTACCAGGTTTCCGAAGGGAGTGTCCTGCAGCACCCGGATGGAGCCGCGCTTGGCGAGCTCCAGGATGGCGAGCAGGGTGGACAGGACGTCGACCAGCGTGGGATGGTTTCCCAATGCTTTGCGCCAGTCGAACTCGTCGTGATCGGCGAGCAGCAGCTCGAGACGCGCCGTTGCTGCTTCGACGTCGAGCGGACGCGCAACCACACTATGCAGGACAGGATCGGGAATCCCCGAGATCACGCGTTCGACCGCCACCATCATTTCGATCAGATCCAGCACGATCGGCAGCGGTGGCGGTGCGGCGGCGGGTGGAGGCAGGAATCCGCGCGCGTACTGCAGGGCCCGACGTTCGGCCATGCGACCGAGTCGCACTGCGATTTCCTTGACTTGCTGATATTCGAGGAGTCGTCGCACCAGCTCGGCGCGCGGATCCTCCCAACTGTCGTCATCAAAGCGGCGCGGCAGCAGCATCTGCGCCTTGAGGCGGATCAACCGACCGGCCATCTCGAGATAATCGGCTGCCTGGTTGAGGCCGAGCGCGTGAATGGCGAGCAGGAACTGGTCGGCGACCCGCGACACCAATATGTGCGCGATGTCGATCTCCTCCTCGCGAACCAGGTGAAGGAGGAGGTCGAGAGGGCCGGTAAATCCGTCGAGATCGACGACGAACCCCCGTTCCGCGCCGGATTCGACCGCCGAGCCGGCCAGCAGGGTTTCCATCACTGAAAGATCAACGCGTCGGGGCCAACCGCGTAGGGCGCGGCCATCCCGAACAGCGCACTGAGCGCCACCCATGCAGGTGTCATCACCCAGCCAAAAAGGCCTCGGCCGAACCACAGCAGGACGATCAGGATCACCATCCCGAACCGATCGAGCGACCGGTATCGTGCGCCCAGCGCGGGCGGGAGGAAGTGGTAGAGGATCCGTGAACCATCCAGCGGCGGAATCGGAATCAGATTGAATACGGCGAGGACCAGGTTGAGCAGGATGCCGTAACTGAGCATCCGCTGCAGCACCGCGAACGTGGAGGTGGCGGGTTCGCCCAAGCCCTGGTGCAGCATCCCGACGGCGATAAAGAGGGCCGTGGTGAGAAGGGCCAGGAGCAGATTCGTCGCCACGCCGGCGCTCGACACAATCAGGTCGCCACGGCGGTAATGCCGGAAGTTGCGGGGGATGATCGGCACCGGGCGCGCGGCGCCAAAGGTGAACGCACCGCTGGTCGCGAACCACAGCATCGCCGGGACGAGGATGGTCATCACCGGGTCGATGTGGGGGATCGGGTTGAGCGTGAGCCGCCCGAGCTTGTAGGCGGTGTCGTCGCCCTGCCGGAGCGCCGCCCAGCCATGGGCCACCTCGTGCGCCACCACGGCAAATAACAGCATCGGAAGGGCGAGCAGGAACTCGCCAGCATCACCGGTCAGGAGCGAACCTCGCGTGTTCAGGAGCGAACAGGGCGAAACAGGGCGAAACAGGGCGGTAAGGTAGCCGGGCAGGCGCGGCTGGGTCAAAGCTGCGCCATGCGCGCCCTTGCCGGAAATCGGCGGCGTAGCCTATCTTTCATGGCTAGGGATCACCGGGTGGCCGGTGGTCGTCACACCAGGATCCGAAGGGGAGCACCGTGCCGCGTATCAAGTCCGCCAAGAAGCGTATGCGTCAGACCAAGGTTCGCACGGCCCACAACAAGGCTGCGCGCAGCGAGCTGCGTACCGCCATCAAGAAGGTGCGCACGGCCACCACCGCTGATGCCGCCACCGAGGCGTTCGCCAACGCGACGTCCGCAATCGATCGCGCCGGCCGGAAGAACCTGGTACACCGCAACACCGCAGCGCGGACGAAGAGCCGCCTCGCGAAGCTCTGCAACGCCAAGGCCTGATCCTCCGTTTGTCGGGATCGTGAACACGGCCGGCTTCGTCACGAAGCCGGCCGTCCTGCGTTCAGCCCCCGCAATCCGTCAGATCGTCGTGAGTTCTGCCCCGCACTTCTCGCAGTACCACTCCATCGGCATGTTCATCGCGCCACACTCGCCGCACCGGGTCGTCCGGTTCACCATCGGCGCACGGTCTGAGTCTGTCCCGGATTCTGCCTCGCGCGGCGCAACGATGACCCCCCGGCCCGTCGGAGTCGGCGGGTCGGCTGGTGCTTTGGCCCCGCGAGCGCTGGCGGCCCGCATCGTGTCGTGTTCGGGCACTGGCGCGGCGCTCGGCCGGAAAGAGAGCGGACCGGGCTCGTCGCTCGGGTTCGACGGGAACGTGTCGTCGTCATCGTCATCGTCATCGCGCCCAGCGTCGCGATCAGCCTCGTCGAAGATCGCGAGCAGCGATTCGGTATCGTCAAGCGCCAACTCCCCAATGCCAATTGCGGGCGGGCCGTCGTCAGCGGTATCGCCCGACGTGCTGGTGGACGAATCCGCGTCCCCAAGGCCTTCATGCAGGTGTTCGTGGAAAACGGGCGCGGCGGAGGGCGGTGTTGGCACCACTGGCGCACCGGTGACGAGCCGGTGGACGTCCTCCAGGCGCGCAATGCGCTCCGCGACGGCGCCGAGCGAGACGTCATAGGTCCCGACATCACTCGCGTGGCTGGTGCGCTCGGAGTCGTAGCGCGCCTGATCGTATTCCCCAACGGCAAACCGCAGCTCAGCTTCGGCAAGCGCGTCGCGCGTGGCGGTGGCCTGTACCAGCAACTCGGCGTGCTCGTCGCGGTCGTCGGCAAGCTTGGCGGCGATGGTGTCGGCATGTTCGCGCAAACGGTCGGTCACCCCGTCCAGTCGCTTGGTGTAGTCGGCGCGAACCCGTTCGCGTACCGTCGCCGGAATGGTCGAGCCGGCGTCGTCGAGCCGCTCAATCCAACCGCGCAATGCCTCACGATCAACGAGCAGAGTTTCGACGGCGGTGAGGTCCTGGGGCGTGTCCATGGGCGATCCTGCGGTAAGCAATGAAGGACGACGTGGGGACGTCAAGGATGACGCGGTGCGTCCCCCAGCGGAAGTGCCTCGTGCAATCAGGCTTCGAAGACGATCCGGCCACCGACGAGGGTTCGAAGCACCCGTCCGGGAAGCACCTCGCCCGTCCACGGTGTGTTGCGGGACTTCGAACGGAATCGACTCGGGTCGACGGTCCATTCGGCACCGGGGTCGAAAACCACCACATCGGCCACGGTACCGGTGCGGAGCGAACCACCGGGAAGATTCCAGAGCCTGGCTGGCGCGCAGCTCATCCGCTCGATCAGCGTCGAAAGCGTCAGCAGGCCGGGATGAACAAGTTCACGCAGCGCGAGGGATAGCGCCGTTTCGAGCCCGATGATGCCGTTCGGCGCGTCGTCGAACTCGCGCTCCTTCGCATCATAATGATGTGGCGCGTGATCGGTGGCGATGCAGTCGATGGTCCCGTCGGCGAGTGCGGCGCGAATGGCATCACGATCCTCCGCCTCGCGCAGCGGTGGATTCATCTTCGCGTTCGTGTCGTACCCCTCGCACCGCTCGTGGGTGAGGGTGAAGTGATGTGGCGCTGCCTCGGCGGTAACGGCCAGGCCCATCTCCTTCGCACGTCGAATCAGCGAAACCGAGCCCCGCGTGCTCATGTGACAAAGATGCACGTGCCCACCGGTGAGGTCGGCGAGGATGCAGTCGCGGGCGACGTGGATCTCCTCGGCTGCAGCGGGGATGCCCTTGAGGCCGAGGCGAGTCGAGACGATGCCCTCGTGCATGGCTCCGCCGGTGGCCAGCGGCGTGTCCTCGCAGTGATCGGCAACGGGGATCCCAAAGGTACGCGCGTACTCGAGCGCGGTGCGCATCAGGTGGCTCGACATCACCGGATGGCCGTCATCGCTCACGGCCACCGCACCCGCCGCCACCATCTCACCGAACTCGGCGAGCTGCTCGCCGCGCTGCCCCAGGGAAATGCAACCGATCGGGAAGACCCGCGCCAGACCGGCCGCCTCGCCGCGCGACTTGACGAATCCCACGGTGCCCTGGTTGTCGACCACGGGGTCGGTGTTGGGCATCGCACAGATCGACGAGAA
>JBDSMU010000182.1:0-6450 GCA_039915685.1 Gemmatimonadales bacterium | reverse complement strand
CGTCGTCCATCGACGACGGCACGTTCGTGTCGTATGCCTGGGCCTTGGGGCGCTTTCCCGATCCCACCGCCACCGGCTTGATGGTGTCGGCGGCGTACCCTCACACCGGTCTGCGCACCGTGACGCTCACCGTCACCGACAACAACGGCAAGAGCAGCAGTATCACAAAGACCGTCGACGTCGGCGGCGCTCCGCCGGTCGACAACCCGCCGGTGCCGAGCTTCACCTGGAGCTGCAGCTTCCTCAGTTGCACCCTCAACGGGGGCGCCAGCACCGACGACGGTTCCATCCAGCAGTACGCGTGGAGCATGACCGGAGGAACGCCGGGTTCCGCGACTGGCGTCTCCACCGCCGTGTCATACCCCACGGCGGGGTCGAGGAGCGTGACGCTCACCGTCACCGACAATGCCGGCCAGACGGCCACGCTCACTCGGACGGTCACCGTGTCGGCCCCCCCGCCGCCGCCAGTCGACAATCCTCCCGTGGCCAGCTTCACGTGGAGCTGTCCGACGCTGACCTGCCAGTTGGATGCGTCGTCGTCCAGTGACGACGGCACGATCGTGTCGTATGCCTGGAACCTGGGTCGCTTTCCCGATCCGACGGCGACTGGTGTGGTAGCCGTGGCCACCTATCCGCACGGCGGTTCGCGCACCGTGACCCTTACCGTTACCGACAACAGCGGCAAGACCAACAGCATCACGAAGGTTTTGGCCGTGCCCTGATCTGGTGTGAACCTTGCTTCTGACCTTTTCCGGGCCTCGCGGAGGCCCGGCAAGTTGAGCACAATCGGGAGCGTGGATGAAAACCGTGATACTCGCCGGGGGGTTGGGAACACGGCTTTCCGAGGAGACCGCCCAGCGCCCCAAGCCCATGGTGGAGATCGGCGGACGGCCGATTCTCTGGCATGTGATGTCGATATACGCTCGACACGGATATCGGGAATTCGTGATCGCCTGCGGATACCGCGGGGAGGTCATCAAGCAGTACTTCCATGACTACTCTATCCACGCTGCAGATTGGCAGATTGACTTGCAGAGCGGCGTTCGGACCCAGCTCAACCAGCAGGCACCTGATTGGCGCATTCACGCGGTCGACACGGGCCTCAACACGTTGACTGGCGGGCGGTTGCGGCGGCTGAGGGAGACCCTGCAAAACGAAACGTTCATGGTCACCTACGGCGACGGACTCAGCGACATCGACATCGCCAGCCTCGTTGCTTTTCATCGTGCCCATGGAAAGCTGGCCACGGTCACTGCCGTGCACCCCCCGGCACGCTTCGGATCCATGGAGCTGGACGATGGTCGAGTGACCCGATTCTCGGAGAAGCCGCAAACGGATGTGGGCTGGATCAACGGTGGGTTCTTCGTGTTCGAGCCAGGAGTTCTTGACTACCTCGATGGCGATTCAACATCCCTGGAGCGCGAACCGCTCGAACGCCTTGCTGCTGCCGGCGAACTGATGGCCTACCGGCACGAGGGATTCTGGCAGCCGATGGATACGTTGCGCGAGAAGCGCCAGCTCGAGGAGTTGTGGGAAAGCGGTCACGCGCCATGGGTTGCACCAGGTGACTGATCCCCTGACCGACTGGTACCGGGGTCGTCGGGTTCTGGTCACCGGCCACACCGGGTTCAAGGGGTCGTGGCTGGTCGCATGGCTCCGTGAAGCGGGCGCGGAGGTTACGGGATTCGCGCTCGCACCCGACCACGATCGTCCGGCACTTTTCCGAGACGCCGCTTTGCATGAAGGCATTCACTCGGTCATTGGCGATATCCGTGACGCCATGCTGATCGGCAGCACCTGCCAAGCCGCGGCCCCGGAAATCGTCTTCCACCTTGCGGCTCAATCGTTGGTGCTCCAGTCGTATCGCGAACCGGTGGAAACGTTTGCCACCAACGTGATGGGAACGACGCACCTGCTGGAGGCCGTGCGGAAGACGCCGTCGGTTCGATCCGTGGTGGTGGTGACCAGTGACAAGTGTTACGAGAATGACGGCAGCGGCGCACCCCTTCACGAGGATGCGCCGATGGGTGGCCATGACCCTTACAGCGCGTCGAAGGGATGCACCGAGCTCGTCGCTGCGGCGTGGCGGCGCGCCTTTCTCGCCGAACAGGGTGTGGCACTCGCGACGGCCCGCGCAGGAAACGTCTTTGGTGGAGGCGACTGGGCTCCGGATCGCCTTTTCCCCGACCTGCTGGGCGCCGCGGGTCGCGGCGAGGTGTCGACGGTGCGGCATCCCTCGGCGGTACGTCCCTGGCAATACGTCCTCGAGCCACTCCAGGGTTATCTGCTCCTGGGACGCGCGCTGACGGAAACAGGGATGGCCGCCGCCGAAGGATGGAATTTCGGGCCTGCCGCCGAGGATGCGCTCCCGGTGCGGGAAATCGCGGCGCAGCTGCACCAATCGTGGCCGGCTGTGACGTTGGCCGCACCAAATGCACCGCAGCCGCCCTCGCCGCACGAGGCAGCCACGCTCGTCCTCGACGCCAACAAGGCGCGGCAGCGACTCGGCTGGCGCCCGGTGTTCACTCTTCAGGAAGCACTCGCCGCCACAACCGCGTTCTATCGCGAGAGTCTGCGACGGCCCGACGCCATCGGCACGCTGATGCAGGATGCACTGTCTGACTACCTCACCCACCTTCACACCCAGACTTCCGCCACCGCGGAACATCGGAGCAGCACGTGAAAACAGCGAGTGGCGAACCGATCCGTGTTCCCTACGGCCAGACCGTTCACGGTGAAGAGGAGATCGCCGCCGTAGAGCACGTGTTGCGGACCACGACCCAGATGGGCATTCACGTGCGGCCGTTCGAGGCGCGTGTGGCGGCGCTCTTCGCAAAGCAGCACGGGATCATGGTCAACTCTGGGTCGAGCGCCCTGCAACTGGCGGTGGAGCTGCTCGCGTTGCCGGCCGGCTCCGAGGTCATCACCCCGGCGCTCACCTTTGCGACCACCGTGGCGCCGCTGGTGCGTCAGGGCCTCATCCCTGCCTTCGTTGACGTCGAGCCGGATACGTTCAACATCGATGTAGAACAGATCGAGGCAATGATCACTCCGGCTACCAGGGCGCTGATGATCCCCTCGCTCATCGGCAACCTGCCCGACTGGGACAGGATTGCTGAGATTGCTGCGGCGCACGACCTGATTGTTATCGAGGACAGCGCCGACACGCTGGGCGCGACGTTGCGCGGCACCAGTACCGGCACAAGGTCGGCAATCAGCGCCACAAGTTTCTATGGATCGCACGTGATCAACTGCGCGGGCAACGGTGGGATGCTCTGCGTCAACCGCGACGACTGGGCGGACGAGGCTCGCCTGCTGCGCAGTTGGGGCCGCTCGTCGTCGCTGTTTGTCGAATCCGAGCGAGTGGAGAATCGGTTCGATGTCGATGTCGGTGGGATTCCGTATGACGCCAAGTTTGTCTTCTCGCGGCTGGGGTACAACCTCGAGCCGTCGGAGATGGGAGCTGCGTTCGGGTTGGTCCAGCTCGATCGCCTGGCGGGAAACATCACCGCGCGCGAGGCGAACTTCGCGTCACAGCTCGCTTTTTTCGAGCAATATCCCGAATGGTTCATCCTCCCACGCCAGATGGCCGAAAGTGTCACGGGATGGCTGGCGTTCCCGATGATCGTTCGGGACAATGCGCCGTTCACGCGCCGCGACCTGCAGATTCATTTCGAGAAGCAGAACATCCAGACGCGGACTGTGTTCACTGGGAACATCCTGCGGCAGCCCGGTTTCGCCGACATCGCGCGCCGGGAGGCGCCGGGCGGCTATCCGAATGCCGACCAAGTGATGCGCGGTGGAATGTTGCTGGCGTGCCATCACGGGCTCCGACAGGATCAGTTGGACTGTATCCATGATGTGTTCAGGGGCTTTGCCGCGGGGCACCGCTAGCGTGGGTCCGGCGCGTGGCGTCACTTCACAGATTGGAGGGCTGCGTGTCCATTGCAGGCCAATGCGGGAGCAGACGACTGGCAGTGCGCGATGCCCATCGGCGCGGTGGGCACTTTCATGCGGGAGGACCTGATGGCAGTTCCACGGTCGAACAGGGAATGGAAATACTGGGGAGAACACGACCCCCTGTTCGGTGTGCTCACCGTTCCGGGAAGGTCCCGGCAGGGTAGCCGTCCGTGGTCACTAGCCGAGGTCAAAGAGCAGGGCGAGCGCTACTTCAGCGAGATCCTCCCACATTGGGTGAGTTACGGCATCGGTCGGGAGCACTGCGTCGAGATCGGCTGCGGCACGGGCCAACTTACAGCCCGACTGGTTGCCTCCTTTGCCACCGTTACCGGCATCGACGTGTCATCCCATCAGCTTGAAAGCGCGAGACAATTACTCGGCGCAGATATAGAACGTGTGAAACTCGTCCAGGTTGAGGCTCCACACATTCCACTGGCGGATGCGAGCTGCGATGGCGTCTTCTCGTGCGAGGTGTTCCAACACTTTGACAGTGAAGACACCGCGGTAGAGTACCTGAAGGAAGCCTTTCGCGTTCTATCCCCTGGCGGAACCATCTGCGTTCACTTGCCCATCGCGGGCCTCCAGCCCCGCTCGGGATGGTGGATCCGAGCACGTAACTTCCTCCTTCGCATTGCCCGCAACGTAGGACGAAAGAGAATGATGATCTATCGATGGTATTCCGCCCCTCGAGTGATCACCTTGCTCGACCACCTTGGTTTCTGTCGCGTCCAAGGCCTTCTCCATTTCAGTCATGCCCATGGAGGCGCCGAAGCTTATTTTTTTGCGACGAAGCCTTTCTCGGCGCCTGCAGCCAGTCCGTCGATCTCCGTGCAGGCCTCCGGTCAGCCGCTTCTGAACCACCAGCATGAGAGTAGACCCATCCGATGAAGATCGCGTTCAACGGCCAGCGCTTCGCTGGTCAGCGATTCGGGGTGGGGCGATACCTTGAATACCTACTGCGCCACTGGGCCACAATGTTGCGCGACGACGAGTCGGTGTCGGTGTTCGTGCGCCGACCGCTCGAAGCCGACATGGCGAGGCTACACCCCCGGATCGTGCCGGAGCTACTCGAATCGGCGATGTCCGGCATTCCGTGGGAGAACCTGCGGCTGCGGAGTCCGGCCCGGCGGCACGATGTGTTGTTCTGCCCGGCGTACACCGCACCGATCGGATACCGGGGCCGTCTGGTGGTAGCAACCCACAGCGTGAATGAGAGCCAACCCGGAATGCACAGCTGGGCCTATCGGCAAGGTTACGCCCGCCTGCACCACCACTGCGCGCGTCTTGCCGACATGGTGATCGTACCTGCGGAATCCACCCGTGATGAGGTCATGCGTCATTACGGCATTCCCGGGAATCGCATCGCCATCGTGGCGCAGGGTGCGGATGATGCCTTCCGTCCAACCACCGATGAATCCCTGAAGCGGTCGGTGCGCGAGCGTTATTTCGGGCATGATCGGCCCTACATCCTATTCGTCGGAAAGTGCTCCGAGCGTCGCAACATTCCGATGCTGCTCCGCGCGTTTGCAAGGCTCCGTCACGAGGATGGCGTGCCGCACGGATTGCTCCTGTTTGGACCAAACCATGAAAACCTTCCCTTGGTCGACTTGACCCGGGAACTCGACATTGAGGATGATGTCGTGCAAACCGACGGTCGGATCGCGCACCACGCCGACCTCGTGCCGATCTATGGCGCCGCCGACCTTTTCGTCCACCCCTCCGAACACGAGGGATGGTCGATCACGACGGTGGAGGCGCTGGCATGCGGCACCGCCGTGGTGGCCACCAATCGCGGCGGGCTGGGCGAAGTCGCACGCGGGCACGCCCTCATGGTCGACGAACCATCGGTGGAAGCGTTTCACCACGCCATGCGGCAGGTGCTCAATGATGAGACCTTGCGCATCGACCTCCAGCGTCTAGCCCGTCAGAGGGGACAGGCACTCCGCTGGGACACGCTCGCGCGCCAAACACTCGACGTCATTCGCGACGTCGCGACCGGAACACGCCACCCCGAGGTCCTCTCCGCATGAACACCATGACGAACTGTCGCGCCTGCACCAGCAGCAATCTGCTTATGTACCTGCCGCTGGGGCATCACCCCGCCGCGAACGCATTCCTGCGCCCCGACCAACTCAGCGCCTCGGAGCCCAAGTGGTCGCTCGACACTCATGTCTGCCTTGATTGTGCCCTGATCCAGGTTCCCGACGTGCTGCCACCCGATTTTTTTGTCGACGACCTCTACATCCCGTCGGCATCAGACACGATGCATGCGCACTTCCGGGGAACGGCACAGAGGTTTCGAGAACACCTCGTCACGGCGCCTGGACAGATGGTGGTGGACATCGGCTGCAACGACGGGCTCCTGCTGTCGGCCTGCCAGCGCGAGGGCCTGAAGACGCTCGGCGTTGATCCAGCGGCCAACATCGTCGAGCGTGCACGTGCGAACGGCATCGAGGTGTTCAACGAGTATTTCACGGCGGAGTCGGCCCA
>JBDSMU010000169.1:0-62056 GCA_039915685.1 Gemmatimonadales bacterium | reverse complement strand
TTGCGTCGAGGAGTTGGCGAGCGATACGGACGTCATCCCAGGCGGGCCGCTTCCAGTTGGGGTTTCGCAGCAATGCCGCGGGGTGATATGTCACGACGAGCGGAATCCCGTTGTAACGGTGCACCTTCAGTCGGAGCTCGCCTAGTGGCTTACGAACGCCGAGGAGCGCCTCGGCCGCAGAGGTCCCAAGGGCGAGAATCACCCTCGGGCGTACCAACGCGATCTGCCGATGAAGATACGGCATGCACGCTTCCCGTTCATCAGGAAGCGGAGCGCGGTTCCCGGGGGGCCGACACTTCACGACATTCCCAATGTAGACCGTTGGCCGTGGAGCCTCGATCGCGTCAAGGATCTTGTCGAGCGTCGCCCCGGCACGCCCCACAAACGGGCGCCCCGACTTGTCCTCCGACTCGCCCGGACCCTCGCCGACGCAAAAGAGGCCCGCGGATGGGTTCCCCTCGCCCGGCACGGCCAAGATACGCCCGGTCGCCAGCGGGCAGCGCACGCACCCCGACACCACCGCCGCAATCTCCTCCAGCGTGGCCCAGGTGCCGGCTCCGACGGTCGGAGCAGGGACGTTGACCGAAAGGCCCGGCCCGGGGATGGGCGGCGCCCCAGTGCGCCATGCCGCAGCCGGATCACCGGTGGGGGCGAGGCGCCATGCGACGTCGGGCGCCATCTCGATCGCCCGCGCAGTCGCTGGCCGGTACGGGGCGGGCCGCGACGACCGCGACGACTTTTGGGGCGCAGGGATCAACGCAGGCCCGATCGGTCCGACGCGGGCATGACGTGTCGGCAACGGACGATCGAAAATGACCTCATCGCCGCCGAGGTCGCGCTGCAACTCGATCCAACGGCGGGTCGCCTCATTCACGGTAACATGCGATCGCGTCAAGGATTGATTCGGCGACGTCGGCCTTCGATCGCAGCGACACATGTTGTTCGCCGCCGAGGCAATCGACGATGGTGACGGCATTGGTGTCGACATCAAATCCTGCCCCGACCTCAAGCGCATCGTTGATCACAATCATGTCGAGCTGCTTGCGAGACAGCTTCGCCCGTCCACGATCCAGCGCGGCCCCGGTCTCCAGGGCAAATCCGACAATCGTGAGCCCGGCGTGCCGATGGGGGAGTGTCGCCTCGAGGATGTCCTCGGTGGCATCGAATGCGAGCGTGAAGCCCCCATTGGACCGCGGCACCTTGGCATCCCGCACGACCGACGGCCGGAAATCGGCGGGGGCGGCTGCCATCACCAGCAGATCCACGCTGCCAATCTCGGCCAGCACCGCCGCCGCCATCTCCGACGTCGTCTCGACAAAGGTGATGTTCACGCCGAACGGAACCGGCTCGCTCGATGGGCCCGAAATCAGCGTGACATCGGCCCCGCGACGCCACGCTGCCTCAGCAATCCGGTATCCCATCTTGCCGCTGGAGCGATTCGACACGAACCGCACCGGGTCGATCGGTTCGCGGGTGGGGCCGGCGGTGACGAGCACATTCAGGCCGCGCATCGGGCCCGGTCCCGCCAGGGCGCGCGCTGCCCAGGCAATGATCTCGGCGGGCTCTACCATACGGCCGGGCCGTGAAGATGGGCCCTCGGCGAGTGCGCCGACTGCGGGGCCGACGATCTCCCAGCCACGATCTCGCAAGGTTGCGATGTTGGCCGTCGTCGCCGCATCGGCGTGCATTTCGTCGTTCATCGCAGGAGCGAGGAGGATGGGACCCGGAGCGGCGAGGACCAGCGCAGTCAGCAGGTCGTCGGCCATGCCGGCGGCGAGGCGCGCGATCACGTGCGCAGTGGCCGGAGCGATGACGACGAGGTCGGCGCGATCGGCCACCGTCACATGGTCGAGCGCTCCGTCACGTTCCCAGAGTGAAGTCCGGACTGTCCTGCGGGTCACCGCCTCGAAGGTCACGGCGCCGACGAATTCCCTGGCGCCACGGGTCATCACGACATCGACGAGCGCGCCGCGACGCGTAAGGTCCCGTGCGAGCAGCACGGCCTTGTAAGCCGCGACACCGCCGGTGACACCCAGCACGACGCGACGGCCCTCCCACATCTCAGGTCTCGGTACGGCGCCGGCGCAGCTCGCGGAAGGTCAACTCACCGCTGGTGAGCTTCATCAGCGCGAGCGTGGTGAGCTTCTTGACGCCTTCGGTGCGCTCCCAACGCTCGACCGCATCTCGCGGGAAATCGTTGAGGTAGCGGGCGAATTTCGAGGCGACGAGAATGCCGCGGTACTTCGACCCTGTGTGCTCAGCGACTTCGTGCGGCGTGAAGATTTCCATGCTTCCCCCTGCGTGTGAGTACTGCCTGAATCAATCCCGCGCGAGTTCCGCGCTGATCTCGGATCGCAATCGATCGAGTAATACGTTTGTGTCCCGCTGCCTGCTGGTGCGCCGTGACTCGGCATCGATAATTGCATGGACGGCGCGCACTGCGTCGTCGAGGTCGTCGTTCACCACGACGTAATCGTATCCCGGTGCCGCGTCGAGCTCATGCAACGCCCGCTCGAGCCGGGCTCGCACCACCGCAGGCGACTCGGTGCCTCGCCCGCGCAACCGTTCGGCCAGCACGGCGCCGTTGGGCGGCACCACGAAGATCAGCACCGCATCCGGGAACCGCTCGCGAATGAGCCGCGCCCCGACCACCTCAATGTCGAGCAACACGTGCCGGCCGGACCGGGTGACGGCCCGCACCTCCTCCACCAGCGATCCGTACGACTGCCCATTGTACGTCGCGTGCTCGAGGAACTCGCCCGCCTCCACCCGTCGGGCAAACTCGTCGGCCGACAGGAAATGGTAGGCCTCGCCCGCTACCTCGCCCGGTCGGGGCCCCCGCGTCGTCGCTGACACCGAGTATCCCGCGTCGGCCCGCTCGACCAGCAGTCGCCGAGTGATCGACGACTTGCCGCCACCCGAAGGCGATGACAGCACCACCACCAGCGGCGTCACTCGACATTCTCCAATTGTTCGCGAAACTTCTCCAGCTCGCCCTTCATGTCCACGACGTGATGCGCGATCGTCGCGTCGTTGGCCTTCGAGCCGATTGTATTGACCTCGCGCCCAATTTCCTGGGCGAGAAAGCCGAGCGCCTTGCCGACCGGACCGCCGCGCGTCAGTGCATCCCGCGCCGCCGCGACGTGCGCACTCAACCGAACCAGTTCCTCGGCAATATCGACGCGATCAGCCATCATCGCGAGTTCGTGCGCCAACCGTTGGTCGTCGACGGATCGACCGTCAATCAACTGCTCGATGTTGGCGCGCAGTCGATCGCGCTCACGGACCAACCGTCCACCCATTTGCTGCTCGACTCGCGCCGATCCTGCGTCCACACCGTCGAGCCGCGCGCCAAGATCGGCGGCCAGCACCGCACCCTCACGCAGACGGGCTGCTCGGCACTCCATCGCGGCAGCAGCGACGATCGGCGCCAGCTGCGCCCAGGCATCGTCGGGCGCGGCTTCCTCGACGGTACGGCGCAACACATCGGCGTGCCGCATCACCATTTCTGCCGTCACATTGCCCGCAAGGCCAAAACGTTTCTGAACCGCGCGAAGCATCTCCACGATCTCGCCGGCTCGCTCCCAGTCGACCTGCTCACTGGCGGTTCCCGCGATTGCACTCTCGGTCCACCGGACCGACACCGACAGGTGGCCCCTCTCGAAGTCACGGCGCAACGCCTCGCGGCACTCCGTCTCCAGCGACCCGAGTTCCGCGGGAAGACGGATCGAAAGGTTGAAATACCGGTGGTTCACCGTCCGGATCTCGACCCTGACCCGCCTGGTGCCGAGGTCGCCCTCGGCGGCACCAAATCCGGTCATGCTCAGGACCACGACAACCCCGGTCGCTGGGTAGCCCTGAAATATAGCCGAATTCGGTCACCATGGCGCCCACAGATGGGTCCACCGGCGCATCGGGTCAGTTTGCGAACTCCCACCGGATCCCGAAGCTTGAAGCCACCGTGGGGAACGGATACCCGGGGATATTGCCCGCGCGATTGGCCTGAAAGTTCACCCGGTCGTAGTAGGCGAGGAATGGGCCGATCTGAAGTTGCAAAATCCCGCGCACGAACGTTCGTCCAGGCATCGGGATCGGCTCGCCCTCCGCGTCCCGTCCCACAACGCCCGGACTCCAGCTCTCAACCAGGACCTGTGCCTTGAGATCGAAGATGCCCGAGGGGAAATTCCGCAGGAACTTCGAGCGGACTGTGGCACTCGTGAGCGCGTGGTGCGGCGGAGAGCCGTCGGGGCTGCCCAACCGGATCGGATGTTCGTACCGTGACTCGAGAGTGAGCCAGCGGAGTGCGGCCAGCCGCGCGCGCGCAACCGCCCATTCCACATCGTCAACGGTAGTTAACGACGGCACCCGCAGGAACTGCGAGAACGCGCGCGGCTGCCAACCGTCGGTCCTGAGCCAACTCGCCTCGAGCGCCAAGCGGCTGCGCTCGAACGCGGCGGTGACCTGCATGTCAGTGAAACGCTGTTCGGGGTCGGCGCTGATCATCGGCGAGGCCACTCGATGGCCGGACGCCACCGTGCCGGTGACAGCGACCTGCAGCAGCGGCACCACAACGCCAAGGCGTGCCGTTGTCCACCCGCTCGTGCGATCGTCGTCATGCTGCTGCACTATGTAACCGACTGATCCCGTAACCCACGCCTGCGGGCTCCATCCAACCGAGAGCCGCGCATCGAGCGGCGTCCATTCGGTCTGGTGAAAGGCCCGCAGCGTTGCTGACCAGGACGGCTGGCGCCAGGCGAGGATCGCACCGAATATCCCGATGTCGTGCGAGGGCGGCGTGATGACCGAGTCGGGAATCGACCCGCCATCACCGGGAATCACGACCGGGTCGTCGGTGCTGTTCCACCGAGCCCGCCCGATCAATGCGTCAGCGCCGAGGCCGAGGCCGTCATTCCGTTTGCGCCACATCCCGCGCAGCTGCAGGTCGGTGCGCGTGCCCCGGATGGCGGGACTTGCGAGGCTCCGAGTGGACTCATCGCCACTGCTGAAAAGACTGTCGCGGTCTGCCGCCGTAATAACGCCCTGTACCTGCACGCCGAACCGTGGTGACGGGATCCATCCGAACTGCACCCATCCGTTGGTGACGTTGGCCGCCCCACTGCCGCCCTGCGGTGCGTTCACGCCGAAGTACTCGGCGCCAACGCTCAACCCGATTCCACTTGGGTAGCGGCGCTCAAGCGCGGCAAGGTATGTCGCGAGGGCGCGGTCGCCCGACGACACGCCGATGCGCGTTCGGGGCGCCTGACGATCGTGGCGGCGGGTGAACAGATGTACGATCAAGCCGACCGGCGAGCGTTCGACCTCGACCCGCTCGAGGAGCGACAGCGCAGGCAGGGCTGCATCCACGGTGACACTGTCTGGGCCGAGCGGGAGGTAGGGCATTCCGTCGAGGAAGTACTCGGCGGACGCCGCGCCGCGGCCGAGATAATTGGGCTGCTCGACCCGGCCGAGCCAACCGCCGCGCCAGAGGAACACACCGGGGACACGGTCGAGCAGGTCGCCCAGCGTGCGGGCAGCAGCCCAGTCGAGGGAGTCGCGGGTGAGCACGATGCGCGAGGTCGCGGGCAACAGGCCGTCGATGCCGACCTGCGGCATCGGTGTGAGTTGCACGCGCCGCTGCTTCTCGACTTCAAGGAGCCGATCCGTCGACGACATCGTGTCGGGCTTTGTCCGAAGCGTGTCCGCGCGCGCGGAATCGGCCGGTGGGCTCCGGTCCTGCGCCGACGCGCGGGCGACGAGGCACAGTAGAGCGCCCAGCGCGAATGCGGCGCGGGGCAAACGCATGATCAGGCGCTGCGCGCGAGCAGGAACTCGGAAAAGAGGCGGACCAGCACGCCGGTCGGGCCGCGCACCTGCATCGGGGATTCCCGATCGGTGTACGCCGTGCCTGCGATGTCGAGGTGCGCCCACGGATAGCCCTCGACGAACTCACGGAGAAACCATCCCGCGGTAATGCTGCCTGCCGGCCGTCCACCGGTGTTTTTCACGTCGGCGATGTCAGACTTGATCAGGTCGCGATAGTCATCCCACAGCGGTAGTTCCCATAGCCGCTCGCCGGCGGTCTCCCCTGCGTCGATCAGTGCGCGAATCAACGGTGCGTCAGTGCCCATCACGGCGGTGGCGGTGTGACCGAGGCCGATCACGACGGCTCCCGTGAGTGTCGCGCAGTCGACGACCGCAGCGGGGTTGAGCCGCCGGGCCCATGACAGCGCGTCGCAAAGGATCAGCCGCCCCTCTGCATCGGTGTTCTGCACTTCGATCGTCTTGCCGAAATGCGAGTTCACGACATCGCCCGGCTTGTAGGCGGTGCTCGACGGCATGTTTTCCGCCGATGGCACCAGTCCCACGACGTGCACCTTCGGCTTGAGGTGGCCGAGCGTCTCGAATGTGCCGAGGACGGCGGCGGCCCCCGACATGTCGTACTTCATATCTTCCATCGACGGTGCCGGCTTGATCGAGATACCACCGGTGTCGAACGTGACCCCCTTGCCGACCAGAACCACCGGAGCGTCCGAGCTTCCCTTGTACTCCAGGACAATGAATCGGGGTTCAAGCGCACTGCCCTTTCCGACGGCGAGCAGGGCGTGCATGCCCTCGGCCTCAATCGCCGCCCGGTCCATCACCGTCACCGTAAATCCATGTTGCGTAGCCAGGTCACGGGCACGGTCCCCGAGGTACTCGGGCGTGCAGGTATTGCCCGGGAGCATCTGAAGGCGGCGTGTGTATGACTGACCGGCGGCGATGGCGTTACCGCGGTCGACGCCGAGGCAAAAGTCGGCGTCGTCGGCCGCCGTGACGATCTCCGCATTCTCGAACGGGGGCTTCGGATCGTCAACGGGGCGCTTCAGGTCTGGATAGTGCCACGCACCGTAGGGCAGCCCCTCGGCGAGCGCCTGACCGGCCCTATCCGCCGACAGATTCGTATTGTCGGCCATCCAGAAGACTACCGCCGACGCCACGCACAGCGTACGTGCCCGCTTCCCAGCGATCATCGCGGCGCGGCGAACGGATCCCGCATCCGGCTCCGCATCGAGGCCCACCAGCAGGATCCGCTGTGCTTTGCCGGCTGGGTAAATCAGTGCGGTCTCGTTCTTCTTGCCGCTGAAATCGCTGGCTGCCCAACACCGCGCCAGCGCCCCGTCGCACGCTGCGTCGAGCGGTGCGAGATCGGCAGGCATGGAACCTTTTCGCACGGGGATGATGAGCAGGGGAGTTTCGATCTCGACGACTGGCATTGAGCGGCAAACGACGGAGAGCCCCATGGCGGTCCCGGTGGAATGAGGGAGATTCAAGCGTTATGGTGCTCGCGCCGTCGCGGCCGCGCCAGCCATGCCGAGGGCGGGATTCGAACCCGCAAGCCGTTGCCGGCAAACGATTTTGAGTCGTTCGCGTCTACCAGTTTCGCCACCCCGGCGGGTGTCCTGTCGCGCGGAAGAATGGGCTCCCCGTGCCGCTCCGGCAAGCGCGAGTGGGGCACGAACTGTTCAGGCCCATGCCCCGCGAGGTTTTCTGGGCCAATCCGGATCGCCAGGCGGCCGCTCAGGGCACTCGCGGCCGACCCGCTGTCGGCTCGGGGTTATTGAGCATGGTGCGTACCTGATTCAGCATGCGATCGCGAAGTAGGAGAAACTGTCCCCGTTGCACCGGTGAGAGGATGTCGTTGAGTTCCCGCATCTCACTGCGGAAGGTCTCGGCATGCGCAACCCGATTCGCGGTGATCGCGTCGACCAGGCGGACCACGCTGTCGGCGTTGGCCCCGATGCCGGGGCGCAATTGGGACATCAGCGCTTTCCGCGCCAAGCGATCAGCATCGTCGAGGTCGGCGCGCCGTGTTCCCGACGCTTCCAACACCCGTCCGAGGCGTTGCGCCTGGTCATCGTTCAGCGCCATCTCCTGACGGGCGCGGCGGAGGAAGGCCTCCTCGACGCGGGCGCGCAGCATCGGTGCTCGCTGGCTCATGCGCGGTTGCTGCTGGGCCTGAGCCGGCAGCACAGCAACCGCGAGCAGGATCACGGCACAGATTGTTACCCGCATCATTCGCCCTCCACCGAGAGAATCAGTTCCTCGAGTTGTTTGTCGTTCAGGTCACCAAGTCGCGGAAGTGCGGCGCCGTCGTGAAGCACCGAATCCGGATCCGCCACGGTAGCGAGAATTACTTCAAGCTGAGGCTCGCTGAGCGCCTCGAGCTCCGGGAACATTGCAGCCGCCGTCCCGACGGCACCGGCCTCGTCGGGACGTGCCGTCGTGACCAAGGCATCCGAGGTGAGCCCGACACTGATCAGGGTGGCGGCCGCCAAACCCACGGCGATTCGCGCCCAGCGATTGCGAGTCACGATCGCTGGGGCGCTGACTAGCCGCTGGCGCACCGCGCCGGCGACCCGGGAGCCATCGATCACCAGCGTGCGACCGATCACTGCCGCCGCGCTGATCACCATCCACCCCGCACGGCACTCTTCGCACTGCGCCAGGTGAGCGGCTTCCTGGTCTGTCCACCCGGCGCGGTGTCCGGCCACATCAACCATCGCATCGCGCATCCGTTCGCATTGATTCATTGGATCCACTCCTTGAGCTGCCGTACTGCGTGGTGATAGTGGACGCGAGCCGCACCGGGTGTTGTGCCAGCTGCGCGAGCCGTCTCGATATAGTCCATGCCCTGCTGGGCTCGAAGCAGGAAAACGGCTCGCTGCATCGGCGGCAAGCGGAGCAACGCCGCAGCCAGCCGGGCCTCGACATCTGAAGCCGCGAGTTCCGCCGCCGGGTCGTCGTGGTGCGCCACATCATGCCCGTCCAGCGAAAGCACGGTCCGGCCTCTCCCCCCACGGAATCGGTCGCGGAGCACATTGGCACCGATCCGGAAGAGCCACCCACGGAAACTGCCGTCGCCACTCCAGGTCTCGACCCGACGGAAGGCCTTGAAGAACGCGTCCTGAAGGATGTCTTCGACATCACTGGTGGCGGCGCCGAGCGCAACGAGGTAGCGTCCGAGCGCAGGCGCGTGCCGCTGCACGAGTTCAGAGGCCGCCAGTTCGTCGCCCCGTTGCCACGCGGCGACGAGATCGTCGTCAGAAGAGAGATCGAACGCGATGGCGGCCATTGCTCCGGTGACGGAATTGTGGTGTTGATGTTAAGACGACGGGCGAACGCTCACCTAGCACCCGCAGGGAGTTACCATGAACAATTTCTCTCGGCAGCCGCCCCTGGTCATCGCCCACCGCGGTGCTTCGGGCCACGCCGTCGAGAACTCATGGCACGCGATCGGACTGGCCGTGGACATGGGTTGTGACGGGATCGAGATCGACGTTCATGCGACGGCGGACGGCGCGTTAGTGGTCCACCACGATCCGGTCCTGCGCGGCGGACTCGTGATCGGCCGTGCACTGCGGGCCCAAGTGCTCGACAGCGCGCTCGCCGACGATTCAACCCCGCCGTTACTCGACCAGGTCGTGGCCCGGTACGGCGCCTCCATCCAGATTTTCATAGAGGCGAAGTCGCTGCCACCCACTTCAGATGCGTCGTTGCTTGCGATGATCGATGCCTCGCCGGTACCCGGCAACCTGCATGTGCACGCCTTCGACCATCGGATCATCGCACGACTGGCCGCACTTCGGCCTGGCCTGTCACTCGGCGCGCTGTCGGCATCGTATCCGATCGACCCCGTCGCCGCGCTGCGCGACACCGGCGCCATGACACTCTGGCAGGAGCACCACCTCATCGATGCCGAGCTGGTCGGGGCGGTCGATAGCGTGGGTGGCCGGGTGATCGCTTGGACGGTGAACAGCCAGCGCGATGCGGAAAGGCTGATGCAGGTCGGCGTCTCGGGACTCTGCAGCAACTGGCCGGAACGCCTTCGTGCTGCCGTCGGCTGACGGACGGACAAAGGGGGCACCGCATTGCGGCGCCCCCCGGGGTATTGCGATCCCATGCGGCCTCAGGCCGTCACGGTTTCCTGCGGATACACCGAGATGCGGAGGCGATCGCGATCCTTGCGCTCGAACTTCACCACGCCATCGATGTAGGTGTGCAGCGAGTCATCCTTCGCGCGAAACACATTGCGCCCCGGATGGAACTTGGTGCCACGCTGCTTCACAAGTATGCTGCCCGCCGTGACCCGCTCGCCACCAAAATGCTTGACGCCGAGATATTGCGGATTGGAATCGCGACCATTGCGGCTGGAGCCGACGCCCTTTTTATGTGCCATGACTTACCTTATCCGAGGACAACGTCGGTGATGCGGACTTCGGTGTACTTCTGCCGATGCCCGGTCTTGCGCCGATAACCTTTCCTGCGCTTGAACTTGAACACGTAAATCTTGTCTTCCTTGCCGTGACCCACGACCTCTGCCACCACTGAGGCGCCGGAAACCATCGGCGCACCGGTCTTGATGGCATCACCGCTCGATGTAAGCAGGACCTCGTCGAAGGTCAGCTTGTCGCCGGCAATGGCCTTTTCCTGGTATGGCAGACGAATCGATCCGCCCTTGACGGCGCGGAACTGCTTCCCCAATGCCTTGAAAATCGCGTACATAGTGCCCTTCTGGTCGTGGTCCGTGGACTACAGCCACCAAGAATAGTGCCGGACCGGCCGGGAAACAAGGGCCAACCTAAGCAACCGCATACAGTTCGGTGACGTCTCGCCCTGCTGGACGGCTCATGAGACGGAACTCGTCGAGCCGGAGCATCGGATCGTCGCGCACTTCCAGCTCGATGCTCCCCTGCCGGCCCATCATGGCAACCAGCTTCGGCTCTTCCTCAATGAGGTAAAGCGCTACATCGGGGTGGAGGCGAATCGCGAGCCGGCGCTCCTTCTTCTCCATCGCGGCCCGCTGGAGCGCCCGCTCGAGTCGGCGAGACACCACCTCGGGCGAAAACACTCGGCCGGTACCGTGGCAGGTGTTGCACTCGCGAGTCATCGACGCCCAGAGCGAAGGCCGGACCCGCTGGCGGGTCATCTCGATCAGCCCCAGTTCGGAGACGGCGAACGCTCTGGTTCTGGCGCGGTCCCGGCCGAGGTGGGTACGTAGCTCCTGAAGCACCCGGTCGCGGTTTCCTTTCGACTCCATGTCGATGAAGTCGCAGACGATGATGCCACCGACGTCGCGCAGCCGGATCTGGCGGGCTATCTCGCGGGCAGCCTCAACGTTGGTGCGGAGGATTGTCTTCTCTGGATCGCGCTTGCCAGTGTAGCGGCCCGTGTTCACGTCGATCGAGACCAGCGCCTCGGTGGGCTGGATGATCACGTAACCGCCGGTCGGCAGATCCACGCGGGGTTTGAAGAGGTCGCGAAGTTCCTGTTCCACCCGGAAGGTGTCGAAGAGCGGAGCATTGTCGCCGTAGAAATGCACCCGCTCAATCAGCTCTGGGTCGATCATCTCGAGGTACTGGCAAATCTCGTGGTGCAACTCCTTTGAGTCGACCCAAAGCGCATCAACCTTGTCGGAGAAGACGTCGCGAATGAGCGAACGGGTCAGCGACGCCTCGCGGTGGAGCAGCGCCGGCGTGCGGCGCCCCTGCCCTTCCTTGCGCTTCACCTTGCTCCAGGTGTCGACCAAGGTCGCGATCTCGCGGCGGAAGTGGTCCTCCGTGACCCCCTCGGCAACGGTCCGGACGATCAGGCCGCCGGCATCGGACGGCAACAGCCTTGAGACCATTTCACGGAGCTTCGCCCGCTGCTCGCGGCTCTCGATCTTGCGGGAGATACCGACTTTGGAGGCGTAGGGCATGTACACCAGGAATCGACCGGCGAGCGAAATTTGCGCTGTGACCCGGCAGCCCTTGGTCGAGATCGGCTCCTTGGTGACCTGCACCGGGATCATCTGGCCCTTTTTCAGGATCTCGGAGATGTCGGGAACGGCCCGCCGGGCTCCCACCTCGCGACGCCCGCCCTCACCTCGGCGTTTGGGCTCGGAAGGGGCCGGACCTTCTTCGCCAGCTTCCTCCGAATCCTCGGCTTCCTCGTCGTCCGCGTCGTCTCGGTCGGCCGGATCATCGTCGTCCTCTGGTTCGAGCAGGTCCGAGGCGTGCAAAAAAGCGCTCTTCTCAAGGCCGATGTCGACGAACGCCGCCTGGATCCCAGGCAGCACAGCCTCCACTCGCCCCAGGTAGACGTCGCCTACGGTACGTCGTTGGTCCGGGCGGTCAACGAGGAGCTCGACGAGTCGGTCGTCCTCGAGAATGGCAACGCGCGTCTCGCGCGGCGTGCCGGAAATCAGGATCTCGCGCTTCACGGATGTCTCTGCTGCGCGGCGCGACTCGATGTCGAGTGGGGCCTGGCGCGGTCAATGGTTGGCGCCGACGCCGATGATCGGCGGCGGAGGGCCGGTCCTGTCCCGTATCCCGTTCCGCCTTGCGGCCGGAACTGCGGCACCCTGCGAGCGAGAGCCCCGACCGGCACCGAGGGGCGCGGGCAACGGGGGGCGTAACCGACCATCCGAGGTCGATGGCGCCCCCCGCCGTCACGGCCGTCACCGAGGGCTGGGGCTGTCGCTTCTGGTCGAGGCAGGGTGTCTGAAATACGGCGATGATCCGGCGAAATCCGTCCAGAATCATGCATGCAAAATCCCGGATCCTCGCCGGTTGGCGAGCGACGCGATGTAGACGACCATCACACCGGGTGGGTTGCATCGCAGAAGGATATGCGGCTGCGGCACTTGCGACAACTTGGAGGAGCCCCGGACACCTCCCAGGCGAACCGTGGGCCTCTATGTGACGTTCATATCAATTGCTGGGTCGGGCAGCACTCGGCAACGGGCCGGACCCGCAGTATAATTTATGGATTCCAATACAACACGCGGAGATCATGAACGTCGCCCCCTCCATCGTCCCAAGGTGCCTCGTCGCCGCGTTCTTGATAGCAGTCGGCGCCTGTGGCGGCGATAGCTCGAGCCAATCGGGGCCACCGGCGACGCTGGAAGTTGTCGTGGGAGATGGCCAGTCCGCCGTGGTGACCAACTTTGTGCCGATCCCGCCGAGCGTAAGGGTTCGGGACGCGAACGGGAATGCGTTGGCAGGGATCATCGTCCGGTACAAAGTTCAGAGTGGCGGCGGCACGGTGACGGGCGATTCGGCCCGGACCGACGCCTCCGGCTTGGCGCCATTGGGAAGCTGGCGCCTCGGCAACGCGACCGGCCCGCAGACCTTGAAGGCAACCGCGCAGGCCGCGTCGGTCACAATCACAGCGACGGCAACGCCGGGGGCACCGGCTGTGATCGTCCCTGTCACGGCTCAATCGTCTGCGGCGCTGGTCGCTGCGTCGGTGATGCCGGTGCCGACCATCGAGGTTCGAGATGGCTTCGGCAATGCATTGGCCGGCGTGGCTGTCACCTTCACGGTCACGTTGGGCGGCGGAACCGTCACCGGCGGATCGGTAACCACTGACGCCGCCGGCCGGGCGGCGGTCGGCTCCTGGGCTCTGGGCTCGGCGGCCGGCCTCAACCGCCTCATCGCCCGCGCTGGAAACGCGTCGCTGATCTTCGAGGCTCAGGCACTGGGCGCAGCGCCGGCTGCGGTGTCGGCCCAATCGCCGACCTCGCAGAGCGGATTCCTTCGCTACATGGTGCCCAAACTTCCGCGGATCAAGCTGGTCGACGAGTTCGGCAACCCGTCGCCGGGGATAGCGGTCACCTTTGCGATCGTTGGGGGTGGCGACGCGGTGCTCACCGGAGGCAGCACCGTCACCGACGGCGCCGGCGTCGCGACACCGTCCGACTGGCGACTAGGCTTTGCCGCCAACAGCACTGTCGAGGCGACGATCGGCGGTGGTTTCAACCTGCCAAAGGTCACTTTCACAGCGACCGGCGCCCTGTCGCCGTACCTCATCGACATTCGCTTCGTGACGCCGATGATCCCCGACCTGCGCGACGCGTTCGCCGAGGCCGGACTCCGGTGGATGGGGATCATCACGGCCGATATCCCTGATCAACTGATCAATATCCCCTCCACAGCGTGTCCCGGTTTCATCAGCACGGGGCCCCTCAACGAAATAGTCGACGACCTGGTGATCTTTGCGCAGGTCACGTACATCGACGGGCCTGGCGGCGTGCTGGGCGCCGCTGCACCTTGCGTGCAGCGAAGCTCCACGATCTTGACATCCGTCGGCGGCATGCAGTTCGAGGAAGCGGACCTGCTAAATCTGAAGGTCAGCAATCGCCTGGTGCCCGTGGTCACCCACGAGATCGGGCATGTGCTGGGCATCGGAAAGGCAGGGTGGGTCCCCCGCGGCCTACTCACTGACGTCGGCTCGCCGGACCCGATCTTCACCGGCGTCCAAACGAACGCGATCTGGCCTTCGTTCGCGATCTCGTACACCGGTCGCCTCGTTCCCGTCCACAATACCGATGGTGGTGGGTCGGCCGATTCGCATTGGCGGGAGAGCATTCTCGACACGGAACTGATGACACCCTTTGTCGAGGCGAGCGGCGTCTTCATGCCGCTGTCTCGCCTTTCCGTCGCATCGCTGGCTGATCTGGGCTACGTGGTTGACATGAACAAGGCCGACCCGTTCCTGACCAACATCTCGTTCCCCAGTGAGATGAGCTCCCGGTACCCGAAGTTCCTGCTGAATGAAGTACTGCATCCAGCGAAATACGAAGTCGAGCCATCCGGCAGGCTCAAGCAGATCAACTGATCGCGGCCGGCCAGTGCCGGCTTAGCCCCTCCCGGTGCATTGATCGCAACCGCTGCACCGGCGCAGCGTCTCGCCAAACCACCCAACCAGCATCCGACGCCGGCACTCTCGTGCCGTGGCGTAGCGCATCATCGCGGTGAGCCGACGCTCGGCCTCCCGCTTCCGCCGGCGCACACCCTGCCATCTGACGCGGCCGCGATCGGGTCGGAGTTCCGCGGCGAGTCGGTCGATCGACGCTACCACGCCCCCCGGCTGGCGATCGCGCAGTGCTGTATCAGCCCAAGCCCGCTCGACAAGCCGCTCTGGCGGGAAGGTCACCTCGAGTTGTTTACGCGGCACGACGTCGTCGGCCGGATGATGCAACAGCACGCACCGAGCGGCGGCGCCATCGCGACCCGCCCTCCCGGCCTCCTGATAGTACGACTCGGGCGTGGCCGGGCTCGACCAGTGCACGACCAGACAAACATTCGGCTTGTCGATGCCCATCCCGAACGCGCAAGTGGCCACCACCACTCGAAATTCGCCGCCGAGGAATTGTTCGAGCGTTGACCGTCGCTCGTCGGGCGTCATTCCGGCGTGGTACGGTGCGGCATCGACGCCGGCCTCGCGCAATATCCGTGTAAGACCGTCGACCAGACCACGTGTTGGCGCGTACACAATCGCCGGATCCCGCGATGACCGGACCAACACCACGAGCTTGGCCAAGCGATCTTCCCGGCCTGAGACGGGCACCACATCGAAGTGCAGGTTGGGACGATCAAACGAGCCGATGACGGTCGCGGCGTCGGGCCGCAGCGCGAGTGCGCACGTGATCTCCCGTCGTACATCCGGTGTGGCGCTTCCGGTGAGGGCGATGCACTGGGGTGTCCCCAATGACTCCCTCGCGGCGCGAATCGCGCGGTAGCTTGGCCTGAAATCATGACCCCATTCGACAATGCAGTGCGCCTCGTCGACAGCCAGTCGCGCGACTGGGATGTGACGGGCTGCCAGTTCGTCGGCCAGTCGGGGCAGGCGTTCGGGCGAAGTGTACAGCAGGCGAAGACGACCCGCCGACGCGGCCTGCATCGCGGCGTCCTGAGCCTCGCGACCGACCGTTGAGTTGAACGCCACTGCACGGACGCCGCGGGCACTGAGCGCGGCGACCTGATCCTGCATCAGGGCAATGAGTGGCGAGACAACCACCGTGACCCCGCGCGTGGCGAGCGCGGGAACCTGAAAGCACACCGACTTGCCGCCGCCGGTCGGGAGCACCGCGAGCACATCACGGCCGGCCATGAGTGGCGACACCACACGCGCCTGGAGCGGACGAAAATCGGGGTGACCAAACGTGGTCTGCAAGACGTGACGGGCGACCTCGAGCGATGCCATGGCGACACTATGGCGGGCAAGGCCGTGGGGCTGGGGTACCTCGCTGCGCGGCGCGTGGCGCCCCGATGCGTTACTGGTCGCCTACGGTCGGCGGACGCTTGCCTCCAGGGGCAAACCGAAGCGCGAACGCCACGACGAGCACGGCGATCGCGGCCCATGTGACCCGCTGATCTTTGGCCAGCACCGCGACGAATGCCATCATGAGCCCCACGAGCGAGAGCACAAACCGAAATGGGGCGAGGGTCATGTGAGGAATTCCTGTATGCGTTGCCGAAAATCGGGAGTAGACCGCGAGAGCGCGTTGACGCGCGCGCCGAGGAGCACGCCGTCGGCAAACGACACTCCGTCGAGTTCCGTGAATAATTGCTTGGTGAGCGCGAAGGCGGTCGTGCTGGAGGCCAGCAACGTCGCGACAACTTCCGCCGCCCGAGCGTCCAGCGCCTCCGCGGGAACCACCCGACTCACCAAGCCGAGTGACAGCGCCTCATCGGCGCCGACCAGCCGACCGGTAGCCACCAGGTCGAAGGCGCGCTTCTCCGTGACCGATCGTCGGAGCAGCGTCATCACCATGGCTGGAACGAACCCGCGCGCAATTTCGGGGAAGCCGAGCCGGGCAGTGTCGGACGCGATGACAATGTCGCACGCCAGCGCCAGCCCGGCGCCCCCCGCCAGTGCACGGCCCTGCACCACCGCGACCGTGGGCTTGGGGAGTCGGCGGAGCGCGAGGAAAATCTCGCCCAGGCCGAGCGCGTCACGCTCGTTCTCGTCGAGGGAGTTGTTAACCGATGCGAGCATCTCGGCGAGGTCGGCTCCCGCGCAGAAATCGATGCCCTTGCCCCGGATCACTACGACGCGCACGCCGGGTTCCAGCTCGGCGCGCGCCATGCCTTGCGCCAGTCCGTCGATGATTGCGGTGTTGAGTGCGTTGCGCTTGTCGGCCCGGTCGAGCGTGAGTGTCAAAACCCCACCATCGAGCGTTGTCGTGAGTCCCGCACTCATCCGGCTCGCTCCATCGCCTTCTTCGCCACCTTGGCCGGGACGTCGACCTTCATGCGCAACAAGGCGGTCGAGTACACCTTGCCCTGGGCATCCGTCTTTAGTGACAGCGTCCCCCCGCCATCGAGTGCACCATGCAACAAAAAGTTGAGCGCGTTGAGGTTGGGGAGCTCGAAGCGTTCCACGCCGCTCACCATCCCCTTGAAGTGTTGCGCCACCCGCTTCCGAGTCACCTGGTCCACGAGGAGTTCGTAGTACGCGGGCTTGAGCGCAATGAGGCCGACGTTGGCAGTATCGCCTTTGTCGCCCGAACGCGCGTGCGCGAGATATCGCAGCTCGATGGAAGCCATCAGATCATCTCCACGCGCACGAAGGGTTCGATCTTCTCGCGCGCGACTAGCGCGGGCCAGTATGCGACGATCTCCTCGACCTGCGGCCGACCGCCGGCGAAACCGGTGACACTCGGCGGGCCGGTGAGCACCAGGGGCGCGATCTCGCGGGTAAACCGTTCCACGGATGCGCGATTGGTGCCGCGCACGCCCACTCGCAGCATCACCTCAGGGATCTCGGGATCGGGTTCGCCGGCGAGGGGGCCGTGCGTGGAGTTGACGCCGACGTACTCAGTCAGCACCTGCTCGAACTCGAGGCCCAGCGCATCGAGACGACGCCGCAGAATGCGATCCGCGGCTTGCGCCTTGTCGTATGCCTCGGGCCACGAGTAGACAAGCGAGCCTACGGCTTTGTAGCCGTGGAAGTACGCGATCGACACCTTGAGCAACGGCGTGCGCGGACCCCCGGTGATGCCCGACACACGGACGCGGTTCTTGCCATCCTTCTCGAGTTGGATACTGGTGAAATCGGTGATGCCGTCTGGCGAGATATACATCTCCGGATCGCCCATCTCGTAGACGAGTTGCTCGGTGACCGATGCGATGTTCACCACTCCACCGGTGTTGTCGTGCTTCGTGACCACGAATGTACCATCGGGCGACGCCTCCACAATCGGAAAGCCGACATCCTCCAGGCACTCCACGTCACGCCAGTCCTTGGAGAGGTTACCGCCTGAACACTGCGCCCCGCACTCGAGGATGTGACCGGCAATCGTGCCCGCTGCGATTCGATCCCAGTCGTCGTGGGCCCAGCCGAATTCGTGAACCAGGGGTCCGAGTGTCAGCCCGGTGTCGGTGACCCGACCGGTGATGACCACGTTGGCGCCACGCCGCAGCGCCTCAACGATCGGCGTCATACCGAGGTAGGCATTGGCCGACCTCACCTGGTCGCGCACGTCGGTGAGGGGCCGGTCGGTGTCCATGTTGGCGAGCGGTTCGCCACTGACCGCCAGTTCGTCGAGCCGGTCCATGAGATCGTCACCCTCGACAAGGGCGATCTTGATTGCATTGCCAAGCCCGAGGCGGTTGGCAAGCGCCCGCACCGCTTCGGCGCAGGCGCGCGGATTGACGCCGCCGGCGTTCGATACCACTCGAATTCCCTTGGCCGCCACGGTCGGAAGTATCCGCTCGAGTTGCGACACGAAGTCGCGGGCGTATCCGGCGGCCGGGTCGCGCGATCGCTGTTTCTGCAGGATCGACATGGTGACTTCCGCGAGATAGTCGAGGACGAGATAATCGATCTCCCCGCCCTCCACCTGCCGAACAGGAGCCTCCAGCCAGTCGCCCCAGAATCCCTGCCCCGCGGCGATCCGTATCGTCGATCGCTTGCTCATCGCATTACCTCGCTGCCGTCCAGCACGAACGGCCCCAGGTGCGGACCTCCGTAACTCGCGGTCACCGTGAGAAGAAAACCAAGGAGCGACCGCGTCTCCTCCGGTGTGACAATCGCATCGACAAACCCGCGCGCCGCCGCGTATCGGGCGTCAAGCTGCGCCTCGTAATCGTTCCGCATGCCCTCGATCGCATTCTGCGTGGCTTCATCGAGCGGCTGTTTCGCCTGTTGGGCCTTCTGGATCGTGCCGCCGTGAACGGCCATCACCGCCGACTCACCTTCCATGACGGCCATCCGACCGGTCGGCCACGACAGAATGAAATCGGGATCGAATCCCTGACCCGCCATCGCGTAGTAGCCTGCCCCAGACGCGTGGTTGACGGTGAGCACAATCTTCGGCACGAACGTGGTCGCCATCGCTTCCACGAATCGTGCCCCGGCGCGGATTATCCCCTCGTGTTCCGCTTCGGGACCAACCATGAATCCGCTCACATCCTGCACGAAGAGGATCGGAATCTTCTCGCGATTCGCGGTCTCGATGAAGAACGCCACTTTCTCGGCGCTCTCGGCGTACACAATCCCGCCGAACCGGGGCTTCTCACCCTCGCGCCCCTTGATCAGGCCGCGCTGGTTGGCAATGACGGCGACCGGCCGGCCCTCGATGCGGGCATGGCCGCACAACATTTCGGCAGCGAGGTCAGGCTGGAACTCATCGAGGTGGCTGCCGTCGAGCAGCGCCGCGAGCACGTCACGCATATCGTAGGACATGCGGTGATCAGCAGGAAGGATGTCGTAAATCGCTGTGGCATCAGATTGCGGAGGGATGGATTGGCGAACCGCTTGGCGAGAAGCCGGCAGCAACGGCAGTCGTTCAACGTAATCACGGATCCGAGCGATGCAGTCGACATCGTTGGTCGACCGATAGTGCGCGACGGCGCTGACCTCGGTGTGCGCCCGCGCACCGCCCAGGCTCTCCGCATCGACCGATTGGCCGGTGGCACCCTTCACCAGGTTCGGCCCGCCCAGACCCATGAAGGACGTGCCCTCGACCATGAAAATTACATCGGAGAGCGCGGGGAGATATGCGCCACCGGCGATGCAGCTTCCCATCACCGCAGCGATCTGCGGGACGTGCAGGTACCGACGCATCAGCGAGTTGTAATAGAAGATGCGTGCTGCACCGTACTGCCCCGGGAAGACCCCCTCCTGATACGGCAGGTTCACGCCGGCTGAATCGACGAGGTAGATGATCGGGATGCGCTGCCGCATCGCCGTTTCCTGCGCGCGCAGGATCTTGCCGATCGTTTCCGGCCACCACGAACCCGCCTTGACCGTCGCATCATTGGCCACGACCACGACCTCGCGACCGGCCACGACACCGACGCCGGTGATCACGCCCGCCGCAGGCGCCTCGCCGTCGTAGCGGTCCCAGGCCACGAGCAGGCCCAATTCAAGCCATGGTGCGCCGGGATCAAGCAGCGCGGTGACGCGCTCCCGCGGTGAAAGCTGCCCCTTGGCGTGCATTCGGGCGACCCGCTTCGCGCCGCCCCCCTCCCGGAGGCGTGCGGCCAGCTCGAGGTACTCGTCGGTAAGGGCACGCAAGCGGGGCGTGCGCGTGGCGCGCTTCACGTCGCTCATGTTGTCACGCGCCAAGATTGGTGCGCGCCCAATCGTTGATATATGCGATGAGGTCGGCGGTCGGCGTGCCGGGCCCGAACAGTCTGCCCACGCCGAGCGTCATCAGCGACTCGATATCCTCCGCCGGGATGATGCCGCCGCCAGTGAGGAGAATGTCAGGTCGGTCCATCTTCACAAGCAGTGCGCGTACCCGCGGGAAGAGGGTCATGTGGGCGCCGGATAGAATTGAGAGTCCGACCACGTCCACATCCTCTTGCACAGCAGCCATTGCGATCATCTCTGGCGTTTGATGGAGGCCGGTGTAGATCACCTCCATGCCGGCGTCGCGGAGGGCGGCGGCGACAACCTTGGCACCCCGATCGTGCCCGTCGAGTCCCGGCTTCGCCACCAGCACGCGCACCGGGCGCGGCAGCGGCGGAGAATCGAGCGTGGCCATCATCATGCGCTCCTCACTTGAACCGGAGTAGCCCGGCGATTCCGTCGATGGCGTCGGCCGACGCCGCATCGTATACCACATCGAGGGCCACGCGCTGCCGCAGTGCCTCTTCGATCGCATCGTCGATTACGTCAAGCGTCGGGATCACCGCCCCATCCTCGCGCAGCTCGCGCGCCGCGATGGCCAACCGTCCGGATGCCATCGACCGAAAACCCGGCACAGCCGCGTCATGCCGGACCAGCAGCGTGCGAATCTGCCCCTTTGAAAGGGCGCGAAGCGTTTCCTTGACCCCGTTGACCGCCCACCCGGTGCCGAGTCCCTCGGCGAGCTCCTCGACGTGTCCTGCTTCGGAAGCTCGGGCATGGGCTTCGCGAACCTCCATGGACAGGGCGTGCACCGCCGCCGGCGTGGCGTCACGCGGTGCCAAGCGGGCAACCCCGATCAGGCGGTCGGCCACGTAGTTGTGGAGGAAGGGCTCAAGCGCGCCAGCGTCGGCACCCACGCCTGCCAACACGATCTGATGTCCCGGTTCGCTGCGCTCCAGCTCGAACAGCGCACGCGCAACGGCCTCAAGGTGGCGGCGCTTCTCGTTCTGGATCCTGTTGTGGAACGCATGCTCAGCGTTCGCATCGCCGCCACCGTCGGAGTGGTACCGACCGCCGCGGGTGACTTCGCTCTCAATCTTGCGCACGACCTTGGCGTCAAACGCGGTCACTTCCCAGATCAGCGCCGACGCGCGATCACTGGTGATCGTGAACATCTTTCCAAATTCCTCTTCGTTCGAGGCCAGCTCCCGAACCAACGGGGTGCGGTCCACGACGAGTCGAGAACGGTGTACCAGCGGCAGGTGCTTGACCTCGAACAAGTTGTTGCCGCGACTGGCGAAGATCGCAATACCCTGGCTGCTTGGCAGCGTGGCTTCGTCGGCCACATGGTCGATCACACGGGCCAGGTCGGCGCGAATGTCGTCCTGCTGTGACTTGTCCCAGCCCATCGTGTCGAGTGCGAGTTCCAGGTCGCGAACCCGATTGCGCAGCTTCACCAGGTACTTCTTCCGGGCGCGGTCGCGCGGCTCGATCTTGAGGTAGCAGGTGACAACCGGGTGCTTCCCCGGCTTCATGCGGAGCAGGTCAGTGCCCGTTGTCGTTGTCGGTGCCTTCGCGGTGCGTGTTGCCATCTGAAAGGTGCTCCTTCTGCTAGAAGAACACGGGTTCGCGGTATGCGCCCCAGACCTGCTCGAGGACATGCCGGATCTCGTAGAGGGTGCAATATGCTCGTGCGCAATCAAGCATCGCGGGAATGATGTTGCGATCTTCGCGCGCCGCTTCCTCAAGAACCGTCAAGCGCGAGGCGACGAGCAACTCATCGCGGGTGGCTCGCATCGCGACCATTCGGCGGCGCTGCTCAACCTCCGCCGATTCATCGATGCGAAGGATGTCAATTGGCTGTTCGTCATCTTCGACGAAGGCATTCAGGCCGACGACCACCTTTCCGCCAGCCTCCACTTCGGCCTGGAATCGCGCGGCTGACTGCGCGATCTCCCGCTGGAACCAGCCGGCCTCGATTGCGGCAACGGTCCCGCCGATCGCGTCCACCTCCGCAAAGATCGCCTCGGCCTCCTCTTCCAGCCTGTCGGTCAGGGCCTCAACCAGGTAGGAGCCGCCAAGGGGATCGGCCGAATTGGCCACGCCGGTCTCGTAGGCGAGGATTTGCTGGGTACGGAGTGCCACTCGGACCGAGTGCTCTGTGGGCAGCGCGAGTGTCTCGTCGAACGCATTGGTGTGCAGCGACTGCGTGCCACCGAGGACCGCTGCCATTGCCTGGTACGCCACCCGCGCCACGTTGTTGAGCGGCTGCTGGGCGGTCAGCGACACGCCCGCGGTCTGGCAGTGGAATCGCATCTTCAGCGATCGATCATCAGTGGCACCGTAACGCTCACGCAGGTGTCGCGCCCAGATACGCCGCGCCGCCCGCATCTTCGCGATCTCCTCGAAGAAGTCGTTGTGGACATCCCAGAAGAACGAAAGACGCGGCGCGAAGTGATCGACATCAAGTCCGCGGGCGATGCCTCGCTCCACGTACGTGAAGCCGTTGGCGAGGGTGAACGCAAGTTCTTGCGCCGCGGTCGACCCCGCCTCCCTGATGTGGTAGCCCGAGATCGAGATGGAGTTCCAGTTCGGCGTGTGGGTGCTGGTCCACTCGAACAGGTCGACAATGATCTTGAGCGACGGCTCGACTGGGTAGATCCACGCGTGCTGCGCCACGAACTCCTTGAGGATATCGTTCTGGATCGTCCCCTGTAGCGCCGCGATGTCCACACCCTGCCGTTCCGCCGCGGCGACGAAGAAACAGAAGAGGATGGCGGCTGGCCCATTGATCGTCATCGAGACCGACACCTTGTCGAGCGGAATGCCGTCGAAGAGGGTCTCCATGTCAGCGAGCGACGAGATCGCCACGCCGCACTTCCCCACCTCGCCCTCTGAGCGCGGGTGGTCGGAGTCATATCCCATCAGGGTCGGGAAGTCGAAGGCCACCGAGAGGCCGGTCTGCCCGCGCTCGAGCAGGAACTTGTACCGGGTGTTCGTGTCCTCAGCCGTGCCAAAGCCAGCAAACTGGCGCATCGTCCACAGGCGGCCTCGGTACATCGTCGGGTGAATCCCGCGGGTATACGGGTAGTCGGCGGGAAGCGGCTCGGGTGCACCGACGTCGAGTGCGGTATAGACCGGCTCGATGGGCAGCCCCGAGATCGTTGAAAACTCGGCCGCGCGCTGGCGTGTCGCCATCGCCGCCGCCTTCCACGCCTCGAGCTCGGCGCGTAGGCGCAGAATCTCGATGGCCTGGTCCGTGGTATTGTCCGGCATCTGTACGGTCATACCTGCGCTCCTTCCTTGAGCAACCCGACAATTTCTGTAGCCAGGTCGTACGGACTCAACGAACCACTCGCGACGTCCGCGACCCGCGCATCAATGAGCTGGTCCGCGCGAGACTCCTGCCACACCCATCGGCGGGTCGCGCGGTCGACCACCTCGCGGGTTCGCTCGGCGAGGCGTGCCAGGCGACGACGTTGCAGCTCGCCGCCGGTCGCCATCCATGCCCAGTGCCGTTCTATGGCCGAGGCCAGCTCGTCGATGCCCGTTCCCGCTGACGCCACGGTGAGCAGCACCGGGGAACGCCATTCCGAATCGTCCGTCGCCGCTTGCTGCTCGCGCGGAGCGCCCTTCAGCGCGCCGTGATGTGCCGGCATGTTCCGGAACGCCTTTCCGGCACGCAGGTCGAGGGCCAGTTCCACTTCGCGCCGAATCTTGTCGGCACCCGGCCGGTCGGATTTGTTCACCACGAACACATCAGCCGCCTCCATCACGCCTGACTTGAGCGCCTGAATTCCGTCGCCGGACTCGGGCACCAGCGCCAGCACCGTGGTGTCCGCCATCCGGGCAACGTCCAGTTCGGATTGGCCGACACCCACCGTCTCCACCAGGATGCGATCGAAGCCGGCGGCGTCCAACACGTCGCATACCTCGCGAGTCGTGGTGGCCAGTCCACCGAGGGAGCCACGGGTGGCCATCGAACGGATAAACACGCCCGGGTCGAGCGCGATGGACTCCATCCTGATTCGGTCGCCGAGCAGCGCCCCGCCGGTAAACGGCGAGGTGGGATCGACGGCGACCACCGCGACCCGCAACCCCTGGGCGCGGTAGGTCGCCACGAGGCGTTCCGTGAGGGTCGATTTCCCTGCCCCCGGCGGGCCGGTGATCCCAATGCGACGCGCTCGTCCCACCTTGGGATGGATCGCGGTGAGCAGCCGCTCGAAGCCTGGCCGACCGTTCTCCACTACCGACACCGCGCGAGCCATGGCGGCCACCTGACCCGCGAGCAGCCCGACGATCAGTCCGTCATGCGTCATGGCGGAACCTTCACCGTTCGCGGGTGCGGGGCAAGGCAGCGGGGCGCTTCACAGCAGCACCATCGTGCCGAGGCCAAGCAGCAGCAGGAAGCCGCAGACGTCGGTAAATGTCGTCACAAAGATCGACGAGGCCACGGCGGGATCGACGCCCAGGCGCTCGAGAAACACCGGGATGAAGGATCCGGCGAAGCCCGCCACAACAAGATTCCCGGTCATCGCGAGGAACACCACCAACCCGAAGCGCCAAGGCTCGCCGAGCAGGACCGCCAGGACGCCGATGACGACGCCGATCGCGAGACCATTGAAGGCCCCGACCAGGATCTCCTTCGAGATGACGGACCACATACGCGAAACGGGAACCATGCCGAGCGATATCCGGCGCACTGATACCGCGAGTGCCTGGGTGCCGGTGTTTCCCCCCATGCCGGCGATGATCGGCATCCAGACCGCGAGTGTCGGGATCGCCGCGATGGAGCGCTCGAAGAAATACACCACCGCTGCGGCCAGGAACGCCGTGAGCAGGTTGACGTAAAGCCACGGAAGGCGACTTCGCACCGCGTCACCCCAGCTGCCACCCAGCGCCTCGTCCGGCGACACCCCGCCGAAGCGAAGCAGGTCCTCGGTGGCCTCTGCCTCCGTGACATCGACCACGTCGTCGTACGTGACCCGACCCAGCAAGCGATTGGTGGCATCGACGACCGGAATGCTGGGCAGGTTGTAGCGCGCCATCAATCGCGCGACCTCCTCCTGGTCGACGTCGGGAAAGACCTGCGCCACGACATCTTCCATCACCTCGCGTACCTGCCGCCCCGTGTTCGCCAGCACCAGTTGCTTGAAGGTCAGGACGCCAGCGAGGCGCCGAGCGGTGTCGACAACAAAGATCTCGGTGACATCATCGATATCTTCGGCTTGGCGGCGCACCGCCTCGAGCGCGAGACCAACAGTGTCGTGATCGGTGACGGTGACCACCTGGAGGGTCATGAGTCCTCCGGCCGTCTCCTCGTGGTACCCGAGGAGACGGTCGACATCGCGACGATTTCCGACGGCCGAGAGGATCCGCTCCTGGTCGTCGCGATTGAGCTCACCCAGTAGGTCGGCGGCGTCGTCATCCTCGAGCTCGTCGACGATCCCGGCGGCCTGTTCCCGGTCGAGCGCCGCCACGATTTCCTCGGCATGCTCCTCATACGCCATCTCGACAAGAGCCTGCGACGAGATCTCGACCGGGAGCACTCGGACGAGCGCGAGGCGCTCGTCGTCGTCCAGCTCGGAAAGGACGTCGGCGAGGTCAGCCGGCTCGAGGAGCCACGCGCGTTCGATAAAGGTGTCGATCCTGCCCTCGCGGACCAGGGACACCAGCTCCTCGACGCGTGTTCCGATTGGCTGCGTCACGGGTTGCCCCTGTCGAGCGTCGTCGGCGTGGCACCGCCGCGGCGCACCAGGAGGCGGTCGATCCGCGTCGGACTCGCCTGGAGGATATCGATGTCAAGACCGCGCATGGCGAAACGCTCGCCCGTCGCCGGAATGCGCCCGGCAAGCTCGGCGACCAGGCCCGCAAAACTGGCGGTATCGCTGCGCGGCAATGACACGCCGAAATGTTCGGCCACCTCCGTGGGCGTAGTCGTGCCCTCGAGTTCGAGCGGTGCGCCTGCCGTAACCGGCGCGGGGAACGACGGGTCGTCTTCGTCAGAGATCTCTCCAACGAGCGCCTCGAGGAGGTCTTCCAGCGTCACGACCCCCGCCGTTCCGCCAAACTCGTCGAGCACCACGGCGAAGTGCCGCCGCTCACGTTGCATGTCGATCAACAGGTCGCCGGCGAGCCGAGACTCGGGGGCAAACGCCACCGCACGGACCGGGACGGCGTCTTCCGGGCGAAGTTTGAAGAGATCGAAGGCGTGGACCATGCCCACAATGTCATCGAGGGTGTCGCGATACATGGGCAGGCGGGTGTAGCCGCTCTCGGCGAACACCTCGAATACCGTGTGATACGAGGCGTCGTGCGCCACGGCGATGACGTCGGTCCGTGGAGTCATCACGGCACGCACCGGTCGCTCGGCGAACGTCATCACGCCGCCGACCATCACCAACTCGTCGCCATCCGACATGCCGTTCGCGAATCCTTCGCGGGCCAGGTCTCGGAGGTCGCTCGCGGCGTCGCCGCTCCGAGCCGGGAGCACCAAGCCGATCGCCCCCGTCCATGCCTGCAGTAGCGGGCGGAGGGCGGCGGCCGCGCGCGCCGCGCGTGGAACGGTGAGGGATCGCGGCAGCAGGTACGCGCCGACGAGGGTGACGGGAACGACGATGACCAACAGGAATGCGGCAAGCTGCAGGACGGAGAAGCCGGAGAACATTCCCGGCACGATGGCACCGATCAGTGCCACGCCGAGGGAGATGGCGGCAGTCGCCGACGCAACCTGACGCTGGGTCACTGCGAGCCAGAGGAACGAATCATCGCTGCCGCGGAGACGCCGGGAAATCGCCTCCGCCACCTGCGCGCGGGCGGTAGTCACCACCGCGACCGAGGCGACCGCCCCCAACACCGAGATCGTCATGGCGATCAGCAGGAGTAGCCAGGTCATACTTTGCCCAGCCGCGGTGACACGGCGACACCTACCGGATCAGGTCGCCGGAGTGAAACGCGCCGGACACGCCTGCGGATCACGAGTTCGACGACCACCCGCCATCCATCGAGTTCGAACTCCTCCCCTGTTCGCGGCACGCGCCCGAGCGCGGCCAGTACCAACCCGCCCACGGTGTCCACGTCCTCGCGCTCAAAATCATGATTCAGTTCGGCCTCGAGGTCGGCAAGCGCAACGCCGCCCTGCACCGTCAGGTGACCGTCATCGTGCCGGTATACGGGCTGCACCTCATCAACGTCGTGCTCGTCCTGGATCTCACCGACGATCTGTTCGAGGATATCTTCAAGCGTTACCAAGCCCGCTGTCCCGCCGAACTCATCCACCACCACCGCAATGTGACCCGGACCGCGCTGGAAATCGCGCAACTGGCGGTCCAGCCGCTTTGCTTCCGGAACGAATGCGGGTGGGCGGATGAGCGCCTGCCACGATTCCTGCGTTTCGCTGCCGCCTCGAAGGCGCGGAAGAATGTCCTTGGCGTACAACACGCCGACGACTTCGTCAGCGTGCTCGTCGAACACCAGCAATCGGGCATGCTCGCTCCGCCGCAGAGTGCTTGTCACTGCAGCCTCGTCCTCGCTGACGTCGACCGACACAATGTCGATGCGGGGCGTCATCACTTCCGAAACGTTCATCGATGCCAGCGAGAAGACGCCGAGCGCCATGTCCTGTGGTGACGGCGCACCGCCGCGGGATGCAGCTTGGGGCGGATCGGCTGCCGCGCCGTCGAGCCGCTCCGCGATCCAGAGGAGGGGGCCAAACGCCGGCGCCGACGCCAACGCCACACGTCGCGCATACGGCACCAGTTCTGGGGCCAGCACCCCGAGCAGGCGGGGCACAAGATCTCCCACCGCCCACACCAGAACCGATACCAGCACTACTCGCAGCGCACCGAGCGCCGGCGGGAAGGCCCACCACCCTGTCAGGGTGGAGGCTAGCCCAGCCGCGATGGTCAGCGACGCGAGGTGCATCACGTGCAGGGTGCGCTCGGGAGACAGTCGCGACCTCGCGGGGTCGCGGGCGAGCGCACGCGCGCCGAGCTCGCCGTCGCCCTGACCCGCAAGAGCCACGAGCGCGGCCCACATCATCACCAGCCCGGTGAGCGCCGGCAATGCCCCCATCACCAGTGCACTCATCCGAGCGCCCGCACGTACCGCTCCTGCAACGACCACATTCGGGATCGAGTGCGCGCTTCGCCCTCATCGTGTTCATGACCGATTACGTGCAGTGTGCCGTGCACCACGAGTCGCACCAGTTCCTCCCTGACGGCGATGCCCCGCCGCCGCGCTTCGCGCGCCGCCACATATCGGCAAATGTAGATGTCACCCGCCACACCGCCATCGGGCTGCGGCAGCGCGAACGAGATCACGTCAGTGGGCCAGTTGTGATCCAGGTGCTGGTGATTGAGGCGCCGCATCGTGTCCTTGCCGAGGAATGTCACAGCCACGTGCGCGGCGGTGCCCTCGCACTGCAGGACGTGCCCGACGGCACTTCGAACCAGCGCGGCTGAAACAGGCGCTGCGGCTCCGCCAACGACTATGGTGTCCTGGCCAAAAGGCCGCGCGGTCATCATCCCGCCTGATCGACGGCGTACGCCCGGATGATGTCCTTGACGAGCCGGTGGCGCACGACGTCTTCATCGGTGAGGTAGTGGAAAGCAATGCCATCGATGCCGGGGAGGACGCGCTCGATCTGGATGAGCCCTGAATCCTCACGCCGAGGAAGGTCAACCTGCGTCTTGTCGCCGGTCACGACCACCTTGCTGTTCACGCCAAGCCGGGTGAGAAACATCTTCATCTGGGCGCCGGTGGCGTTCTGTGCCTCGTCGAGGATGATGAAC
Organism: Gemmatimonadales bacterium; assembly: GCA_039915685.1. Lineage (GTDB taxonomy): Bacteria > Gemmatimonadota > Gemmatimonadetes > Gemmatimonadales > GWC2-71-9 > Palsa-1233. Next base: position 32,879 of record JBDSMU010000169.1, on the reverse strand, counting down.
GCGTCGGCGAGCGTGCGTCCGCGCATGTACGCCAGTGGGGCGATCTCGATGGTGCGAGTCTCGAGCGCTTTCTGGACGCGCTCGTGAGACATCATATCCTCCAGCGCGTCGTAAAGCGGCCGCAAATACGGATCGACTTTCTGTTGCAAGTCGCCCGGTAGGAAGCCGAGCGACTCGCCGGCCTCAACCGCAGGGCGGGCCAAAACGATCCGCTTGACCTGTTTGCGCGCCAAGGCTTCGACCGCTTTTGCCACGGCTAGATAAGTCTTGCCGGTGCCCGCAGGCCCGATTCCCACGACGACATCGTGCTCCTGAATGAGCGCAAGGTACTCCCGCTGCCCAGGTGTCTTCGGAACGACGGCGCGGCGTTGTCCGGGCAGCACGATCTTGCCAGCATCACGCGTGACAGCGAGCTCGCTGGTATGGCCCTCGCTCGCGATCCGGAAGACATCTTCCGGCTCGATTGGCTGGCCGGCACGGGCCATGTCCACGAATCCCTGGATGATCGGCGTGGCCCGGTCGAGCTGCTGCTGCGAGCCGCTGACGTTGATGATGTCACCGCGCTGCGACACGCGCACGCCCAGCGCGCGCTGCAGCTCGGTAAAGTTGCCGTCATTGACGCCGGAGAGAAGGAGCGGGTCGGCGCCTTCGGCGCTGATGGTGTGTCGAACTTCGTCGGTCATGAAGCCTCGATGGTCGTGGCCAGGCCGAGCACAGCGAGATCAGCGGCCGCGACCGCGGTCGGCGCGCCTTCCAACAACGCCCGTGCGGCGGCCGTCTTCGGAAACGCAATCACGTCACGCAACGACGGCGCGCCGGCGAGCAGCATCGCGATGCGGTCGAAACCCAGCGCGAACCCTCCGTGCGGGGGTGCGCCGGCAGCCAGCGCGTCGAGTAGAAAGCCGAAACGGCCACGTTGCTGGTCGTCATCGAGACCCAATGCACGGAATACGGTCGACTGCAGGTTCGGGTCAGTGATTCGGATCGATCCTGACCCGAGTTCGTTGCCATTGTAGACCGCGTCATAATGGAGGGCGCGGCACCGGCCCGGATCGCTCTCGACGAAGGGAATGTCATCTGCGTGTGGTGACGTGAACGGGTGGTGCGTGAACACCCATTCTCCCGACTGCGGATCCGCCTCGAACAGCGGGAAGTCGACCACCCAGCAGAACGCATGGGCGATGTTGGGGATAACATCGGGTCTCCGGGTGAGCACCATTCGCACGGCATGAAGCGCACCGCTGGTCACGCGATCCGGACCGACGGCGGCGAGCACCAGGTCGCCGACCTTGCCACCGATCGCGTCGAGCGTCGCGATGCCGAGCGCCTTGACCCCCTGCCCCTCCCATCCGAGTTCGCTGCGGCGTGACCAGGCCAGCCCACCCGCCCCGGCCGCGCGGGCTGCATCGGTCAGTGCGTCGATCTCCCGACGACTGTACGAGGCGCCGCCGAGAACCCGAATCATCCTCAGCCTGCCACCTGCTGCAATGGCATCCGCGACGAAGGGGGCCGCATCGGCGCCAACACTGCCCGTGATATCGGAGATCTCGAAGCCGTACCGCAAATCGGGCTTGTCGATGCCGAACCGCTCCATCGCCTCGGCATGACGCAGCCGTGGGAACGGAACGGACACGGCGTAGCCAACTTCTGCCCAGAGGTCGTGCAGCACCTGTTCGACCACCGCCAGGATATCGTCCTGCGATACGAATGACGCCTCGAGATCGATCTGGGTGAACTCGGGCTGGCGGTCTGCCCGCAGGTCCTCGTCACGAAAGCACCGTGCAACCTGAAAATAACGGTCAAAGCCGGCGACCATCAGCAACTGCTTGTAGATCTGGGGCGACTGGGGAAGCGCGTAACATTCGCCCGGGTGAACCCGGCTCGGTACCAGATAGTCACGTGCCCCCTCCGGCGTCGGCTTGGTCAGGATAGGCGTTTCGATCTCGAGAAAGCCCAGCTCGGCAAGCGTCCGCCGTGCCTGCTGGAGCAGGCCGTGCCTCATGATGATGTTCGCCTGAAGCTCCGGCCGGCGCAGGTCGAGAATCCGGTGCTGAAGCCGAAGCTCTTCGGTGGCCAGTTCCTCTCCCTCGCGACGGGCCACCGGAATGGCAGGGGTCAGCGCTGGGCCGACCACCTTGAGCGAGCGTACCCGGACCTCGACTTCACGTGAGGTCATCGCTGCATCTCTAGCTGGGTCAACCCGTTGCGTCACCACTCCCTCGACTAGCACGACCGTCTCGGCGCCCAACCCCGCGGCCAGCGCCAGGACGTCGGGCGGTGTCCACTCAGGGTCGAACGAGAGCTGCAGGAGGCCGTCGCGGTCGCGCAGATCGAGAAAGACGATCCCGCCGAGATCGCGGCGCCGATGGACCCAGCCGCCGAGACGGACTGTCTGCCCGATCTCGGCGGCCGTGATGGAACCGCAGCGATGGGTCCGGAATGCCGTCTGTGACATCGAGCCTGGGGCCGAAGAAATGGCGCGTGCGCCGTGATCGGAACGAACTCGAAAGTTAACCCAGCACCGATGGGCGACCAACGCGGCACGGGGCGCGACGGCGGGGTTGGAATCGGCACGCCTCGGTGGTCCACCGGCTAGTTTTCTTGAATGCCACCACCCAGGAATCTCCTCGACCTCGCACCCGCAGACGCCCGTACGGCCATCGAGGCTTGGGTGCGGGCATCATCGCTGCCCGCATACCGTGCCCGACAGATTGAGGCCCGTCTCTGGCAGCGCCCTGTGGCTACGTGGACCGACGCCACCGAGCTTCCAGGCGCATTGCGCGAGCAACTCGAGGTCGCCTTTCCCCTGCCCCGTCTGGCCACCGTCACCGTGCAGCAGTCGATGGATGGAACCCAGAAATTCCTATGGGAACTACCTGATGGCGAAAAGGTTGAGTCGGTGCTCATTCCCACCGCGTCCCGCCGAACGCTCTGCATCTCGTCGCAGGCGGGCTGTGCGCTTGGCTGCAGGTTCTGCGCAACCGGCAGGATGGGCTTCCGGCGCAATCTTGCCGCGTGGGAGATCGTCGCGCAGGTGCGCGAGATCGTGCTTCGCAACCCCGACGACAAGCCGACCAACATTGTATTCATGGGAATGGGCGAGCCGCTCCTGAACTGGCCGGCCGTCGACACGTCACTCACAATTCTGAACAATCCCGATGGGTTCGGTATCGGCGCGCGGCACATCACCGTGTCGACGGTGGGCATCGTGCCGGGCATGGAGCAGCTCGCCGCCCGGCCTGAGCAATTCCGGCTGGCGATCTCGTTGCACTCGCCGCGGGCCGACCAACGAGCGGCAATCATGCCAATTGAGAAGAAATACCCGCTGCGCGAAGTGCTGGTCGCGGCGAGCAGCTTCGCGAGGCGGATCACCTTCGAGTACGTACTGATTGCTGGCCGGAATGACACCGATGATGACGCCGCCATCCTCGCCGCACTGGCGCGGAAGCTCGGCGCCCACGTCAACCTGTTGCCACTGCATCCCGGTGGCGACCCCACGCTCGTGCCCACTGACGCCCGCGGGATCAAGTCCTTTCGCGCACGCCTGCTCGATCAGGGCATCGAGGCCGTCGTGCGACGCAGTCGGGGGCTCGACATTGAAGCTGCCTGCGGCCAGCTACACGTCAAGATGGCGCGTCGTGAACGGCAGGCGGGGTGAGTTAGCGCCGCGCGGGCCCCAGTGCCCGTGTCCACCTGGCGATGTCATCGATCACTGCCGGGTCCACGTGCCCCTCCACGGCGTACTCCTCCGGTCGTGATGCGCCCGTTCCCGGAATGAAGAAATGATTGAGTGCGGGGTATCGCCGCACCGTCAGTCTCTCCCTCGGCCCCACGGCCCCAAGCCATTCATCGAGTTGCGCCGTCGTCACCTGATAGTCACGGCCGCCTTGGAGAACCAGCGCGGGAGTCCGGATCTGCCGCAGGGTAGCAGCCGATGAATACATCGCCAGGTCAAGCCAGTACGCCGGCGGAGCGCCCAGCACGAGTTGTGTGCTCGCGGAATCGGCAGATGTAAGGTTTCGCACTCGCTCGATCATCGGCGCCATCGCACGCAACTGCAAACTGATCGCAGCGGTGTCGGAGCCGGGCAGCGCACCGATGTACGCAAACTGACGCGTGATCTGATCGGTGATGGAACGCTCCGTCGCACCCGCCAGGATCACGATGCCAGCCAGCGCTGGATCAGAGAGAGCGATGCGTGGCGCCAGCATGCCACCCAGAGAATGCCCGATTACCACAACGCGGCTGGGATCGACCTCTGGCTGTCGGCGCACGAGCGCCACCGCCGCCAGCGCATCGTCGATGGTCTCGTCCTGGACGGTGAACGGCCGGTTGGCAAACCAGAACGGCTTCACCTTGGTGCGCTTGTCATAGCGCAGCGAGGCAACCCCTCGTGCCATCAGGCCGGTGGCCAAATCGCGGTACGGCGCGTTCCGCCCGAAGGTCAGGTCGCGGTCAGCTGCACCAGATCCGTGCACGATCACGACCGCGGGGTGGCGCCGAGACCCGGCAGGCGCGACGAAGGTCGCACCCAGTGGACCCGCGGGTGTCGGGACCTCCAGTGCGCGTTCGATGGGACCCGCGGAGGTCGTCCCAGGTGTTGCGGCGTTGACACTGCAACCCAGGATGGGGAATACCAGCAAGCTCCTGCATACCAACGTTCGGACGTGCACGGTGCTCCTCCTGTTCGCGTTGGTCATGCGACTCTGTCGGGCGGTGTCTCTCCGGCGAAGAAGGCCGCCAGGTTGTCGATCACGCGGTGTCCCATCGCCTCGCGCGTCTCCCGCGTGGCCGAGCCGAGGTGTGGCAGCAGCACGACATTGTCGAGTGCAAGGTAGCGAGGGTTGAACGCCGGTTCGCCCCGGTACACGTCCAGGCCTGCAGCACCGAGATGGCCCGACCCAAGGGCTGCAATGACTGCATTGTCATCCAATACGTCGCCGCGCGCGGTGTTGATCAGAACGGAGCCGGGGGGCATGGCCGCGATCCGCTCAGCGTTGATCAGCCCGCGGGTGTCCGGCGTGCTCGGACAATGCAGCGAGATGACATCAGCGCCGGCGAGGAGCTCGCCGAGACTCCCGCACGGCGCCGCACCCAGTGCGTCAAGTTCGGCGACGGCGGGGTGATGTGGGTTGTGGTATCGCACCCGCATCCCGAACCCGTCGATCGCGCGGCGTGCGACGGCGCGCGCGATGCGCCCTGTTCCCACAAGCCCCAGCGTGGCGCCGCCCACCCGACGGCCGAGGAGGTGAGTGGGATGCCATCCTTGCCACGTTCCCGACCGGAGTTCCCGTTCCCCCTCGCCCGCTCGGCGCAGGGCCATCAGGATGAGCATTATCGTCAGGTCCGCGGTGCAATCGGTTAGCACGTCAGGGGTATTGGTCACCACAATGCCGTGAGCCCGCGCGGCGTCGAGGTCGATGTGATCGGTGCCCGCGCCATAGCTCGCGATGATCCGGGTGCGGAGCGGATACGCGGCCAGAACCTCGCCGGTGATTCGGTCGGTGAGCGTGCAGAGCAGCGCGTCGGCGTCACCCAGCGCACGCTGCAACGAGAGTGGGGTCGACGGCTGGTCGGATTCGGGGATAACCGCGTCGAACCACTGGCCAAGCTGCTCCTCCACGGCGCGGACAAGGCGGCGGGTGACGTGTACCCGGGGGCGCGCGGTCATCGATGGCTGTACAGAGATATCATGCCGGTAATATTGCACCGAACCGTCCGGAGTCACCGTGATCCCAGCTTCACCACGCGCATTGCTCGAGTCGTGCCTCGCCGCTGCCGTCCGGTCGGCCGACCCCCGGCCCGCCATGGACCGCGCGCTGGCAACGCGCACGCCGCCCGATGTGCCCGTTTATATCATCGCCGCGGGCAAGGCCTCCCGCGCAATGGCAGAATCATTGGTCGCCTGGCTCGCCCGGCACCAGCGTGAGCCAGCGGGCGGAATCGTGGTGGAGACGGAGAGCGGTGGCGCCATTCATCCATCCCTCGCCAGCTACACCGGCGACCACCCGCTGCCCGCCGCGGCGTCAGGTGCGGCGGCGCAGGCGATCCACCGCCTGGTCGGCACGATTCCATCTGGAGCTGCGGTGCACGTCGCCATTTCGGGAGGCGCGAGCTCGCTCATCGCCGGCCCGCTCCCCGAACTCGCCATGGACGACGTCGCGGTGCTCTTTCGGCTGTTGCTCCATTCCGGGCTCGACATCGACGCCGTGAACGCCGTACGCAAGCGCGTCACGCGGTGGAGTGCCGGACGGCTCGCCCTCGCCTGTCACCCGTGCACGATGACAACGTGGATTGTCTCCGACGTCCCGGGCGATGATGTCTCAACCGTCGGATCGGGGCCCTGCGTCGTCGACCCATGGACCGTCGAAGCGCTGCAAGGCGTCCTTCACGAGTCGGGAGTTGGCGCACGAATGCCCGTCGGCCTGCAGGCAGCCTGCAGACGCGACACACCGGCAGCGGAACTCATTCCAGGGGTAGAGTCGATCATCATCGCGTCGAACAGAACGGCGATGCAGGGCGCAGTGGGCGCCGCGCAGGAAGCGGGGTGCGTCATCCGAGCGGCGGACGAGCTGCTCTCCGGTTCAGCGGCCACGACCGGCCGCCGCGTCGCTGCCACCACGATCCGCGCAGCAATCGAATGGCACGCCCAGAACGCGGCGCTCGTGGAGGAGGGGTTTGGTGCCTCGATCAAGCCATTGTTTTTGGTGTGGGGAGGCGAAACCACCGTGCAGATCGCCGAAGACCCGGGACGCGGCGGCCGCTGCCAGGAACTCGCGCTCGCCGCCGCCGAGGCACTCGAGGTCTCACCCCATCCGGTGACGCTTCTCGCGGCCGGCACCGACGGTCGTGATGGTTCGACCGACGCGGCAGGTGCAGTGGTCGACAATACAACCTGGGAACGGCTCCGCAAACGCGGAATCGACGGCACCGCTGCCCTTGAAACGCACGATGCCCATCCGGCGCTCGAGTCCGTCGGGGCGCTGGTGCGGACCGGTCCAACGGGCACAAATGTGATGGATCTGGTCCTCGCGGTGGTGATGCCCTCGTTCCGCACCGACGCCAGCCGCTAGCGGTCGCCCTCCAGCAGTCGCGCGAGTCGCCCGCGTGCCAGGGCCACATCCGGCGACTTCTGCACCAGGTCGAAGTACCGCTGCTGGAATTCGGTGCCGTTCTCGTCGGGGCGCATCAGGTCGCGTGCTGATGCCCGGAACTGGGCGACCCGAATCGACAGATCCCCCGGCTCATCGTCCACGGCCAATTCGTCCATGGCCGCGATCAGCGCCGTCAAGGGCCGCAACCAACCAAACCACGGATCGTGGATCGCGAGCTGCAACAGCTCGGTGCTCCCCGGGATTCGGCCGAAAAGCCGTTCATAGGCGACACGCTCGGCGTCAAGCAGCGCCCGATGCGAAGCCAGGATCTCGGCGCGGAGTGCGGCCAGCAGCGCTATTGATGACATCGCATCGTCCCTCCACACAGGAATGCGGAACGTTCAGGATCAGGGTCGGCGACGGACGAAGTCACGACCCAGCACTACGCTGAGGTCCACCACCCTCGAGACATCGTATGCATCGACGACGTCGGCGCCGCCAATGACGGTGCGCACGCGACCGACCCCGGTCGTGTCGCGACGACGGACCAGGATCACGTTGCGTTCCTGTCCTGCGAGTGCGGAATCGGCATCGCCAAACCACACGACATCGAGCAGTGCGCGGCGAAGCAGGTTTGCCCCATCACGTGCCACGCCCGATACACCCGCACCATTGAGCACCTCGACATCGACATTGCGCGGCAGCGAATCCCAGGCTTGAGGAACCGACGCGGCAACTCGGGTCGTTGATCTCCGCATCCCCACGGCAGCCGCCGCGATAAAGAGGACGACCCCGACCGCCCAACCGGCATGGCGCGCGGTCATCGCAACACCTCCGCGCGGAATGCCAGGCTTTCGGGAGGATGGCTCCACCCCTGAAGATCCGCGTAGGCGAACCGCCGCCGCACGACATCGCGAAGGACTCCGGCGGGATCGTCGGGGAACCGCGCAGCGAGCGCCCCGCGCTCATCACGATCGAAGTCCCTGCCGGGCTCGAGAAAGTCTGCACAATACAGCGTGCGACCGGTTTGCGCCCATCCATTCCAACCCACCGAGTGCCATCTCACTGCGCTGAGAACATCGTCGTCGCATTCCCCTTCGAGTTCCGCACGGGCCGCCGCCGCCGGCCCATGCCGAAGCTCAACCGGTCCCTCAACGTTTGGCGCCCACCGGCGCATCTCGTCCTCTGGCGCATCCCGGAGCGCGTCGTGCAGCCAGACGGCCCTTAGCCACCGGTGCGACTCTTCGATCGGGAGTCGCATCGCCACCGTCCACGCAGTCACGAGCGCTGCCACTCGGCCGACGTGCTCCTGGCGTCGGGGCGAGACAATGGCCCAGGGCGGCAAGCCGTCCTGGGCCAGTCGAGTCTGTTCGTCGCCCCTGACGGTCACGAGGCCGAGGCGATCTCGGGCAGGGCGCGGTTAGCCGCATCGACGAACACCACCGACGGGTGAAACCCAGCCACGTCAACGTCCTCGACATCCGCATACGCTATCAGGATCACCACGTCACCGGTCATGCCGAGCCGCGCGGCAGCGCCGTTGAGTTGCAGCACACCGCTCCCGGCAGGACCGGGAATCACGTACGTGGTGAACCGTGAACCGTTGTTCACGTTCACGACCTGTATTTCTTCGTACTCGACGAGGTCGGCCGCAGCCATCAGATCGGTGTCGAGGGTGAGTGAACCCTCGTAGTGCAGGTCCGCCGCCGTGATCGTGGCGCGGTGGATTTTCGATTTCATGAGGCGACGGCGCATTCAGCCCGGGTCCTCTCCGAGGATGACATTGTCGATCAGGCGAGTCGATCCCACGCGCGCGGCCACGGCCACGACGGTGCCCGACCCCGCATGCTCAACCGGGGCAAGCCGGTCCGGATCCACCACCGCAATATAGTCCGGTACCACCCCCGAAGTTCGCGCCAGCACGCCTGCCGCAACCCGTTCCAGTACCGGCCCGTGACGCTCCCCTTCGGTCCATCGGGCTCGCACGGCGTCAAGTGCGTGCGGAATCGTCAACGCGGCGATTCGGTCGGCCGCGCTGAGGAATACGTTGCGGGAACTCAGCGCGAGGCCGTCTGCTTCACGTACGGTCGGCACGGTCCGGATCGCCACCGGGACGTCCAGATCAGCGACCATCCGTCGCACGAGGGTGACCTGCTGGATGTCCTTCTGGCCGAAGACCGCGATGTGCGGTTGGACAATGTTGAGCAGCTTCGCCACCACGGTGAGAACACCCTCGAAATGGCCTGGTCGATGCGCGCCTTCCCACCTGCCGGCAATGGCACCGGGCACGACGCGAGTCTCCGTGGCGCCGTGGTACATCTCGTCGACTCGGGGGACGAACAGGATGTCGACGCCGTTTTCGTCTGCAATGGCCCGATCATGGTCGAGCGGACGGGGATAGCGCGCCAGGTCCTCTTCAGGGAGAAACTGCAATGGGTTGACGAAGATGGATAGCACCACGATATCGGCGTGCTCCCGGGCCGCGGTGACGAGCGCGACGTGCCCCCGGTGTAGTGCGCCCATCGTCGGCACCAGCGCGATGGTGGACCGGTCGGTGCGCAGCGGCGCGAGGTGATGCCGGATCGAGTCGACCGTGGTGAACTTCTGCATCAGCTCACTCGAACGAGTGGGCGTCGTCGGGATACGCGCCGCTCCGCACGTCGCTGGCAAACCTCGCAATCGCGTCGCGCACCTCAGCGCCCAGCGTCGCGTACTGCTTGAGGAAACGCGGAGTAAACCCCTCGTTGAGGCCCAAGACATCGTGAAGCACCAGCACTTGGCCATCGCAGCCCGCGCCCGCGCCGATCCCGATCGTGGGAATGCGGAGCGCGAGGGAGATGTCGGTCGCCCGCGTGCGGGCGACAAGCTCGAGCACGACCGCACTTGCACCGGCCTCCTCGAGCGCCAGCGCGTCAGCGAGCAGCGTCGCCGCGTCATCGTCCGCCCGCCCCTGGACCCGATATCCACCTAGCGCATGTAGGCTCTGCGGAGTCAGCCCCAAGTGCGCGACGACCGGGATGCCACGCTCCACAAGGGCGCGCACGGTGGGCACCATCACTGCACCGCCTTCGAGCTTCACTGCATGGCAGTCGGTCTCGGCCATCACCCGACCGGCATTGCGGATCGCATCTTCAATGCTGACCTGATACGACATGAAGGGCAGGTCAACGACCACGAGCGCCCGCTCGGTACCCCGCCGCACGGCCGCAGCGTGGTACACCATCTGGTCGAGCGTTGCGCTTAGCGTGCTGCGCCGGCCCGCGATCACCTCATTGAGCGAGTCGCCGACGAGCAGGAGCTCGATGCCGGCAGCCTCAAGGAGACGCGCGAAAAGGGCGTCATAGCATGTCAGCATGACCAGCTTCTCACCAGCCGCCTTGCGGGTAGTGAGGTCGCGCATCGTCGGCGCCCGGTCGGTCATCGTGCCTCCAGCTCAGCGATCTCGCGTGCCCAGAACGTGCGGTCGCGCAAGCCCGGGTGCGGCAACACCAATGTTGGGGTGTCACACGTCACGTCGTCGTAGCGCACGAGGTCAAGGTCGAGGGTCCGCGACGCCCAGCGCTGGCTGCGGTCCCGACCGGCGGCCCGTTCAAGATCGTGACAGGCACCGAGCAGCGCGTGGGGTGTGAGGGTCGTTTCGAGGCGAATCATGCGGTTGAGGTACAACGGCTGATCGGCGCCGCCGAGCGGAGCCGTCTCCTGCGCCCGTGTGGCCGTGTCGAGGCGGACACCGTCCAAGTCGCCCAGCCCCGACTTCGCGAGCGCGTGCCACCGTTCGCGGTCACCGAGGTTGCTGCCCACCGCTACATAGGCTATCGGCATCACGTGGGGCCCAGCGCGGCACGAAGTCCAGCCAGGAAGCGTGCCGAGGCCGCCACACCCTCCCGACCAAGAATGTCCACCAGCGCACTGCCTACGACCACTCCGTCGGCGTGTCGTGCCACCGATGCCGCCTGTTCGGGATTCGAGATCCCGAATCCCACCGCAATGGGAAGGGGGGTCGCCGCGCGGACCCTGGCAATGGAGGCTTCGAGGCCCGCGTCGACCGCATTCGACGCGCCGGTCACCCCAAGCCGTGCGACGAGATAAATAAAGCCCCGGGCGCCGTCCACGGACCGCTGCAATCGCTCACCCGTCGTGGTCGGTGCCACCAAACGGATGAGGTTCAGTGGACCGCCGCCGAGGGACTCCTCCAGCGCCGCATCGCCGCCCACGGGAAGGTCAGTGAGGAGGATGCCTCGCACGCCGATGCTCGCGGCGTCCCGTACCAGGCGTTCGGCACCGTATTGCAGGATCGGGTTGAGGTAGGAAAAGAGAACAACCGGTCGCTGTACCGCAGCATCGGCAACGAGCTCAAGGGTCCGCGGCAGCGTCATCCCGTTCTCGAGTGCGCGGAACGTAGATGCCTGGATAGTGGGGCCATCAGCGAGGGGATCACTGAACGGTACACCGACTTCAATGATATCGGACCATTCCGCTGATGCCTCGAGCATCGCCCGCGAATCCACAACCGTCGGAAACCCCGCCGTCAGGTAGGGGATGAGAGCTGTCCGGCACTCGGCGCGCGATGCATTCCACGCACGCTCGATGGCCGACTCAGCCACCACTGTGTCAGACAAAATAATGGCCGACGACGAGTCCGTAGCGTTCCGGAGCGGTGACCTTGACGATCGTTCGCGCGTGATTCCCGCCCGGGTCGGCGACCGACAGGTCGACAAGCTCACCGGGGAGCGCCAACAGGATGCCGTCCGCGGAAACCGCAATGCGTACCAGCGGCCGGTGAAGCAATTGCTGGTCGGGGCTCGGTCCGGCGACGATCGCGACCTCGAAGGTGTCGAGGATTACGCATGTTCCAACCGGATAGATCCCGAGCAGGTTGATGAGTGCCTTGACGAGGACGGGGTCATAGCCCCGCGCGGCATTCATCCACATTTCCTTCAACACCGAGTCGGGCTCGAGTGGTTCGGTCTGGTAAGCCCGGCGCGTCGTGGCCGCATCATAGCCGTCGGCCACCGAGATCAAGCGGGTGAAGAGGCCGAGCCGGCGAGGTCGGATGGCCCGCGGATACCCGGTGAGATCGATCTTCATGTGGTGTTCGTGCGCCGCCAGGATTGCCCGCCACGGCAGCTCGTCGCCTTCCCGCATCTTGAAGAGGGTCAGTGTGCCGAGCCAGGGGTGGGCCTGCATCATCCGCCATTCCTGCTCGTCGAGCGACGACTCCTTGTTGAGCAGCGCGAGATCGAGCCGCGCCTTGCCGATGTCATGCATCATGGCGGCGAGGCCGAGATCATAGAGCTGCAGGCGATCAAAGCCGAGCCGCTTGCCGAGTGCCACCGCAAAGATGCTGACGTTGACCGAATGGGTGAAGGTGTACTCGTCGTAGGCGCGAAGTGTTGTCAATCCCGTGATCGACAGTTCATTCTCGAGAACCTGATCGACAATGAGTTGGATGGCCCGCTTGATTCGCCGCACACTGGGCGTGCGGCCCATACGAACGCCCTGAACGACATCCCGCGCAGCCGCCACGCCATGCGAATAGGTTCGTTTGGCGCTCTCCAGCGCCTCGTCGCCCACCCGATCTTCCTCCTCGGTGTCGCCGGCGGCGTCGATCCAGAGACGGATAATGTCGGCCTGCTGCATCCGCTGACGCAGCGCGTCGAGGCGCTCCTCGGGATCGACGTCCGGTGTTGTGGCGCCCAGCATCGACAACCAGAGCTGCCACTCGCGCCGGGTGATGCCGTCATCGATTCGAAGAAGCCCGATCCCGAAGTAGCGCATCAACGACACGAATCCGCTGAACGCGGCGAAGTTGTCGAGGCCTAGCCGCAGGCGGATCTGGTTGATGAAGAGGAAATCGCCGGAGAGTCGGATTTCAACCGATCCCTCGAGGCGCACGATGCTGATGGTGTGGGCCTGCAGTTCGTCGAGGGCGCGCTCGACCGTGGTGTTGTCGGTCGGGTAAAGCTTGATCGCCCGCTGCGCGCCGTGAATCGACACCAGCAGTGACCGACCCGCCTGGCGCAGGACGCCGTCTTCGGCGGCGGATGACGTCATGGAATCCAGTCTCGCAGAACGCTGTTGGCGGCGCTTCGCACCACTGGTTCCTTGTCGTTGGTGTACGCGTCAACGACCATGCGCGCATCGAACGAACGCACCTTGCCAAGCCCGAACAGTGCGCAAGCGCGCACGTCGGGATGCGCGCGGCGGCGGAAGAGGCCCCGCGGCTCAAGCAGTTCGCGGATCTTCGGCAGGGCGGCGTCGCCGGCGAGACTTCCGTAGGCCTCGAACAGCGTACGCCGTTCCAGCCGATCCCATCCACCGTCGGTTTCGGCAAAGAGAAGGCCCTCCAGCCGACGCACCATGCCGCCTGAACCGCCCCGCTGCTGCAACACGGCGAGCGCAGCCTGTCGCACCGTTCGATCGGAATCGCCCAGTGCCTCCTCCACCGTCGCGATCGCTGTCGGGGTGCCGAACCCACCAAGAGCGGTGATGGCAGTGAGTCGGACTGCCACGCCGCCTGACTTGTAGTGTCCGATGATGGCGGGCACGAGCGCGGTCATGCCCAAGCGGGCGGCCAACCCGATGGCTGGATCGAGCGCCTCAGGCGGACCGTTGTCGAGCACGTCGGACAGCGCGGCCGGACCGGCCCGCGCGAGGCCCTCAAGGCTCGGCTCAAGCGCACGACGGACATCGGGGTTCAGCGTTCGACCCAGGTGCGTGAGGATCGTCGGGAGCGCCGACGGCTTGAGTTCCCGCATCACCTCGCTCACGTCCTCATCGGCAGGACGACCGATCGCATCCTCGAGCGCGCGGAAAAGTTGCTCTAAAATCTCGGGTTGGCTCAGCCGCTCCTCAAACGAGAGCACGGCAGTGTGCAGTTCCTGGTCGAGGCCCGGCGCGCGGGCGGCGATCACCCGCAATTCGCGCAGGATGCGGGCGACGGCCCTGAACCCGCCGATCGCGAGCTGCGCGGGGAGCACATCTTCAAGGAGGGAGACGGCTTCGTGACGCACCGCCGGCTCGCGCTGCGCCTCCAAAATATCCATGAGCGCGTCGATGGCATTGGTCCGATAGTCGCGCCGGTACTCGTCCTCCAGCTCCGACCTGATCAGGCGAGTCTCCGCCTCATCAAGGAAGTACGGCGTCGCATCGAAATCGGCGAGGTCGACCAGCCCCGGGTGCGTTGGTGTTCCGCGGGCGGCATCCACCTCCCGTCGTGCCTCCCCGGGCTCGGGCGGTGGATCGCGCGCCTCGCTTTCCTGGAGGAACTCGGTTCCCTCGCCGATCACCTCGACGAATGCGTATGTGATCAGCACGAACTCCTGCTCCCACAGCAGCGTGAGCAGGTCATCGGCTGCATCGACCGGCAGCAGACGGGCGCGGTTGACCACGTGAAGGAGTCGGATGATCTCCTCAGACTCGACGCCGGGGAGCAGCGTGAGGCGCCGCAACCCGTCGGTGTAGAGTTGCCACGGGAGCCCTTCGCCCGAGTTCGGCTGCTGATAGACGGCGACGCCCTCCCAGTCGATGTGCTGTTCGTGGATCTCCAGCACAAGCCGACCGGTGACATTCCATACCGGCGTGAACGCTTCGACCAGCGCCTCCATCGCACGCTGGTACACGGGATTGTTCGGGAGGTACATCTGCAGCGCACGCTGGCCCTTCGTGAGCGTGCGAAGAAGTTCCTCCACAACGCGAACGTCCAGATCAGAGGATGCGTGCACCGGGGCGCTCACGCGGGCGGTCCATCAAGTGCCGCGACGTGGGCGACATCCTTGTCGCCCCGGCCACTCAGGCAGAGCAACACGACCTGGTCAGGCGCCCATTTACCCGATTGGGCTGTGATCCATGCGATTGCATGCGATGTCTCGAGCGCGGGAATGATCCCCTCCATGCGCGTGAAGCTGCGAAACGCCTCGAGCGCGTCACGATCACCTGCCGATGCATACTTGACGCGTCCGGTGTCCCGCATCCAGCTGTGTTCGGGGCCCACGCCAGGATAGTCCAGGCCCGCCGATACCGAATGCGCGGGAAGCACCTGCCCATCGGCATCCTGCAACAGGTACGAGAGTGACCCGTGCAGCACGCCGGGCCGCCCGAGGGTGAGTGTCGCGCTGTGGGCCGCAGTATCAATGCCCTCACCGGCCGCTTCGACGCCCACCAGTTCGACCTCGCTGTCGTCGATGAAGCCGGCGAAGATCCCCATCGCATTCGAGCCTCCACCGACGCACGCGACCACCGTCTCAGGGAGCGCGCCAGTGCGCTCGATCACTTGCCGACGCGCCTCGTCACCAATGACCGATTGGAAGTCGCGAACCATGCGAGGGAATGGATCGGGGCCCACGACGGAGCCGATGATGTAATGGGTGTCCGGCACGTTGCTGACCCAATCGCGGAGCGCCTCGTTGGTCGCATCCTTGAGTGTCCGTGTGCCAGAGGTGACTGGAATCACGGTGGCGCCAAGGAGTTGCATCCGGTAGACGTTCGGCGCCTGGCGCGCCACATCCTCGGAGCCCATGTAGACGACGCACTCCAGCCCGAAACGGGCGCACACCGTCGCCGTTGCCACGCCGTGCTGGCCCGCCCCGGTTTCGGCGATGATCCGACGCTTCCCCATCCGCTGCGCCAGCAACACCTGCCCCACCGCATTGTTGATCTTGTGGGCGCCGGTGTGGTTCAGGTCCTCCCGCTTGAGAAGCACTCGAGCGCCGACGGTCGCGCTGAAACGGGGCGCCTCCGACAGCGCGGATGGGCGTCCGACAAAGTCGCGAAGGATGCGGTGAAACTCGTCCCAGAAGGCGTGGTCGTCGCGGGCCGCGTCGTAGAGGGCGGTGAGGTCGTCCAACGCCGCCACAAGAGTCTCGGGAACGTAGCGCCCACCGTAAGGGCCAAATCGGCCATCAACGGCGGTTTCACGCGGCAGAACGAGCGTCACGCACAGCCTCCAGGAAGGCAACAAGCCGGATCGGATCCTTGATGCCCGGCGCCAATTCGACCCCGGAACTTACATCGACGATGTCCGGACCAACGAGCCGGATCGCCTCGGCGACATTCCCAGGGTGCAGGCCGCCGGCCAGGACGAGCCGACGTTGGTGGAATGCCTCGCGGGCGGCGACTGCAAGGTCCAACGGAAGGACAATTCCCTGACCGCCCCCGCCCGACGATCGGGGTTCAATGAGGATTGGTTCGAACCCGACACCGATTCGGCCGATCTCAATTCGCAGGGTCGACGTATCGTTGAAGCGCGCCACGTGCCAAATGACCATGCCGGCATCTACAAGTTGCTTGGACACGTCGGGACCGTGGTCGCCATGCAACTGAGCGCCGGCCAACCCCGCCGACCTGATCACCTCGAGGATCGTCCGGGTGGGTTGCATTCCGAAGACACCAAGTACGGGGACGCCGTCGGCGGCGGCGACAATGGTCCGGGCGCGGTCACTATCCACTTGGCGAGGTCCGCCCGCGAAGATCACGCCGAGGTATGCGGCGCCCGACGCAACCGCCAGCGCCGCGTCTTCCGGACGGGTAAGGCCGCACACCTTGGCGTCAACGAGCACGGCGAACGATTCCCGCCATGACGCGTACCGACGCTTCCGCATTTCCAGCACCCACTAGCGCCGATCCGATCAGGACGGCATCGGCGCCCGCAGACGCCGCCGCGGCCACGTCGGCTGCGGATCCCATTCCGCTTTCTGCCACTGCGATCACATCCGACGGAATCGTCTCGATCATTCTCCACGCTCCCGCGCAATCGATCTGAAGCGTATCGAGATCTCGAGCGTTGACGCCCACCACCCCCGCGCCTGCGTCGAGAGCGATGCGAATCTCATCCGCGGTGTGCGCCTCTACCAGGACACCGAGTCCAATGCCGAGTGCTTCGGCGTGAAGCCGGCCGAGCTCCCGCGGGGTCATCGCTCTCACAATCAGCAGGACCGCCGCCGCGCCCGAAGCCCTCGCTTCGAGGAGCTGCACCAGGTCCACGATGAAATCCTTCCGCAACACCGGCAGGTCGACGGAACCGCTTACCCGGCGCAGATCCTCAAGCGAACCGCCGAAACGACTCGGCTCAGTCAGCACCGAGATCGCCGCCGATCCACCATTCACGTACTCGGCGGCAAGTCGGACCGGATCGACCGACTCGTCGATAGGTCCGAGCGAAGGCGACCGGCGCTTGACCTCGGCGATCACGGCGACCGTGCTCCGGCGGAGCGCCGTGGCGAAATCGGGGATGGGAGCAGCCACCGCGCAGGCCGCCTCAAGCGAAGCACGACTGGCGTGCAGCTTGGCAGCCCGCTGACGGCTGTGGGCGAGGATCGCGTCGAGTAGTGTCGCTGGCATCTTGAAGTTCGGGTTACCTTCGGGTACGTTTATTCGGGTTCTCTTCGCCATTCGACCCGAGGCCATCGTGCCCCTGACCCGAAAGCAGCGCGAAATCCTCGATTTCCTCGGGGAAGTTATCGCCGATCACGGCTACGCACCGAGCTTCGAGGAAATTGCCGAAAAGTTCGGGTACCAATCGTTGGCCACGGTGCACGAGCACCTGACCAATCTCGAGCGCAAGGGCTACATCCGTCGCAGCTACAACGAGAGCCGGGCCATCGAGGTTCTTCCCGCCCGCGGCCTCACCGGAGCGACCGAAATCCCGCTGCTCGGAACGGTCGCGGCCGGCTATCCGATCGAGTCGGTCATGACCGGCGATGTGGTTGCCGTGCCCGACGCGATGCTGCCCCGGCGCGGCGCCAACTATGCGCTGCGGGTTCGTGGGGCGTCGATGATCGATGAGCAGATCCTGGACGGCGACCTGGTGGTGGTCAACGGGCGGGAGAGTGCCGACAACGGCGAAATGGTCATTGCACTCGTCAACGGAGCAGAAGCCACCGTCAAGCGGTTCTACCGCGAGCCGGGTGGCTGGATCCGCCTTCAGCCAGCCAACACCGAGATGCGACCGCTGCGCTATCAGGAAAGCGACGTCCTGATCCAGGGCATCGTCGTGGGCGTCATTCGGAAATACTGACTGACGCGCGGCGAAGCGCCTCCAATGCAGCCAGCGCGCGACCGGAGTCGAGCACCTCGCGAGCGATTTCCACTGCCTCGTTCATCGACCGCGCGGTGCCGCTCACCATGATTGCTCCAGCAGCGTTCAGTACAACAGCTGCGAGCACCGCCTCCGCAGCTTGGTCGGGTCGCTCGAACAAATGGACAATCGCTGCGGCGTTCTCAGCGGGCTCGCCCCCGGCGAGTCCGGCAAGCGAGTCGACCTTGAAGCCGAGGGTCTGCGCCACGATCGACCACTCTCGGACATTCCCCGACCGCACTTCCCAAACACGGGTCTCGCCCCTGGGGGCTATTTCATCCAAGCCGTCCACTCCGTGGACGACGATCGCGTGGGGAGTACCCAAGCGGGCCAGCGCCGCCGCCATCAGCGCACCCCTACTTGGGTCGGCAACGCCGATCACCTGACGTGTCGCCCCGGCCGGATTAGCGAGCGGACCGACGAGATTCATGATGGTGGACGTCCCCAGCTTGCGACGCACGGGGGCCACGTGGCGCATCGCGGGATGGTGGGTCGGCGCGAAGAGGAATGCGATCCCAATGTCACGCAGGATTTTCCCGGCCCGAGCTGGGTTGCCATCGATCGCGACGCCCATCGCCTCCAGTACGTCGGCCGATCCCGACCGCGACGTGAACGACCGGTTGCCGTGCTTCGCGACGGTAATTCCGGCGCCGGCAACCACGAACGCCGCCGCCGTGGAGATGTTCAGCGTCGTGACCAACCCTCCACCGGTGCCGCAGGTGTCGACCAACGAGTCGGGGTCAGGGTGGTCAACACGCTCCATGGTTTCGCGGAGTGCCCGCGCGGCCCCGGCAAGTTCCGCCGCGGTCTCCCCTTTGTCCCGGAGGGCCACCAACAGCGCCTCGGTCAGCGCGGGATCAGCCGTGCCGTCGAGCATCTCAAGCACTGCAGCGTGCGCCGCGGTTTCGTCGAGCCCGCTACCCCGCTGCGCCACATTGATGGCAGCCCGGATCGCAGGCGAGACGGAGAACGGCTGGGTTGGGGTCATGAAGCGGGCAAGCGTACGGGGACAGCCAACGTTTTGTCAACATTCACAACAGCTTACGCAAGTTGCCGCCCTCCTAAGGGCGAGCTAGATTCGGAGGTTCATGGAGCGCGTTTTCATGCTGGTCCTGGAGTACGATGGCACGCGGTTCTGCGGCTGGCAGTCGCAGCCCGATGGGCGCTCGGTGCAACAGGCGGTGGAGGGTGCGATGTCGCGGCTCGCGGGTACGCCGCGAAAGGCTACTGCCGCGGGGCGAACCGATGCCGGCGTCCACGCGCACGCGATGCCCGTGACCATCGCAATGCCAGACCGATGGAGCTGCGCCGACTTGCAGCGCGCCGCGAATGCGCTGCTGCCGATCGACATCGCCGTGCGAGCCGTGTACCCGGTGCAGGACAGCGCGAACGCACGTCGTAGCGCGCTCGGCCGTCGGTATCGCTACACGGTTGCGACCACCGTTCAGGCACGCTCGCCGTTTCGGAACCGCCTCGCTTGGGCACTCGGTCGGACGCTTGACCTGGCCGCGATGCAACGATGCGCCGACCTGTTGCCTGGCCTGCACGACTTCCGGGCCTTCGCGGCGGTCGGCGAGCCCAAGCCCCACTATCGTTGCCAGGTCACCGAAGCGCGATGGAACCACGACGGTGACGGATGCGCGTACTTCACGATTGCCGCCGACCGCTTCCTGCACCACATGGTGCGCATGCTGGTCGGAACGATGGTTGATATCGGACTCGGACGACGACCGGAGGGCGACATGGCCCGCCTGATCCACCTTGAGCACAACGGGGATACCAGCCCGCCGGCACCCGCGGCGGGTCTTGCGTTCGTGTCGGCAGGTTACCCCGCCGAACTCGTCACCGGAGACGGGGTGTCGTGGTGACCCGCACGCTGCGAATCGCTGCGATGGCGTTGTTGGTCGCCTGCAGCAGCGGCGGCGACAACGGGTTCGTGCCCCAAGCTGGCGCGCAGCAGTCGGCGACGTCGATCGACGCGACGCGCCGGACCGCGATCGTCGTTGCGACGGAGCAGGTTTCCGCTGCAGTGGTATCGGTGCGCACAACCCGGCCATCACCCCGCCCCTCGGCATATGATCTCTGGATCGGACAGCCACGCGGGACCCCGCAGAGCTTTGGCACCGGATTCATCCTGCACCAGAACGGTATCGTCATCACCAACCAGCACGTGGTGGCTGATGCGCAGCAGGTGACGGTTACCCTGCCGGACGGGACCGACGTCGAGGGGCGCGTGCTCGGCGAGGATCCCCTGACCGATATTGCGGTGATCAAACTTGAACGGGCGGGACTTCCCGTTGTTCGGATCGGCAACTCGCGCGACCTCATGATTGGTGAGTGGGCGATCGCGCTGGGTAACCCGTATAGCTATCTGCTCGGCAACTCTGAACCCACCGTGACGGCGGGCGTGATCAGTGCCACCGGCCGGAACATCCTGCCGGTCGGCGATCAGGCGGGATCGTATCTCGACATGATCCAGACCGATGCGGCGATCAATCCGGGCAACTCCGGAGGCCCGCTGGTGAATGCCCTGGGCGAGGTGATCGGCGTCAACTCGTCAATCTTCTCATCGACGGGGGGGTCGGTCGGGCTCGGTTTCGCGATTCCCATCGAGCGCGCTGTGCGGGTCGCGGACGAGATCATCCGCAACGGTGCCGTACGCCGTGCGTGGGTCGGCCTCACCGTGCGCGTGGGAGGCGTGAGCGGCGACTGGAAGCAAAGTGGAGGTGTGACCGTGGGCGAAGTGGCACCCGGCGGACCGGCCGCGCGCGCGAACATTCAGCCCGGCGACGTGCTGGTGCGCGCCAACAACCGCGCACTGCGCAACTATCTCGATTGGGACGCGGTGCTGCTCGACCTGCACGTGGGCGACGCAGTCGACGCGACGGTGAGCAGTCGCGGGCGGACCACGGCGGTGCGCATCGTCACGGGCGATCTGCCCACGGTGACGGCGGAAAAGGTGCGGGTGCTGCGCGACCTTGACCTCATCACCATCACGCCGTCGATTCGTGCCGAGCGCGGGATCCAGTCGATGTTCGGCGCGCTGGTGTACCGTGTGCCCAGTGACATCACCCAACGTACCGGGATAACCGCGGGCGACGTGATCATCGGCATCAACGGTCAGGCACTCCGGACCGCTGAAGAAGTGGCTGAGCAGGTGCGCGGGATGCAGCCGGGTCAGCAGTTCTACCTCAACATCGAGCGGGGCGGGATGCGCGGCACCGTGCCACTCCGACTGCAATGACCCAGCCCCGTTGGGTGTCGCCGTTGGGCACTCGTTACGCGTCCCCCGCCATGCAGCGGCTGTGGAGCGAGGAGTACAAGATTGGGCGGTGGCGCCGGGTGTGGCTCGCCCTTGCCGAGGCGGAGCACGAGCTCGGGCTGGAGATCCCCGCGTCGGCGCTCGAGGCGATGCGCGAGCATCTTGATGATGTTGACCTGGACAGTGCCGCCGACTATGAACGTCGTTTTCGCCACGACGTGATGGCGCATGTCCACGCGTTCGGGGAACAGGCTCCGGCCGCACGCCCCTACCTGCACCTTGGTGCCACCTCAGCATTCGTGACCGACAACGCCGACGTGCTGGTGATGCGCGAGGCGCTGCAGGTGACCCTCGGTCGGGTGATCAGCGTGGTGTCGGCCCTGCGCAAGTTCGCCGACCAGCACGCCGGCGTACCATGTCTCGCGTACACCCACTTCCAGCCGGCCCAACTCACCACGGTCGGCAAGCGCGCGACACTCTGGGCCCAGGACCTCGCCCTCGACATCGAGAGGATGGTCGAGCTACTTCGGACGCTTCGTCTTCGCGGCTGCAAAGGCACCACCGGCACGCAGGCCTCATTTCTGGAGTTGTTTGCTGGGGACCACGCCAAGGTGCGCGACCTCGAGCAGCGGGTGGTGCGCAAACTGGGGATGGACCGTGCCTACGCCGTCACCGGTCAGACCTATCCCCGAAAGCTCGACGCGCATGTCCTCGATGTGCTCAGCGGGATCGCGCAGTCGGCGGCCAAGTTTGGTGGCGACCTCCGGCTGCTGCAGCACGAGGGCGAGTTGCTCGAGCCGTTCGAGTCGGAGCAGATCGGATCGAGTGCGATGGCCTACAAACGCAACCCGATGCGCGCCGAACGGATGGGGTCACTGGCGAGGCATGTCATCACGCTACAGGCCAACGGCGCGCATACTGCGGCCGCCCAATGGCTCGAGCGCACCCTCGACGACTCGGCCAACCGGCGGCTCACCCTTCCGGAGGCGTTTCTTTCCGTGGACGCCATCCTCCTGCTCGCGCTGAACATTGCCGGGGGTCTCGAGATCCGGCCGGTGGTGATCGCCCGTCACGTATCGGAGCAGATGCCATTCATGGCGACGGAACGGTGGTTGATGCTCGCGGTGCGAGCCGGTGGCGATCGCCAGGCATTGCATGAGGTGATTCGGGTGCATTCGATCGCCGCGTCGGAGCGGGTGGGCGCAGGGGAATCAAACGACCTGATCGATCGGCTGACTGGCGACGACGCATTCGCCGGTGTCGATCGGTTCGCTCTCGCTGCGGAACTTGATCCAGCTCGCTACGTCGGCCGCGCGCCCGAACAGGTGGCGGATTTTCATCGCGAATACCTCGATGGCCTGATCGCGGACGCCGCCCCGCTTGCCCGGGATGCCGACGCCGGAGCGCTCAGGGTATGACCGCCCCGATGACCGCGAGCGACCTTCCGCTCACACTCTGGCGCCGCGGCAAGGTGCGCGAGGTGTACGGAGTCGACGCCGACCGCCTTCTCATCGTGGCCAGCGACCGGGTCAGCGCCTTCGATGTCGTGATGGCCGAGGCGGTGCCCCACAAAGGTGCGGTATTGACCCAACTCTCGGCATACTGGTTCGAGCAGTTGGCCGGCGTTACGGCCTCGCATTTCATCACCGCCGACACCGACACCATTCTAGAGGCGATCCCGTCCATTGGGCCGCACCGCGACGAAATCGAGGGTCGCGCAATGCTGGTGCACCGCACCGCGCCGGTGGCCTTCGAATGCGTCGTCCGCGGGTATCTCGCCGGCTCCGCGTGGCTGGAGTACAAACAGCGCGGCACGCTCGCCGATGAGCGCCTTCCTCAAGGGCTTGTCGAGTCGTCACGCCTTGATCCCCCGATTTTCTCGCCCGCGACGAAAGCCGAGACGGGCCACGACGAGAACGTGACCTTCCACACCATGCGCGCAGCGCTCGGTCCGGACCTCGCGAACACGCTGCGCGATACGTCGCTCGCGCTGTATGCGGCCGGCCGCGACCGGGCTGCCCAAAGCAGTCTGATCATCGCCGACACCAAATTCGAGTTCGGGCTCGACCGCACCGGTCACCCGCTGCTGATCGACGAGGTGCTCACACCCGACAGCTCGCGTTTCTGGCCTGCCGACACATACCATCCCGGCCGGGGCCAGCCCAGTTTCGACAAGCAACCGCTTCGCGACTGGCTCGCCACTGAGCGCACCGCTGGACGTTGGAACGGCGACGCTCCCCCTCCCCCGCTGCCCGACCATGTCGTCGCAGCCACTTCCAATCGATATACCGAGGCGTTTCGCCGGATCACCGGCCACGCCCTGCAGGAGTATTCCTGATGCGCATTGCTCCCGAAGGATGGCCGTTCATCATTGGCGGATGGGTCTTACAGCTCGTGCTGGCGGGATTGGGATGGTGGATTGCGGCCGCCCTGTGGCTGCCGATCGCCATCTGGCTGCTGGTCTTCTTTCGCGACCCGGTGCGGAGCGGGCCTCGGGGCAACGAGGTGATCATCGCGCCAGCCGACGGCAAGGTGGTGAGCGTGATCCCGATGCACGAGCCCGATGTCATCGCCGGCTCCGCAACCCGTATCTCGATCTTCATGAACGTCTTTAACGTCCATGTGAATCGGTATCCCGTCGACGGCCCGATCACCTTTCGGCGCTACCGTCCGGGCAAGTTTTTCAATGCCGCCGACGACAAGGCCGCCCTCGAGAATGAGCAGAGCGACGTCGGCATCACCACTGTTCACGGGCCGATTCTTACCCGCCAGATCGCCGGCCTGATTGCCCGGCGGATCATCACCGACGACGGCGAAGGCGTGATCGCCCGGCAGGGTGATCGCATGGGATTGATCAGGTTTGGATCGCGGGTCGACGTCTTCGTGCCGCCGGGCGTCGAGGTGCTGGTCAAGGAAGGTGAGATGACAACGGCGGGCGAGACGGTGATCGCGCGATGGAAATGAGCAGCCCCCCCGCGCGTCGCACCGCGATGCGCCGGGTCGTCGTCGTGGTGCCGAGTGCGTTCACCCTCGGGAACCTCTTTTTCGGCATCTGGTCAATCGTCTCGGCGTACAATGGCAATTATGTCTGGGCAGGCTGGTTCATCGTGTTCGCGGCCATTCTCGACACACTCGACGGTCGCGTCGCGAGAATGTCGAACACAGGTTCGCGCTTCGGCGCCGAACTCGATTCGCTGGTTGATGTCATCTCGTTCGGTGTCGCCCCAGCGCTGATCATGTACTTCCTGGAGTTCTCCACGGCTGGTCGGTTCGCGTGGGTGATTTGCTTCCTGTATGTCGTGGCGGCCGCCGTGCGCCTCGCGCGCTACAACGTTATCGCCGCCCAGAGCAGTGGGAAGTACTCGTCGTGGTTCACCGGCCTCCCATCTCCAGCAGCCGGCATCACACTCGCGGTGTACTACGCTTTTTCGCAGACTGATTGGTACGGACGGTCCCTCGCCTATTTCGACCTGCAGCACCAGGGCCTCGTGGCGCTGATCGTCCTGATCTCGGTGTTGATGGTAAGCAACGTCAAGTACCCGAAATTTCCGGCAGCTGGTTTTCGTGGTACAGCCCGGCTGGCAGGGCTTGCGCTCTACATCGGACTGCTCGTCGGCGCGCTTACCGTTCCGGCGTACTTCTTCTTTCCGCTCGGCTTGACATATATGGCGTTCGGGCTGCTCCGCTCACTCGTGATCAACCTGAATCGCAACGATGAGCCCGACGATTCCGAACGGGGAGACATTGCGCGGCATCGGCGGCGGCGAGAGAATCGCCAGGAGCAGGACGGATGAACTTTCGTGTTCACGTGCGGGTGATTCCGCGTCCCGGATTACTCGATCCACAGGGTCAGGCCGTCGAACACGCCCTCGGCTCGCTCGGTTTCGCCGGTGTTCGCTCCGTGCGGGTTGGCAAGGCCATCGAGTTCGCCATCGACGCGCGATCGGCCGACGAGGCACGCGCTGCGGCACGAGCAATGTGTGATCGCCTGCTCGCCAACCCGGTGACCGAGGATTACGCGATCGAGGTTGACGCGTGACCACACGCATTGGGGTGGTCCGATTTCCCGGCAGCAACTGCGAGGACGAGACAATAGCGGCGGTTGAGCGCGCCGGCGCATCAGGTGTCCTGCTCGACTACCGTGCCACCTCGCTCGACAGCGTTGATGCCGTCCTGCTTCCGGGCGGATTCTCCTACGGCGACTACCTCCGTTCCGGTGCCATCGCTCGGTTCGCGCCAGTCATGGACGCCGTACGCGCTCACGCCGAGGCTGGCGGCGTCGTGATCGGCATTTGCAACGGTTTCCAGATCGCCTGCGAGGCTGGCTTGCTGCCAGGCGCGCTACTGCGCAACGCGCAACAACGATTCACGTCCCGACCGGTCGACGTTCGGATCGAGCGCACGGACACGGCGTGCACCAGCGGGTTCACGGTCGGCGATCTGATCCGCATTCCGGTTGCGCACGGCGAGGGACGCTACGTCGCTGACGCTGACACGCTCGACCGCCTCGAAGGCGACGGACTTGTGGTGATGCGATACGTGCAGGAAGTTGGCGCCGACGCTCCGCACAACCCGAACGGGTCTGCCCGTGACATAGCGGGCATCTGCAATGAGGCCGGCAATGTGGTCGGTTTCATGCCCCATCCCGAGCGTCTTGCCGACGCTGTTTTGGGATCCGACGCCGGACACCGGGTCTTCACATCCCTGGTCGATCGGCTTGGCGCTGCGGTGCCCGCATGACTGCCGTCGTTCACGCTGAGGCCTTTCCTGGAGAGCGACCGGTCACCGAGGCGGTGGTTCGGGAGCACAAAATCAACGAGCTCGAGTTCACCGCCATCGAGCGGTTGCTCGGACGCACCCCCACCCTCACCGAAATTGGCATCTTCTCGGCGCTGTGGTCGGAGCACTGCTCGTACAAGCACACCAAGCCCATCCTCCGCCGCTTTCCCACGGCGGGGCCGCAGGTGGTTCAGGGGCCGGGCGAGAACGCCGGGGTTCTCCGGCTGCCTGATGGCTGGGCGGTCGCGTTCAAGATCGAGTCGCATAACCATCCGAGCGCTGTAGAGCCGTACCAGGGCGCGGCCACCGGTGTCGGCGGGATCCTCCGCGACGTGTTCACGATGGGTGCCCGTCCGGTTGCCGTGCTCAATTCGCTTCGTCTCGGTCCGCTGGACGACCCACGCAATCGCTACCTCTTCGCCGGGATCGTCAAAGGCGTCGGTGACTACGGCAACTGCATGGGGGTGCCAACACTGGGTGGCGAGGTGTCGTTCTCGTCGTGCTACAGCGGCAATCCACTGGTGAACGCGATGGCGGTCGGGCTGCTCCGCGAGACCGACCTCGCCACTGCCCGCGCGCACGGCGTCGGCAACGTGCTGCTCACGGTTGGCGCCAGCACTGGACGCGACGGCATCCACGGTGCGTCGTTCGCGTCGGAGGATCTCACGGCCGAGAGCGAGAAGCGTCGGCCCCAAGTTCAGGTAGGCGATCCGTTCACCGAGAAGCTTCTGCTCGAGGCATCGCTGGAACTCATTACCTCCGGACAGATCGTCGCGATTCAGGACATGGGCGCGGCGGGGCTCACGTCGTCTTCAGCCGAGATGGCGGCGCGAGGTGGCGTGGGCGTCGAACTCGACACGTCGCTCGTCCCGACTCGCGAGCCGGGGATGACCCCGTACGAGATCATGCTCTCCGAATCGCAGGAACGGATGCTCGTCGTCGCCGAGCCGCATCAGGTCGAACGGATCCAGGCGATTTGCCGGAAGTGGGAACTCGACGCGACACCAGTCGGTCGGGTCACCGACGATGGCATCTTCCGCGTGATCCATGACGGTCGTACGGTCGCGGCGATCCCCGGTGCGGAGCTGGTTGATGGCTGCCCGATGTATGCGCCGCCTGCCGAGGAATCGCCGAAGGCCCGCGAGCGCAGAGCCCTTGTGCCCACGAAGGCGGCCCCAGACCTCCACCTCTCCCTCGAGCAGTTGCTGGACACGCCCACCATCGCGAGCAAGCGGTGGGTGTTCGAGCAGTACGACTCCACCGTGCGTGCGGGATCGGCCATCCTCCCGGGTGGCGACGCCGGTGTGCTCCAGGTTCCCGGCACGCATTTCGGCGTTGCGATGACCGTCGACTGCAATGCGCGCCACGTGCTCCTCGACCCGTTTGAGGGAGGCAAGGGTGCTGTCGCCGAAGCCGCGCGCAACATCGCATGCACGGGAGCCCGACCGCTGGGGATCACCGACTGCCTCAACTTCGGCAACCCGCAGGTACCGGCGATCTTTCATCAGTTCGTTGAGGCGTGTCGCGGCATCACTGATGCGTGCATCGCGTTCGATACCCCGGTGACTGGCGGCAACGTCTCGTTGTACAATCAGAATCCAGATGGAGCGATTGACCCGACGCCCACGATCGGGATGGTGGGACTGCTCGATGACGTGACTCGGGCGGTGCCCAGCCATTTCCGTCACCCGGGCGACGCAATCCTCCTGATCGGCAGGCCGAAGGGCCACCTCGGCGGGAGCGCGTACTGGGCAGACGTGCTTGATTGCGTGGGGGGACCGCCGCCGGCCGTCGATCTCGTGGCCGAGCGCGGGATACAGGAAACATTGATTGGGGCGGCGGCAAAGGGCCTGTTGACATCCGCGCACGACCTGTCCGACGGCGGGTTCGCGGTGGCGCTGGCAGAGTGCTGCATCGGGGGGCCATGGGCGACGACGACCTTCGGCTGCGACGTCGCGCTGGGTCAGCACGCCGACGAACTCACCGATGAGCAGTGGCTGTTCGGCGAGGAGGGTGCGCGTGCCGTGGTGTCATGCCCTCCCGTTCATGTCGCCGAGCTGCAGCGACTGGCGGCGTCGCACGATACTCCCTGTCATTACATGGGCCTCGTCGGGGAGCCGGACGGCGACATGCAAGTGCAGCGTCGCGAGCGGGTGTTCAAGTGGCATGTCCGCAGGCTGCGGAAGCTTCACCTCGACGCGATCCCCCGTCGGATGGCCGCCGACAGCAACGTCATTGCAGGGAGCTGAACCATGTGCGGCGTGATCGGCGTTTCCGGAATTCCCGATGCCTCGCGAGTGGCGTACCTCGGCCTCTACGCCCTGCAGCACCGGGGGCAAGAGAGTGCGGGAATCGTCGCCATTGATGCGGCGGAACGGGCCCGCATCCATCGCGTCATGGGGCTGGTGGCCGATGGCTTCGACGAATCGGTGTTTGCGGGGCTGACAGGCGACGTAGCGGTTGGGCACACCCGCTACTCGACGGCTGGCAGCACCATCCTCGCCAACGCCCAGCCATATCTCGTCAATTACCATGCCGGCCCGCTGTCGGTCTCCCACAACGGCAACATCGTCAACGCCGATGAGATCCGGGAGGAGCTCGTTCGCGACGGCGCGATCTTCTCGTCGAGCAGTGACACCGAGGTGCTCATTCACCTGATCGCGCGGTCCGATGCTCCGGACGTCGAGGGCCAGATCCGTTCGGCACTCGAGCGGGTCGACGGCGCCTGCACGGTGGTGATTTCGGTGGGCCGTGCAATTTATGCCGCGGTCGACAGCCGAGGTTTTCGGCCGATGGTCATCGGCCGCCTCGGCGATGGGATCATCGTGGCCTCGGAGAGCTGCGCGCTCGACCTTGTGGGTGCTGCGAGCATGTGCGAACTCGAACCCGGCCAGTTCGTGCGCATCGAAGATGGCGAGATCACCGACCTCGAGGCACTGTCACCGCGTCGTGTGTCGCGGTGCATCTTCGAGCTGGTGTACTTTGCCCGCCCCGACTCGACCATCTTCGGTTGCAGCGTGGACCAGGTGCGCCGTGAGCTCGGGCGACAACTCGCGCGGTTTCATCCCGCGCCCGGCGCCGACGTGGTGTTCTCCGTCCCCGACAGCGCGAACGTGATGGCACTGGGTTATTCCGAGATCACCGGCGTGAAGCTGGAGCACGGTCTCATCCGCAATCATTACGTTGGCCGCACGTTCATCAACCCGACACAGGCACTCCGGGTTGAAAAGGTTCGCATCAAATTCAACCCGGTGCGAGAGGTGATCGAGGGTCAGAGCGTGGTCGTGATTGACGACTCCTTGGTGCGCGGCACCACGAGCAAGGGACTGGTTCGGATGATTCGGGCCGCGGGCGCGCGTGAAGTTCACTTCCGGCTCGGCTCACCGCCGATTACCGGCCCGTGTCATTATGGCATCGACACGCCGAACCGAAACGAACTGATTGCGGCGACCCATTCGCGTGAGGAAATTCGCCAGTACCTCGGCGTTGACACCCTTGAATACCTTACGCTCAACGAGATGATCGACGCCGCCGGCCACGGCACGCCCTACTGTCACGCCTGCTTTTCGGGCGACTATCCGACACCAGTCACACTCACATCGTCGGCCACTCGCCGATTCTCCCCTGCCGCGGCGGTCCCCGCATGACCGATCCTTTCGTCCAGCAGCCGCTCGTTTTCTCGTTTGATCGCGGCCACGCCGACGGCACCTCCGCCATGAAGGACATCCTCGGCGGCAAAGGTGCGGGTCTCGCCGAGATGACCAACCTCGGCATCGCAGTGCCGCCGGGCTTTACAATCGCATCCACCCTTTGTGAGACCTACCTCGACACCCGCAGTTTTCCGACGCGGTTGCGGGCACAGGTGGAGAAGGCACTCCAACGCCTCGAGGCAGCAACCGGCAAGGAGTTCGGTGGGGTGGAGAACCCGCTCTTGGTATCGGTGCGAAGCGGTGCGCAGGTGTCGATGCCCGGCATGATGGAGACGATTCTCAACCTCGGCCTCAATGACAGCACGGTGGAGGGACTCGCGAAGCGCAGCGCGAATCCGGCGTTCGCGTGGGATTGCTACCGGCGGTTCGTCCAGATGTATGCCGTGGTGGTGTACGATCGGCCCCGCGCACCGTTCGATCAGATTCTTGAGGAGGCGCGGCACGCGCACGGCGCCGCCAGTGAGATCGAGCTGCCGGTCGCCGCGCTGCGGACCATCGTGGCCCGCTTCAAGGCGATTGTTGCCGAGGAAACGGGGCAGACGTTCCCCGACGCTCCGATGGAACAACTCTGGGGAGCGATCGCGGCGGTGTTCGAGAGCTGGAACACCCGCCGCGCCATCGACTACCGGCGCCTGCATGACATCCCGGACTCGATGGGCACGGCAGTGAGTATCGTCACCATGGTGTATGGCAACATGGGTGATGGCTCAGGAACCGGCGTGGCGTTCTCGCGCGATCCGTCGACCGGCGAGAAACTGCTCTATGGCGAGTTTCTGCCGAACGCGCAGGGTGAGGATGTCGTGTCGGGCGCCCGCACCCCGCAACCGATCAGCTCGCTGAATGATTCGATGCCGGGTGTTTTCCAGGAGATGGAACGGATGGCCCGCACGCTCGAGCGTCACTTTCGGGATGTGCAGGACATGGAGTTCACCATCGAGGATGGTCGGCTCTTCATGCTGCAGACGCGGCGCGGGCAGCGCTCGGGACCGGCTGCGTTCCGGATTGCCTGCGAGATGGTCGACGAAGACCTGATCAGCGAGGAGGAGGCGGTCGCCCGAATCGCCCCGCATGCGCTGGAGCAGCTCCTCCATCCGGCGATCGATCCAGGTGCCGACCTCGACGCGCTGACCACCGGCCTGCCAGCGTCCCCCGGTGCCGCCACCGGCATGGTCGTGTTCGACGCCGACACCGCCGCCGACCGCGCACGCGAGGGCGACGCCGTTATCCTGGTACGCCGCGAGACGAGCCCGGAAGATTTTCACGGCATGGTCGCGTCGCGGGCGATTCTCACCGCGCGGGGCGGCATGACCTCGCACGCCGCGGTGGTGGCGCGCGGCATGGGCAAGCCTTGCGTTGCCGGCGCGCAGGCCCTCGACGTGGACGAAGCAGGGCTGGTGATGCGTGTCGGAGACCGCGAAGTCCGCGCGGGCGACTGGATCACGCTCGACGGTGCCACTGGCACCGTGTACCTCGGCCAGGCAAAGCTGCTCGCTCCCGTGCTCGGTGAGCATTATCACCGCTTGATGGCGTGGGCCGACCGCATTCGCCCGATGAAGGTGCGGGTGAATGCCGACACACCCGCTGATGCGCACCGCGGGCGTGATTTCGGCGCAGAGGGAATCGGGCTCTGTCGCACTGAGCACATGTTCTTCGAGGGTGATCGGCTCCTGGCGATGCGCGAGATGATCCTCGCCGACAGTCATGCCGAGCGTGAGAAGGCGCTCAACAAGCTGCTGCCGATGCAGCGGGGTGACTTCGAATCGATTTTCCGAGCAATGGAAGGGTTCCCGGTCACGATCCGGCTCCTCGACCCGCCGTTGCACGAGTTCCTTCCCCACGATGATGGGGAGCTCGAAGCGCTTGCCGACGCACTCGGCAAGCCGCTTTCCCATGTGCGTCGCGTCGTGGACTCGTTGCATGAGGCAAACCCGATGCTCGGCCTGCGCGGCTGCCGACTGGGCATCATGTATCCCGAAATCACCGCGATGCAGGCCCGAGCGATTTTTGAGGCCGCGTGCACCGTAGCGGCCCGCAAGGGTCGCGTCATGCCAGAGGTAATGATCCCACTGGTGGCGTCGGTCGTTGAGTTCCGCCGGCAGTCGCTGGTGGTCCGTCAGGTCGCGGAAGAAGTCTTCCGCGAACGCCAGCTCACCGTCCCGTACCTGCTGGGCACCATGATCGAGCTCCCGCGCGCCGCGCTCACGGCCGACGAGATCGCCAGGGAGGCGCAGTTCTTCTCATTCGGCACCAACGACCTCACGCAGACGACCTACGGCTTGTCGCGCGACGACGCCGGAATGTTCTTGCCACATTACATCGAATCGGGGATCATCGACGGCGATCCGTTCCAGACGCTCGACATCAACGGCGTGGGGAAGCTGGTCAAGATGGCCTGTGAGCTGGGCCGGAAGACCCGCGCCGACCTCAAGCTCGGCATCTGCGGCGAACACGGTGGCGACCCGGCGTCGATCAACTTCTGCGAGACGCTCAAGATGAACTACGTCTCCTGCTCGCCGTTCAGAGTGCCGATTGCCCGACTCGCCGCGGCCCAGGCAGCACTTGCCGCGCGCGGCACGATCGATCGCAGCAAGGCAACGCTGTGAGCGCCCCGTTGGTGGGTGTGGTGATGGGGAGCGACTCCGACTGGAGCGTGATGCGTCATGCCGCCACGCGCCTCGAGGAGTTCGGCGTCGCATTCGAGGCCAAGGTCGTCTCAGCGCACCGCACCCCCGACCTGCTCTTCGAGTATGCAGCGGAGGCCGAAGCGCGCGGGATCCGGTGCATCATCGCGGGCGCAGGAGGCGCGGCGCACCTTCCCGGGATGCTCGCCGCATATGCCCAGTTTGAGGTCGGCCCGCGTCTTCCGGCCCAGCTCGCAGGCCATCTTCACCAGCTTCCCGACACCATTGACGTCGAGAGTCTGGAACGGATCGCCGTCGATGATCCCTGATTCGATGTAA